>NZ_JBYSZY010000001.1:0-350048 GCF_058787635.1 Variovorax sp. FW305-3-2-15-B-LB1 | reverse complement strand
GGCGACGACGGGGCCGTTGCTGGGAGGGGTGGCGGTGCTGCTGCCGTTCTTGGGCGCATCGCGCAGCCGCTCGGCGATCAGCGCTTCCATCGGGTCGATGGCCTGCTCGGGGTACAGGTCGAGCACCAGCCGGTGCTTGTAGGCGGCCACGGGCGCCAGCGAGAACACCTGCGGGCGCACGGTCTGCTTCAGGTCGAACACGATGCGCACCACCTTCGGTGCGTTCTGCCCGATGCGCAGGCCATTGATGTACGGGTCGCCGGGCTTGATCTTGCCGACCAGGTCGCGCAGCTCGGTATTCAGGTCGATGCCCTCGATGTCCACGGCCAGCCGGGGCGGGCTGCCGACCACGAGCTGCTGCGAGTTGAGGCGGGCGTCGGACTCGATGGTCACGCGGGTGTAGTCGGCGGCGGGCCACACGCGCACGGCGAGGATGCTGGCGCCGCGCGCGATCTGGTGCACGCCGAGCATCAGCGCGATGCTGCCGCCTTGCAGCAGCACGCGCCGTTTCAGGCCGGTCGCCTTCATGCGGCCAGGCACGCCAGCAGATCGCTGCCGCGAGGGGTGTTCGCCAGGAGGGTCACGCTGCGGGTGTCGTCGGTCATTGCTTCTATTTTAATAGCTAGGTCGGCAGGTGGGGTGCGCCCCGCGGCGTTCTCCGGCCACTCGGCCAGCTTGAGGCCCGGGCCCGCGAAGATGTCGCGGAAGCCCGCGTCGTCCCATTCGCGCGGGTCGGCGAAACGGTAGAAGTCGAAGTGGTAGATGGCCAGCCCGTCGGGCGCCTCGTGCGGCTCGACCACCGCGTAGGTGGGGCTCTTGATGCGCCCGGTGATGCCCAGCGCGCGCAGCAGGTGGCGCACGAAGGTGGTCTTGCCGGCGCCCAGGTCGCCCTGCAGCGCGATGAAAGCGTCGCGCAGCGCGGGCGATGCGGCGAGCGCGCGCGCCAGCGCGTCGGTGTCGTCTTCGCCCTGCCAGCGCAGGGTGCGCGTTTCTACAATCGGCAAGTGATCGTCAGCCATCCACTCGTTGCTCGTATTCAGGCCTTGGCCCGGGAACTCGGATTCTCCCAAATCGGAATCGCGGGCGTCGATCTGTCGAGCGCCGAAGACGGTCTGATGCAATGGCTGGCCCATGGGTTCCATGGAGAAATGCAATACATGGCAACGCACGGCACCCGCCGCGCGCGGCCGGCGGAGCTGGTGCCGGGCACGGTGAGCGTGATCACCGCGCGCATGGACTACCTGCCGCGCGACACCGACGCCGAGTGGCAGGCCATCGAGTTCGACCGGCTGCGCCGGCCCGGCGAGGCCATCGTGTCGCTGTACGCGCGGGGCCGCGACTATCACAAGGTGCTGCGCAACCGCCTGGCCAAACTGGCCGAGAAGATCGCCGAAGAGGTCGGCCCCTTCGGCCACCGCGCCTTCACCGATTCGGCGCCGGTGCTCGAGGCCGAACTCGCCTCGCGCAGCGGCCAGGGCTGGCGCGGCAAGCACACGCTGGTGCTCGACCGCGACGCGGGCTCGATGTTCTTCCTGGGCGAAATCTACGTCGACATGGCGCTGCCGCCGAGCGAGCCCGTCAGCGCGCACTGCGGCAGCTGCAGCGCCTGCATCGACGTGTGCCCGACGCGCGCCATCGTCGCGCCGCAGCGGCTCGATGCGCGCCGCTGCATCTCGTACCTGACGATCGAGCACGCCGGCGCCATTCCGGTGGAGCTGCGCCCGCTCATGGCCAACCGCATCTACGGCTGCGACGACTGCCAGCTGATCTGCCCCTGGAACAAGTTCGCGAAGAAGAGCACGTTGCCCGACTTCGATGCGCGCGAAGGGCTCACGGGCCGCACGCTGGCCGAGCTGTTCGCGTGGAGCGAGGAAGATTTCCTGCGCCGCACCGAAGGCAGCCCGATCCGCCGCATCGGCCACGAGCGCTGGCTGCGCAACATCGCGGTGGCGCTGGGCAATGCGGTGCGATCAGGCGAGGACGGTGCGAAGGAAGCGCTGGCCACGCGCGCCGGACATCCGAGCGAGCTGGTGCGCGAGCACGTCGCGTGGGGGCTGGCGCAGCAGCCCGAAGATCAACCGATTTAAGCGGGAAGAATCTCGCGCACGCGTTCCCACGGCCGGCACATGAGCGTGCCGCGCGGCGACACCACGATCGGGCGTTGCAGCAGGATCGGGTGCTCGACGATCGCGTCGAACAGCTGGTCGTCCGTCAGTTTCTCGTCCGCCAGCTTCAGTTCTTCGTAGGGCGCTTCCTTGGTGCGCAGCAGGTCGCGCGCCGTCAGGCCCATGGCCTTCGCCAGTTCGCGCAGCTTCTTCTTCGAGGGCGGCGTTTCCAGGTACAGGACGATCTCGGGCTCCACGCCGCTTTCGCGGATCAAGCCCAGCACGTTGCGCGACGTGCTGCAGTTGGGCTTGTGGTAGATCGTCATCGGGTAGGCGGTGGTCGGTGTGCGTGCGGTCATGGCGTCGATTATGAGAAGAGAAGAACGGGCCTCAGCTTGTCTCTTCGTCCGCATCCATCGAGAACGGAAAGCGCGCCGCCCAGAACGCCGCCAGCCGCGGGTCGGCGTCCACGCGCCGCACCACGCGCGCCATGCGCGGCGCCACGCGGTAGAAGCGCCGACGGGTCGGCGTCCAGCGCGACACCACGGTCACGTACAGGTCGAGCATGCTGAGCTTGTCGCCGAGCAGGTAGGGCGACGGTTCGTCGATCTGCGTGTCCATGAGGTGCCAGCAGTGCGCGATGCGCGCGGCCGTGCGCTCGAGCATCACGGCCTGCGCGGCGGCATCGGCAGCGAGGCGCGAGGGCTCGTCGCGCACCCAGAACATCGAATAGATCGAGGCCGGCAGGTAGACCATCCAGCGCAGGTACTGCGCGCGGCGCGGGTCGCCGGGCGCGGGGCTGAGCCCGGCCTCGGGGTAGCGGTCGCCCAGCCAGATGAGGATGGCCGCACTCTCGGTCATGACTTCGCCCGAAGGCAGCACGAGCGCGGGCACCTGCTGCATCGGGTTGACGCCGGTCAGCCGCTCGCGTTCGGACTCGCCCTCCCAGGGGGCGATGTCTACCGTGTCGACCTGCGCGCCGATCAGCGTCAGCGCGGCATGGATGGGCGTGGCGCCCGAGCCGGGCGCCCCATAGAGGGTGTAGCGGTCGGCGGCTGCTGCTGCGACCGCCGGGGCGGATGGAAAGGCCATCCGCGCAGGTTACTGCAGGCGTGCGCCTCTTGCCAACCCGCTCAGGCGGCCAGCAGCGCGTCGACCTTGTCCAGCGCCTCGAGCGTCTTGAAGCAGGCTTCGGCCACTTCCGTGCCCTTGATCGCGAAGTGGCGGTGGAAGTACTTGCGGTGCTCCACGTGCTCGTGGAAATGGTGCGGCGTGAGCACGGCCGAGAAGATCGGCACGTCGGTCTCCAGCTGCAGCGACATCAGCGTGCTGACGACGGTGTTGGCGACGAACTCGTGGCGGTAGATGCCGCCGTCCACCACCAGCGCGCAGCCGATGATGGCCGCGTACTTGCCCGAGTTGGCCAGGCGCTTGGCGTGCAGCGGAATCTCGAAGGCGCCGGGCACATCGAAGATGTCGATGAGCTCACGCGCCACGCCGAGCCGCGCCATCTCTTCGAGAAAGGCGTCGCGTGCCTGGTGGACGATGTCGGAATGCCATTGCGCCTCGACGAATGCGATGCGCTGGCCGCGCGGCGAGCCCGACGCGGTGACGGCAGAAAGGGGAAGGTCGTTGATCTGACTCATGGTGTGCCTCTTGAAAGCAGGTTTCCTGAATCAGGGCGCACGAAACCACAGGCCCGCTCGCGCGCCGGGTTGCCAAAAAAGAGCAAAGCAAGGCGCGCGGGCATGCCCGCATTTCGCGCTCTCTTTCATCCGGACTGTGACCGTCGGCTTCGGAATCGCACCGAAATCTGCTGACCCTCGGACCTGTGGCAGGCCCGAGGCGCTCGCGGGCTTGTGCAACTTTCGTTGCCATCACCGCCGGTGGGGAATTGCACCCCGCCCTGAGAACGCTTGCCGTCCGGCGAACCGGACGACGGCGCGATTCTAGAAGCACGCCGCCGGGCCGGTTGTCGCCCGCGCGCCAGACCTTCGAGCGCGCGGGGATTTGCTTCAGAAGCGGTACGTCGCGCTCGCGGTCAGGGTACGGCGCTGGCCGTAGAAGCAGTCGCCGCGTGCCAGGCAGGTGGTGATCTGCACCTTGTCGGTCAGATTGGCCACGTTGAGCGCCAGGCGCAGCGGGCCGTTGTCCCACGCGAACATCGCGTCGAACAGCGTGACCGCGGGCGCGGGGTTGTTGTCCATGCCGTCGTACGACTTGCCCATGTAGCGCACGCCGCCGCCGGCCGAGAAGCCGTGCAGGCCGCCGATCGAGAAGCGCTTGGTCACCCAGGCCGAGGCCGTGTGCTTGGGCACGCCCGAGATGCGCTTGCCCAGGTCGGAGCCGTTGCTCTTCGACACGCGTGCGTCGGTGTAGGCGTACGAGGCGATCCAGTCCCAGTCGCGCGCGATGCTGCCCTTGTACTCGAGCTCCAGGCCCTTCACGTGCACTTCGCCGAGCTGCACGCTGTTGAGCGGGTTGGTCGGGTCGGTGGTCTTGCGGTTGGTGTCGCGCAGGTCGTACACGGCCGCCATGAACGAGGTGCGCTGGCCCGCGGGCTCCCACTTCACGCCGGCTTCCCACTGCTTGCCGCGCTGCGGCTTGAAGGGGTTGTTCGACGTGTCGACGCCGCCCAGCGGCAGGAACGACTCGGCATAGCTCAGGTACGGCGCCCAGCCGCCGTCGGCCAGGTAGACCAGGCCGGCGCGCTTGGTGGTGGCCTTGTCGTCGGCCGCCGCGGCGGGGCGGCCTTCGGTGTCGGTGGTGGCCTTGTCGTGGCGCAGGCCCAGCAGGCCGATCCAGCGGCCGTACTTGACCTGGTCCTGCACGTACAGGCCGGCCTGCTTCTGCACCACCTCGGGTGCGCGCGTGTAGCTGGTGGGGGCCGTGTAGTTGCCGTACACCGGCGCGTACACGTCGAGCGCGCCCGCACGGCCGCGGCCCGAGAGCTTGGAGGTGGTGTTGCGCTGGAAGTCGGCGCCCAGCAGCAGCGTGTGCTCGACCTCGCCGGTCTTGAAGTGCGCCTCGGCCTGGTTGTCGAGCAGCAGCATCTTGCCGCCGTTGATGTCGCTGCTCAGGTCGCGCTCGATGGTGCGCTGGTCGGCATTGAACACCGGGCGCGCCGGACGGCCCGTGAGGCGGTTGGCCGTGAAGCTGGTGTACGAGGTGTTGTACCAGACCTTGCTCTCGGTCGAGCGCAGGTTCTGGCGCACCGTCCAGGTGTCGTTGAGGCGGTGGCTGAACAGGTAGCCCAGCGAGGTGCTGCGCGTGTCGAAGCGGTCGAAGCCCGGCTCGCCGGTGAAGGTCGAGGTCGGAATGCGACCGTACAGCGAAGGCAGCAGCGTGCCCTGCCACGGGAAAAAGCCGATCAGCGAGCCGCTCTTGTCCTTCTGGTACGACGCCTGCAGCGTGAGCGAGGTGTCGGCGTTCGGGCGCCAGGTGAGCGAGGGCGCGATGGCGATGCGGTCGTCCGACACGTGATCGACCTGCGTGCCGCTGTCGCGGTTCACGGCCACGAGGCGGTACATCCACTTGCTCTCGGGGTCGAGCGAGCCGGTGAAATCGGCGGCGATCTGCTTGCGCGCGTTGTTGCCCAGTTGCAGCTGCACTTCGCGCTGCGTCTCGGCCTGCGGGCGCTTCGACACGAGGTTGAGCACGCCGCCGATGCCGCCCTGGCCGTAGAGCACCGACGACGGGCCGCGCAGCAGCTCCACGCGCTCCAGCATGTACGGGTCGGGCCGGCTGGCGTTGTAGGTGCCGTAGGTGCGTTGCAGGCCGTCGAGGTACTGCACGGCGTCGCCGCCGCGGGCCTTGAACGAATCCACGCGGCTGTCGAAATAGCTCGACACCACGCCGGCCGTGTAGTTGGTGGTCTCGCGCAGGGTGAGCGCGCCCTGGGCTTCGATCTGGTCGCGCGTGACGACCGAGATGGCCTGCGGCGTCTCGATCAGCGGCGTGTCGGTCTTGGTGGCGGTGCTGCCGCGCCTGGCGACGAAGCCCGTCACGGGGCCGGTGGCGGTTTCACCCGCATCGCCCGAGACGGTCACGGTGGGCAGCGCCTGCCGCGTTTCGGCAGCGGCGGTTTCTTGCGCGTGGGCATGTGCGCTGGCGGCGAGCGCCACGGCGGTGACCGCGAGCGTGGCATAGCCCCGCCGCGTGCGCGGCGTTCCGGGGCGACGATTCTTGAGTGTCATGTGCAGCTTCTCCTGTGTCCTGCGTCAGGTGTGTCTAGGGCGGGGGAGTGGCTGCGGCGCGGTCGGGCGCGCCATGGCTTCTCGGGTGCGATCGAAAAAAACGGAAACGAACGAGCGCGTGCCGTGGCGCATTCCGAAAGGAAAGCGCATCCGGCTGGTGTTGTGTGTCTACGGCGTCGTGGGGGCAGTGGCCGGGGGCGACGACGGGGGTTGTCGTCGCTCGGGCTGCTGCGTCTTCGTTCCTTCGAAGACGGCTGGCGGGCTCGCGGCGGGCGCGGGCGGCTGGCTGAGGCGGGCGATTATAAAAGGCCGCGTCAGCGGCCCGCGAGGAACTGCGTCATGCGGTGCAGTTCTTCGTCGAGGCCCGTGCGGAAGGCCGCGCCGTGCGGCTTCTTCGCGTCGGCATAACCGAAGGCCGGCTGCAGGCGGCCTTCGGGCGCGCTCACATTGGCCCAGCCGATCACGCGCTCGTGCCACAGCATCGGCAGCGCGTAGTAGCCGAACTGCCGCTTCGGCGCGGGTGTGTAGGCCTCGAACTTGTACGTCCAGCCCCACAGCAGCTCGAAGCGGCGGCGGTCCCACACCACCGGGTCGAAGGGCGCGAGCAGCCGCACCTCATCGTCGGGCGCATGACGGCGCGAGGCGGGGTTCTCGTCGGCGGGCCAGTACCACGTCGTGCCGTCGATGCGGCAACTGGCCAGCTCCTCGCGCGCCAGCCGCAGCGCCGCCTGGGTCTGCGCGGCCAGGTGCGGCGCGCCATAGCCGAGCAGGCGCACGAGGTAGGTCAGGCTCGTGGCCGGCAGCGGCGCGTACTTGCGCACCACCAGTTCGATGAGCGCCGCCGCACGCTGCGCGCGCCCGGCGGGGCTGTCGTCGGCGGGCGGATGGCTCACCGCTTCGTAGACCCGCGTGCCACTGTCGCGCCGCACCACGCGCAGCAGGCCGCGGTAGTGCATGCCGTCGAGCAGGTGCGTGGTGGCGTTGCTGGAGCCGCCCCAGTAGTTCTGGATGCGGCCATGCGCGAAGTGCTGCTCGACCTGGCGCGGATGCACCGGCCCGTGCTCGCGCACATAGGCCAGCACGTCGGCGGCCTTGCGGCGCGTGTCCGCGTCCCAAGCCTTCTTGGCCTCGCGCGGATGCATCAGCGCCAGGTGTTCGCGCGGCAGGAAGCCGTAGTTGACGAGGCAGTCTTCCTCGATCGCGAGCCGCGCGTAGCGGCTTTCGAGATCGCCTGCGCGGTAGTCCTTCACGCGGTGGCGCAGCGTGAGGTCTTGCGCACGCGCCGGCGCACGGATCGGGTCGGCCTGCACGAAGCCGAGCTTGCGGATGGCGGCGGGCAGCGTCGTCAGCGTGAGGAGGGTGCGCGCGACGGCGTAGCGGCGCAGGTCGTCGAGGGTGGGGTCAGCCATGCTGCGGATTGCAGCACAAGCGGCTGCCTTTCGCTTCGGCCGGATCGATCAGACCGCGCTGCGGTGTCGTTCGATGCAGACGTCGAGCGTCTCGGCCCCAGTCCGTTGCCACCAGTCCAGGTTCGAAAAGATCTCGACCTCGCTGAACCCCGCAAACCCTGCGTCTTCGACCCACCCGCGAATCTTCTTCAATTCGACAACCCCGTCACCCATCATCCCGCGATCGGAGAGCAGGTCGCGCGTCGGCGTGAGCCAGTCGCAGACGTGGTACGCCAGCAGCCGCTCGCGACCGGCGCGCGCGATCTGCTGCTGCAGCTTCGGGTCCCACCACACGTGGTAAATGTCGAGCGCCACGCCGAGCATGCCGGTCTTGCCCGCATCGAGTTCGTCGCACAGGTCGAGCGCATGCTCGAGCGTGTTGATGCACGCGCGGTCGGCCGCCTGCATCGGGTGCAGGGGCTCGATGGCCAGCGGCATGCCGACCTCGCGCGCGTACTCGAGCGAGGCGGCAATGCCGTCGCGCACCTCGTTGCGCGCGCGGGCGATGTCCTTGTACGCCGCCTTGCCGTCGAGCGCGCCGGGCAGGGCGCCGACGACCAGCACGAGGCAGGGCGCGTCGAGCGTCTTGGCCTCGTCGATGGCGCGACGGTTGTCGTCGAGCGCGGCCTTCAGGCCTGCCGCATCGGGCGCGGGGAAGAAGCCGCCGCGGCAGTAGCCCGAGAGGCCGATGCCGTGCGCCTTCAACTGCCTGGCCACCTTGTCGAGCCCGACGGCCGCGACCTGGTCGCGCCACGGGCTGATGGCGCGGATGCCGCGTTCGGCGCACTGGTCGATGAGGCGGTCCAGCGGCACCTCGGCGCCCGACTGCTTGCGGATGGTCGCCGTGTTGATCGACAGCCAGTCGTGGTTCTGCGAGAAATCGCGCATGGGTTCGCTCAGCCTTCCACGCCGTGCAAGGCCAGCAATGTCTTCATGCGCCGCACCGCAAGCTCGGGCTGCTCCAGCAGGTTGGCCGCATCCGCGAGACGGAAGAGTTCAGCGAAGTGCTGCAGCGAGCGCGTGCTCTGCTGGCCGCCCACCATCGTGAAGTGCTTCTGGTGGCCGTTGAGCCAGGCCATGAACACCACGCCCGTCTTGTAGAAGCGCGTGGGCGCCGCAAAGATGTGGCGCGACAGCGGCACCGTGGGGCCGAGGATCGCGTGGAACTTCTCGCTGTTGCCTTGCGCCAGTGCGCCGAGCGCGGCACTCGCAGCCGGCGCGATGGCGTCGAAGATGCCCAGCAGCGCATCGCTCTTGCCGTGCGTCGGCTCGCTGCCGAAGCCGTCGCCGGCGATCAGTTCGGCGTAGTTGAAGTCGTCGCCCGTGTACATGCGCACACCCTTCGGCAGGCGGCGGCGCATGGCGATCTCCTTGTCCTTGTCGAGCAGCGAGATCTTGATGCCATCGACCTTTTCGGGCTGCGCCGCGATGATGCCGACGGCGGTGTCCATCGCTGCGTCGACATCCTTCGTGCCCCAGTAACCTGCGAGCGCCGGGTCGAACATGTCGCCCAGCCAGTGCAGCACCACGGGCTGCTTCGCCTGGCTCAGGATGCGGTCGTACACGCGCTCGTAGTCGGCGGGGCTTTTTGCCACGCGGGCCAACGCACGGCTCGCCATCACGATCAGCTTGCCGCCGAGCGCCTCGATGGCGGCCATCTGCTCCTCGTAGCCGCGGATCACGTCGTCGACGCTCTTCACGTCGTCGATGTTCAGGTGGTCGGTGCCGCAGCCCGAGGCGACGAGCGCGCCCGGCACGTCCTTGGCTGCATCGAGCGATCGGCGGATCAGTTCGAGCGACGTGGGCCAATCGAGGCCCATGCCGCGCTGCGCGGTGTCCATCGCTTCGGCCACGCCCAGGCCCAGTGAGAACAAATGGCGGCGGTAGGCGATGGTGGTGTCCCAGTCGACCGCGCATTGCAGCCACGGGTCGATGGCGGCGAGCGGGTCGGCCACGACGTGGGCGGCCGAATAGGCGATGCGGTTGAACTTGACGCCCGCGTCGGGCTTCACCGGCGCGGTGCCGCGCAGGGCGTAGGGCGCGAGCGCGCCGCTCGCGGTGGGAAGGGTCAGCGACAGGGCCATGGCTTTGTCTTCTTCCTCAGACCTTCAGCTGCGGCACGTCGATCCAGCGGCGCTCCTGCCAGGACGCGAGCGCGGCCTCGACCAGCTGCACGCCCTTGGCGCCTTCGGGCAGCGTCCACTTGTAGGGTGCGTCTTCCACCACGTGGCGGATGAAATGTTCCCACTGGATCTTGAAGCCGTTGTCGTAGACCTGCGAGTCCGGAATCTCCTGCCACTGGTCGAAGAAGTTCATCGTCTGCTTCTCGTCGGGGTTCCACACCGGGCGCGGCGTGGCCACGCGCGACTGGGCGCGGCAGCTGGACAGGCCCGCCACGGCCGAGCCGTCGGTGCCGTCGACGTGGAAGGTCACGAGGTCGTCGCGGCGCACGCGCGTGGCCCAGCTCATGTTGAGCTGCGCGATCACCGGCTCACCGTTGTGGCCCGTGAGTTCGCAGGTGGCGTAGGCCGCGTCGTCGGCGGTGGCCTCGTAGGGCTTGCCGGCTTCGTCCCAGCGCGTGGGGATGTGGGTGGCACCGATGCACGACACCGACTTCACCTCGCCGAACAGGTTGTCCAGCACGTAGCGCCAGTGGCACATCATGTCCAGGATCATGCCGCCGCCGTCTTCCTTGCGGTAGTTCCAGCTCGGGCGCTGGATGGGCTGCAGGTCGCCCTCGAACACCCAGTAGCCGAACTCCAGGCGCACGCTGAGCATGCGGCCGAAGAAGCCCGCGCGGCGCAGCATGTCGAGCTTGCGCAGGCCGGGCAGGAAGAGCTTGTCCTGCACCGCGCCGTGCTTGAGGCCCGTGGCCTTGCCGGCTTCGTCGGCCAGGCGGGCGATCTCGACGGCTTCGTTGAGGTTGGTGGCGATCGGCTTCTCGCAGTACACGTGCTTGCCGGCGCGGATGGCCTTGGCCAGCAGCGTGGGGCGCATCTGCGTGGTGCCGGCGTCAAAGAAGACGGTGTCGTCCTTGTTCGCGAGCGCCTGGTCGAGGTCAGTGCCCCAGCGCGCGATGTTGTGGGTCTTGGCGAGTGCTTCCATCTTCTCGGCGTTGCGGCCGATGAGAATCGGGTCGGGCATGACCTTGTCGCCGTTCGACAGCGTCACGCCGCCCTGGGCGCGGATGGCGCAGATGGAGCGGATCAGGTGCTGGTTCATGCCCATGCGTCCGGTGACGCCGTGCATGATGATTCCGAGACGTTGGGTGGCCATCGTGGGTTCCTTGGGGAGATGCAGGGGAAAAGAGAAAGGGGCTTCGATCGGCGTGGCGCGTGGCAACGCCGGGGCAGGCCGGGCTGCCCCGCGTGCACGACGCGGCGTGAGACCTCGGCGTGTCTGCTGTTACTGCTGGACCGCGAGGCCGGCGGCCTTCACGAGCTGCGCGTTGCTGGTGATCTCGTCCTTGATGTAGGCGTCGAACTGCTCGGGCTTGAGCGTCCAGGCGTCGGCGCCCAACTTGAGGAAGCGCTCCTTCACCTCGGGCGTGGCCAAGGCCTTGACCACTTCGTCGTGCAGGCGGTTGACGATGTCGCGCGGCGTCTTGGCGGGCGCCATCATGCCGATCCAGAAGTTGAACTCGGAGCCGGGCACACCGGCCTCCGTGGTGGTGGGCACGTCGGGCAGGGCGGCGGCGCGTTTGGGCGAGCCCACGGCCAGTGCGAGCAGCTGGCCTTCCTTGATCTGGCCGATGACGGGCGCGATGGGCGAGAAGTAGTAGTCGACGCGGCCCGACAGCACTTCGGTGACGGCCTCACCCGATCCCTTGAACGGGATGTTGGTCGCGTCGATCTTCGCGGCCATCTTGAACTTCTCGGCGTTCAGGTGCGTGGCGCTGCCCTGGCCGGCCGAGGCGAAGTTCATGCTGCCGGGCTTGGCGCGCGCGGCGGCCAGCAGCTGCGGCAGGGTCTTGATGTTCTTGCTGGGCGAGATGACCAGCGCGTTGGGCAGCGACGAGATCGGCGTGACGCCCGCGAAGTCGTGCACCGTATCGAAGGGCAGTTTGGCGAAGGTCGACGGGCTGACCGTGTGCGACGACGAATGGATCATCACCGTGTAGCCATCGGGCGCGGCCGTGGCCACCGCCTGCTGGCCGATGGTGCCGCTGGCGCCGCCGCGGTTCTCGATGATCAGTGCCTGGCCCATGCTGGCGCCCATCTTGTCGGCGATGGCGCGGGCAATGATGTCCGTCGTGCTGCCGGCGGCGAAGGGAACGATCACGCGGATCGGCTTGGTGGGGTAGCCGTTCTGCGCGGTCGCCAGGCCTGGCAGCAGGGCGGCCAGGCAGGTCAGCGAGGCCAGGAGGGTGGTGCGTGCAAGTTGCTTCAAGGTTGTCTCCGCGCGGTCGGGCCGCAGTTCTTGAGTCATCAATTCACCATTGAGTGAATTAGTGAATTGTAGGAACGGCTGCGCCGCAGCGTCAACCGACGCTGCTTGGTGAAAACCCGAGGGCGTGGAAAAGGGCGTCTGCAGCGCCCGAAGGCTCAGTGCAGGACGTAGCCCAGCACGAGATCGGTCATGTGCGAGAGGCGTTGCGCCATCGCCTTGGGGGCACGCAGGTCACGCCCGAAGATGGCCGACAGCGTGTGGTTGTTCGAGAGGTAGAAGTAGCACAGCGAGGCGATCGAGATGTACAGCTGCACCGGGTCGACGCCGGCGCGAAAGAGGTTGTCCTTCTTGCCGCGCTCCAGCACGGTGTCGAGCAGCTGCACCAGCGGCGAGTTCATCTCCTGGATGCGGTCGGAGCGCTTCAGGTGCGCTGCGCCGTGCAGGTTCTCGCTGTTGAGCAGCGTGATGAACTCGGGGTGCTCCAGGTAGTAGTGCCAGGTGAAGGACACCAGCTGGCGGATCGCCTCGACGGGCTCGATCTCGTCCAGGTGCAGGCGCTGCTCGGCGGCGCGGATGTCGGCGTACACGCGCTCCAGCACGGCCAGGAACAGGTCGTCCTTGCTGCCGAAGTAGTAGTAGATGAGGCGCTTGTTCAGGCCCGCGCGCTCGGCGATGCTGTCCATGCGCGCACCGGCCAGGCCGCGCGCGGCGAACTCGTCGCGCGCCGACGCGAGGATGGCCAGCTGCGAGCGGTCGGCGTCGCGCGAGCGCGGCTCGAGCGTTTCGGGCAAAGAGTCCTTGGGGGCCTTCATGACGCGAATTTAACCAATTGGGGAATTAAGACAAGGCGTGGAAGGCAGGCACACATAATCGCCGGAGACATTTGCAACTGAGGTTCGAACTTTCCATGAGTACATCACAACCCGCGGGCCACCTGATCGTCGAGTGCCTGGTCGAACAAGGCATGCAACTCGCCTTCGGCGTGCCGGGCGAGAGCTTCCTGGCGGTGCTCGATGGCTTCCATGCGTACCGCGAACGCGCACGCTTCGTGGTGAACCGGCAGGAGGGCGGCGCGGCCTTCATGGCCGAGGCGCACGGCAAGCTCACGGGGCGCCCGGGCGTGTGCTTCGTGACGCGCGGGCCGGGCGCGACCAATGCCTCGATCGGCGTGCACAACGCGTTCCAGGACTCGACGCCGATGGTGCTGTTCGTGGGCGACGTCGGCAGCGACTTCCGCGACCGCGAGGCCTTCCAGGAGGTGGACTACGCCAGCTTCTTCGGGCCGAGCACCAAGGGCTTTGCCAAGCGCGTGGAGCGCATCGACGACGCCGACCGCATTCCCGAGTACATCGCGCGCGCCTTCGCCACCGCGATGAACGGCCGCCCGGGCCCGGTCGTGCTGGTGCTGCCCGAGGACATGCTGCGCACCGAGACGGCGGCGCGGCCGCTGGCGCGCGTGGAGGCGGTCCAGCCGTGGAGCGACCCGGGCGCGCTGCGCACGCTGCGCGAGCTGCTGCTGAAGGCGCAGCGCCCGCTGCTGATCGCCGGCGGCGGGGGCTGGACGCCGCAGGCTGCGCAGGCGCTGCAGCGCTTCGCCGAGAACTGGCGCCTGCCGGTGGCAAACGCCTTCCGCTTCCAGGACACCTTCGACAACCACCACCCGCAGTACGCGGGCGACGTCGGCATCGCCATCAACCCGAAGCTCGCGCAGCACGTGAAGGACGCCGACCTGGTGCTGGCCATCGGCCCGCGCCTGGGCGAGATGACGACCGGCGGCTACACGCTGCTCGAAGCACCGAAGGCCAAGCAGACGCTGGTGCACATCCATGCGAGCGCCGAGGAGCTGAACCGCGTCTACCAGGCCGACCTGGCGATCAACGCCGGCATGAGCGCCGCGGCGCGCAGCCTCGAGGTGCTGAGCGCGCCGCCCTCGCTGCCATGGGAAGCCTGGACGCAGCAGCTGCACGCCGACTACGAAGCCTGGCTGCAGCCGCAGGCGCTCGCCGGCATGCCGGCCAAGACGCCGCGCGGCGCGGTCGATATGGCGGCCGTGGTGGCGCTGCTGCAAAAGCACCTGCCGGCGGATGCGGCCATCACCAACGGCGCCGGCAACTTCGCGAGCTGGGTGCACCGCTACTTCCGCTACCACGGGCTCGCCAAGGGCGCCAAGACGCAGCTGGCACCCACCAGCGGGGCGATGGGCTACGGCGTGCCGGCGGGCATTGCCGCGAGCATCGCCACCGGGCGCGTGGCCTTCACCATCGCGGGCGACGGCGACTTCCTGATGAACGGGCAGGAGCTGGCAACGGCCTCGCAGCACGGCGGCAAGAGCATCGTCGTGCTGCTCAACAACGGCATGTTCGGCACGATCCGCATGCACCAGGAGCGCGAGTACCCCGAGCGCACCAGCGGCACCGCGCTGCGCAACCCCGACTTCTGCGGCCTGGCGCGCGCCTACGGCTACGCGGCCGAGCGCGTCACCGAGACGGCGCAGTTCGAAGCCGCGCTGCTGCGCGCGCTGGCGGCCGACACCGGCACGCTGATCGAGATCCCGCTCGACCCCGAGGTGATCACCACGCGCGGCACGCTGGCGTCGATCACGCGCGCGGCGAAGCAGCAGGCGCAGGGCTGAGCGTCACGCGATGGCGGGCCACCTCGTCGCGCAGCGCGGGCGAGCGCAGTTCGAAGACGTCGAACAGGCCGAGCGCATCGAGCGTGGGGATCAGCGCCGCGAGGTCGTCGCGGGCGATGCGGCGTTCGTCGGCCGTGGCGTTCGGGTCTTCGAGCACGCGCGCATTGGCGAGGAAGGCGCCGACCGAGCCCTTGCGCACGGTGTGGCCGTCGATGACGGTGAAGTCCTGTCCGTCGGGAATGATGTCTTGCGCTTTCATGGGGATTCCTTGGTGGAGATGCCTTCGATGCTAGGCAGCGGGGCGGTCCCCGGCTTGCGGCGCGGGGCCAATCGATACCGCGTGCGGGCCAGTCATGGCGGCTGAATCGCCTGCCACGCTCTGGCGCTACGCGCATGAGGCACCGCGCGTCACGGGCTGCCACGCACACGAGACCGGCCAGCTGTTCGCGCTGCGCGAAGGCCTGCAGGTCATCGAGACGCCCGCAGGGCGCTGGGTGCAGCCGCCGGGATGGATCGGCTGGATCGCGCCGCGCTGCGCCCATGCCGCGCAAAGCTTCGGGGCCACGGCGGGATGGCACCTGCACATCGATGCGTCGGTGGCGCAGGCCTTGCCGGAGGGGCCGCATGTCTTTGCCGCCACGCCACTGGTGCGAGAGCTGGTGGCGCGGCTGATGTCGCTGGCGCCCTCCGACGCACTGCTGGAGCCCCGCCGCGCGCGATTGGTGGGCGTGCTGGTCGACGAGCTGGCGGCCGGCGGGCGCGAGTCGCTGCACCTGCCCATGCCGCAGGACCCGCGGCTGGTGGCGATGGCGCGTGCGCTGGCGGACGATCCGGCACTGGCCGACGGCATCGACGACTGGGCCGATCGCATCGGCATGGCCCGTCGCACGCTCACGCGCCGCTTCGCTGCCGAGACCGGGCTGAGCTTCACGCAATGGCGCCAGCAGGCGCGCCTGCTGAAGGCGGTGGAACTGCTGAGCCTGCGCGAGCCGGTGACGGCGGCGGCGCTGACGGTGGGCTACAGCTCGGTGAGTGCCTTCATCGAGGCCTTCCGCAAGCACTTCGGCTGCACGCCCGCGCGCTTCTTCGAGGCGGGCGAGGGTTTGCTGCAGGCGAAAAAAAAGCCCGCATGACGCGGGCTTTTTGACTCAGGAGCACGAGGCCCCCGAACGCTTACTTGACGTGTTTGCCAATCAGCGCAGCCAGTTCGAACATCGAAACCTGGGCCTTGCCGAAGATTTCCTTCAGCTTGGCGTCGGCGTTGATGTTGCGCTTGTTGGCCTTGTCTTGCAGGTTGTTCTTCTTGATGTAGTCCCACAGCTTGCTCACCACAGCGGTGCGCGGCAGAGGCGTCGAACCGACCACAGCGGCCAGAGCCGGGCTGGGGGTCAGGGCCTTCATGAACGCAGCGTTGGGGGTGCGCTTCTTGGCGGGAGCGGCCTTCTTTGCAGGAGCCTTCTTCGCCGGTGCAGCCTTCTTTGCAGGAGCAGCCTTCTTGGCGGGCGCCGCTGCCTTCTTGGCCGGTGCGGCCTTCTTTGCAGGAGCCGCAGCCTTCTTTGCGGGAGCGGCCTTCTTTGCCGGAGCTTTCTTGGCCGGAGCCTTCTTTGCAGTTGCCATGGTTGATTTCCTTTTTTGGTTGAACGTTCACCAATGAAAAACTTGCGTCTCCAGTGGCAATGCGGATGCTAAATGAGAAAAAACGCGTTTCCAAGGGAAAAAGCGCTTTTTTCATTGGGAGCTGTTGTTTTTTCAGAGGGGAGAAGGGACGTTGTTCACGTTCGTCGCCCCGGCCACGTCGCCAGCACCACGCCCACGAGGGCGATCGCGAAGGCAAGCAGCTGCGGCGAAGTGAGGTTTTCCCCGAGCACGAGCACGCCCACGAGGGCCGCGCTGACGGGCAGCAGCACAGTGAAGACACCCGCTTGTGCCGCTGGTACGTGGCGAAGTCCGGTCATCCACAGCCACACGGTCCAGATGCTGGCGGCCAGTGCGTAGGCGACCAGCAGCGCCCAGGTGCCGAAGCGCACGGCGGTGAAGTCGAACTGCAGCGCGAACCAGATGCCGAAGGGCATCGACAGCACGAAGCCCCACAGGTTGATGAGCGACGCGATGCGCTTGGGCCCCAGCTTGCCGGTGAGCGACTTGCCGATCACCGCGTAGGCGGCCTCGCAGAGCACCGCGCAGAACACGAGCAGGTTGCCCAGCCAGGGCATCGACGGCGCACCGGCCGCGCTGCCGGTGGCGGTCGGTGCATGCGTCGGCGTGAACGCGAGCAGGCCGATGCCCAGTGCCGCGCAGGCAATGGCCAGGCCGATGCGCACCGTGATGCGCTCGCGCAGGAAGAGCCAGCTGGCCACAGCGACCACGGCGGGGATCGACGCCATGATCACGCCCGCAGACACGGCGCTCGTGAGGCTCACGCCGAACAGCATGCAGATCGAGAACAGGAAGTTGCCGAGGAAGGACTCGAGGAAGACGAGCCCGCGCGTGCGTGCGCTCATGGGCGGCTCGTCGGGCGCGGGCTGGAGCCAATGCGGCATGGCGAGCGCCGCGATGCCGAAGCGCAACCAGGCCAGCAGCAGCACCGGGAAGGCGGCCACCAGCGGCTTGGAGAGGGCGACGTAGATGCCGACGAGCGACATGCTCAAGGCCAGGCAGCCGTAGGCCACGAGGCGGCCGGAGGTGGAAGCGGCGGGGTTCAATAGACTGGGCGCTGGTTGTTGATCGGATGGATTCGATGATGCCCCACGTTCTTGTCTACGGCACGCTGCGGCGCGGCGGGCGCAACGACATCGCGCGCTACCGGCCGGCGCCGGTGTTCGTCGGCGAGGCCTTCATCGCTGGCACGCTGTACGACCTGGGTGCGTACCCGGGCGTGGTGCTTGGCGGGGCAGGGCGCGTGAAGGGCGAGGTCTACCGCATCACGCTGGAGGTCGAGCGCGAACTCGACCGGCTCGAAGAAGTGGCCGACGACGATTCGGGGGAGTACATCCGGCGCAGCGTGCGCGTGGCGGTGGGCGTGCAATCGATCGACTGCCTGGTCTACGAGATCCATCCGACGCGCATCGCGGGCCGTCGCGTGATCGACGGCTGCGACTGGATCGCGCATGCGGCGGACATCGCGGCGGAAGCGCGTTCGTTTTCACAACCGAAAGAGTGATTCCGCATCGCGAAAACTCGAACTGCTGCGCCGCAATATTTTTTCTCGATATGAGAAAAATAATTTCTCATTGAGAAATATCTCCATAAGTTGTTGATTTTGTTGACTCAAAAATATGTCTTCTATAAGACATAAGAGTCCTCAATCGGATTACAGTAACCCCACGGCCGCAACGCCAACCTTCAATCAACCTCACGGAGTGACCATGCCCCAGACCCTGAACGAACAACTGAGCCGCGAACAGCAAATTGCCGCCCTCGAAAAGGACTGGGCCACCAACCCGCGCTGGAAGGGCGTGAAGCGCGGCTACAGCGCAGCCGACGTGGTTCGCCTGCGTGGTTCGCTCCCCATCGAGCACACGCTGGCCAAGCGCGGCGCTGAAAAGCTCTGGGACAAGATCAACGGCGGTGCCAAGAAGGGCTACGTGAACGCCTTCGGCGCGATCTCTGCTGGCCAAGCCATGCAGCAGGCCAAGGCCGGCCTGGAAGCCGTGTACCTGTCGGGCTGGCAAGTCGCCGCCGACGGCAACACCTCGGAAACGATGTACCCCGACCAGTCGCTGTACGCCTACGACTCGGTGCCGACGATGGTCCGTCGCATCAACAACACCTTCAAGCGCGCTGACGAAATCCAGTGGGGCCGTGGCATCAACCCGGGCGACAAGGAATTCATCGACTACTTCCTGCCGGTCGTGGCCGACGCAGAAGCCGGCTTCGGCGGCGTGCTGAACGCTTTCGAGCTGATGAAGAACATGATCGCGTCGGGCGCTGCCGGCGTGCACTTCGAAGACCAGCTGGCTGCCGTCAAGAAGTGCGGTCACATGGGCGGCAAGGTGCTCGTGCCGACGCAGGAAGCCTGCGAGAAGCTGATCTCGGCACGTTTCGCTGCTGACGTCATGGGCGTGTCGACCATCGTTCTGGCCCGCACCGACGCGGAAGCCGCGAACCTGATCACGTCCGACCACGACGCCAACGACAAGCCTTTCCTGACGGGCGAGCGCACGCAAGAAGGCTTCTACCGCGTCAAGAACGGCCTGGAGCAAGCCATCAGCCGCGGCGTTGCCTACGCACCGTACGCCGACCTGGTGTGGTGCGAAACCGGCGTGCCGGACATCGGCTTCGCCCGTGAATTCGCGCAAGCCGTGCACGCCGCCTGCCCCGGCAAGCTGCTGTCGTACAACTGCTCGCCGTCGTTCAACTGGAAGAAGAACCTGGACGACAAGCAGATCGCATCGTTCCAGGAAGACCTGTCGGCGCTGGGCTACAAGTACCAGTTCATCACGCTGGCCGGCATCCACATCAACTGGTTCAACACCTTCCAGTTCGCCCACGCCTATGCCCGCGGCGAAGGCATGAAGCACTACGTGAACATGGTGCAGGAACCCGAGTTCGCCGCACGCGACAAGGGCTACACCTTCGTGTCGCACCAGCAGGAAGTCGGCGCCGGCTACTTCGATGACGTGACCACCGTGATCCAGGGCGGCTCGTCCAGCGTGAAGGCGCTGACCGGTTCGACCGAAGAAGAACAGTTCCACTGAGCTGCCTTCGCTGATCGCTGAGTGACGGCGCGTTGCGCTGTCGCCGCCAAGCCCGGCCTCGTGCCGGGCTTTTTCGTGGGTGCTCGACGGGCCAGGCTCAGGTTTCGAGCCGCACCTCGCGCACGCCGCGCCCCAGCCGCTGGCGCAGCAGCGTGCGCAAGGTGACGCCGTCTGCGTAGCCGACCATGCCCGCGATCTGCTCGAGGCTCTTGTTGCTGGTCTTGAGCAGGTGCACGGCGCGTTCGACGCGCAGGTCCTGCACTTACGACAGCGGGCTCTTGCCCAGCACCTGCTGCATGCGCCGGGCCAGCGTGCGCTTGCTGGTGCCCGCGGCTTGCGCCGCTTCGTCGAGCGAGAAACCCTCGGCCAGCCGGCCGCGCGCCCAGCGTTCGAAGCGCTCCACCAGCGGGTCGGCGTGCGAGAGATGGTCGGAGATCACGTAGGCCGACTGCGAGGGGCGCGAGTCCACGATGAGGTAGCGCGCGACCAGCGCCGCGAGTTCGGGGCTGGCCTGGCGCACCAGCCACAGCGCCATGTCGACGTGGCTCAGCGCCGCGCCCGCCGTGACGAGCGCCCCCGAGCTGACCAACATGCGCGAATCGTCGAGCAGCACCGCCGGGTAGCGCTGCCGGAAGAGGGTGGCCAGCCACCAGGTGGTGGTCGCCTTGTGGCCCGCGAGCACGCCGGCTTCCGCCAGCACGAAGGTGCCGATGCACGCCGCGGCGATGCAGCCGCCGCCTTCGGCGCGCGCGCGCAGTGCCGCGCAGGCATCGCGGACGTCGGCGCGTTGCAGGGCGGGCTCCAGCGTCTCGGGCATCTTGCAGCCGAGCGCTGGGACGACGAGCCAGTCGGTGGCGGCGCCGGTGTCGGCCAGCGTGTGCGTCACCGGCACGGTGAAACCCTGGGCGGTGCGCACGCGCTTGCGGGTGCCCACGATGGTGACGTCGAAAGGCGCCACGTCGAGCTGCAGCATGGCGGCGAGTTCGTTCGCGGTGGTGAAGACGTCGAGCACCGTGGCCAGGCCGGAGTCGAACACGCCGTCGAGGGCGAGGACATCGAGTTTCATGGCAATAACGATACCAAAGATGTCAAAAAAGCCAATGGTCCAGAGGGCGGGGCTTGCCTAGAGTCCATGCCAGCGCCGCGCAATCCCGTGCGCCGTTGTTGTCCACCCAGGAGATGTCCCATGATCAAGTTCGCACTGTTTGCCCGCCTTGAAGCCAAGCCCGGCAAGGAAGCCGCCGTCCAGCAATTCCTCGAGGCCGGCCTGGCCATGGCGCGCGAGGAAAAGACCACGCCGATCTGGTTTGCGCTGCGGCTGTCGCCCAGCACCTTCGGCGTGTTCGACGCGTTCGAGGACGAGGCCGGCCGCCAGGCCCACCTGACCGGCCCGATCGCCCAGGCCCTGATGGCGCAGGCGCCCGAGCTGTTCGCCGGACCGCCCTCGATCGAGCCGATCGAGGTGCTGGGCCTCAAGAACGTGGCGGCCGCGGCGTCGTGAGCGTGCAGACGCAGCCCATGACGACACCTATCGGCGACCCGGTGTTCGTCAGCGATGGCGAACGCTTCGTGCCCACCGAGGCGGCCATCGGCCCGTGGTCCGCCGACGCCCTGCAGGGCAGCGCGACTGCCGCGCTGCTCGTGCGCGCACTCCAGGCGCACGAGGCGAGCCGCGGCCGCGAGGTGGCTCGGTTGAGCTTCGATTTCTGGCGCCCGGTGAGCCGGGCACCGATCACGCTTGAATTCACCCTATTGCGAGACGGCGCCAAGGCGCGCACGGTGGCGTTCGACATGGTCCAGGATGGCAAGTCCGTGCTGCGTTGCACCGCCTTGCTGCTGCGCAGCGGGCAGAGGCCCGCACTGCCGGCCGCCGACGCCGACGCCTTCGCCGCCGCGACATTCGCGCCGCCGGAAGAGGGCGCGCCCATTCCCGCGGTGGCGTCCCGCATGAGCCCGTTCTTTGCCGGCGTGGACGTGCGCATGGCACGCGGGCAGATTCTCGAGCCCGGCCCGGCTGCCGCGTGGCTGCGCCTGGGCCGGCCGCTGGTCGACGCTGAGGCCGCATCGCCGCTGGCCCAGGTGGCCTCGGCGGCCGATCTCGTGGCGGGCATCTCGCAGTGGGCGCATCCGGCGCGGCTGGGTTTCGTCAATGCCGACCTGACGATCAACCTGCGGCGGGCGCCGCGCGGCGACTGGGTGCTGGTCGATGCCCTCACGCTTGCGGGGCCGATGGGTACGGGCTATGCCGTCGGGCAGCTGCACGACCGCGACGGGCCGGTCGGACAGTGCGTTTCCAGCCTCCTGTTCGAGGCGCGCGGCTGAAGCGGGCAGCGGCTAGAATCGCCCACTCTGCACTCAACAAGAGCGAGAAAGGCACCTTGGTTATGACACCGCGAACTACCCCGCAAGGATTCAGCGGCTTTTTCTTCTTCGAAGGAAAGGGCCGGTAGCCCCGCGCTCGCTGGTTTTTCCAGCGCACCAACCAAGCAAAGCGCGGCATCCACCGCGCTTTTTTGTTTTTCTCCCCGAGGTTTTCACATGATCCAGATCACGCTCCCCGACAACTCGCGCCGCGAGTTCCCCGGCCCGGTTTCGGTGGCCGAAGTGGCCCAGTCCATCGGCCCCGGCCTCGCCAAGATGACGGTGGCCGGCAAGATCGACGGCAAGCTCGTCGATGCCAGCGACGTCATCGACCGTGACGCCAGGCTGCAGATCATCACGCCCAAGGATGACGAGGGCCTGGAGATCATTCGCCACTCGACGGCCCACCTGGTCGGCCATGCGGTGAAGCAGCTGTACCCGACGGCCAAGATGGTCATCGGGCCGGTGATCGACGAAGGCTTCTACTACGACATCTCGTTCGAGCGCCCGTTCACGCCCGAGGACATGGCCGCCATCGAGGCGCGCATGCGCGAGCTGATCGCGAAGGACTACGACGTGATCAAGAAGATGACGCCGCGCGCGGAAGTCATCGAGGTCTTCAAGTCGCGCGGCGAGGACTACAAGCTGCGCCTGGTCGAAGACATGCCCGACGAGCAGGCCATGGGCCTGTACTACCACCAGGAATACGTCGACATGTGCCGCGGCCCGCACGTGCCGAACACGCGCTTCCTGAAGGTGTTCAAGCTCACGAAGCTGGCCGGCGCCTACTGGCGCGGCGACGCCAAGAACGAGCAGCTGCAGCGCATCTACGGTACGGCTTGGGCTGACAAGAAGCAGCTCGACCAGTACATCCAGCGCATCGAGGAAGCCGAGAAGCGCGACCACCGCAAGCTGGGCAAGGAACTCGACCTGTTCCACATCGACGAAGTGGCGCCGGGCGTGGTGTTCTGGCACCCCAAGGGTTGGGCGGTCTGGCAGCAGGTCGAGCAGTACATGCGCGGCATCTACCGCGACACGGGCTACTGGGAAGTGAAGGGCCCGCAGATCCTGGACAAGAGCCTGTGGGAGAAGACGGGCCACTGGCAGAACTACCGCGACAACATGTTCACGACGGAGTCGGAGAAGCGCGAGTACGCGCTCAAGCCGATGAACTGCCCGGGCCACGTGCTGATCTTCAAGAGCGACCTGCGCAGCTACCGCGACCTGCCGCTGCGCTACGGCGAGTTCGGCCAGTGCCACCGCAACGAACCCAGCGGCGCGCTGCACGGCATCATGCGCGTGCGCGGCTTCACGCAGGACGACGGCCACATCTTCTGCACGGAAGACCAGATCCTCGACGAATGCATCGCCTACACGGCGCAGCTGCAGAAGGTCTATGCCGACTTCGGCTTCACGGACATCCTCTACAAGGTCGCGACGCGGCCCGAGAACCGCGTCGGCTCCGACGAACTGTGGGACAAGGCCGAGCACGCGGTGATGGAATCGCTGCGCCGCTCGGGCGTGGACTTCGTCATCTCGCCCGGCGACGGCGCCTTCTACGGCCCGAAGATCGAGTACACGCTGCGCGACGCCATCGGCCGCCACTGGCAGTGCGGCACGATGCAGGTCGACTTCAACACGGCGGAGCGCCTGGGCGGTGAGTACGTCACGGAGTCGAGCGGCCGCGCCCACCCGGTGATGCTGCACCGCGCCATCGTCGGTAGCCTCGAGCGCTTCATCGGCATGCTGATCGAACACCACTCCGGCGCCATGCCCGCATGGCTCGCTCCGGTGCAGGTGGCGGTGCTCAATATCAGCGAAGGACAGGCCGATTACGCTGCGCAAGTTGCGAAAACGCTGCAAAATCAAGGGCTTAGAGTTCAGCTGGATCTGCACAACGAAAAGATTACGTATAAAATACGGAAGCATTCGTTGCAAAAGCTCCCTTACATCCTCGTCGTGGGTGACAAGGAAAAGGAAGCAGGTGCCGTCGCAGTGCGCGCCCGGGGCAATCAAGACCTCGGTGCAATGTCCCTCGAATCGTTCACGCAACGGCTCGTCCAGGACGTTGCTGACAAGCGTTGATTTGTCTCTGAAACACCCCATATGTTTCTCTGCCATCTCGTGCCGCCTGTCCGCGAAGACTGAGCGGCGATCGCTACAGATTTTGTAGCAAACTTTGAAGGATTCTGACCATCGCTACTGCATTTCGCGACCGCCGCCACCGCGAGGAACGCCAACACCGCCTGAACCGGGAAATCATGGCCCCGGAAGTCCGCCTGGTCGGCCCGGAAAACGAGCCATTGGGTGTCATGAGCCTTTCCGAAGCCTTGCGCCTTGCGGGTGAGGCTGACGTGGATCTGGTGGAGGTCGTTGCTGCGGCCAATCCGCCCGTGTGCCGCCTGATCGAGTACGGAAAGTTCAAGTACCACGAGCAGAAAAAGGCAGCCGAGGCGAAGTCGAAGCAGAAGGTCATCGAGGTCAAGGAAATCAAGTTCCGGCCCGGTACCGACGATGGCGACTACAACATCAAGATGCGCAACATCAGGCGCTTTCTTGAAGAGGGCGACAAATGCAAGATCACGCTGCGCTTCCGCGGCCGCGAGATCACGCACCAGGAGCTCGGTCTGGCACTCTTGCAGCGCATTCGCGACGAGCTGGGCGACACGATCATGGTCGAGCAGTTCCCGAAGCTGGAAGGCCGTCAGATGATCATGATGATCGCTCCGGGCCGCAAGAAGGTTGGCGGCGCGGCGCCGAAGCCGGCAGCAGATGCTGCGCCGGCAGCAGCGCCCACGGCAACCGCCTGAGGCATTTGCAGTAGACGGGTTTTGAAGGGATTTCGCCCTGGCCCGCATTTCGAAAGAAGTGCAGGCGGGGGCGAGATAAAGAAGTGTCTCGGGGCCAACAAGTCCGTGGAGTATCCGCGGCGCCTCACGAGCACAAACTAAAGGAGCATTCACATGCCCAAAATGAAGACCAAGAGCAGCGCGAAAAAACGTTTCCGCGTTCGTCCCGGTGGCACCGTCAAGCGCGGTCAAGCCTTCAAGCGTCACATCTTGACGAAGAAGACCACCAAGAACAAGCGTCACCTGCGTGGTGCAGTCGCAGTGCATGAGACCAACATGGTTTCTGTCGCCGCCATGCTGCCCGGTCGTGGCATTTAACTCAGACGAACAAGGAGTACACACATGCCTCGCGTCAAACGTGGTGTAACGGCTCGCGCCCGCCACAAAAAAGTTCTCGCACTCGCCAAGGGTTTTCGCGGTCGCCGCGGTAATGTCTTCCGCGTCGCCAAACAGGCGGTGATGAAGGCTGGGCAATATGCCTACCGTGACCGCCGTACCAAGAAGCGCGTGTTCCGTCAGCTGTGGATCGCGCGTATCAACGCCGCCTCGCGTGAACTGGGCCTGACCTACAGCCAGTTCGCCAACGGCATCCGCAAGGCCGGTATCGAGATCGACCGCAAGATGCTTGCGGACATCGCCGTGCACGACAAGGCCGCTTTTGCCGGCATCGTGGAGCAGGTCAAGGCCAAGCTGGCTGCTTGATTTTGCACAGCAGGTCGCCGTCTCCGGACGGCTTCTTGCGCCCACGGCTCAAGGGCTGGCGCTTGAAAAGGCTCCAGCTCTTTTTTATTTCCCCTCGAAGATTTTTGTTGCTATGAACGAGTTGGACTCCCTGGTCGACACCGCACGCGCCGCCTTCGCTGAAGCGAAAACGCCCGCAGAGCTCGAAAACGCCAAGGCCCAGTTCCTTGGCAAGTCGGGCCGCATCACCGAGCTGATGAAGGGCATGGCCGCGCTGAGTGTCGAAGAGAAGAAGTCCCGCGGCGCCGCGATCAACGTCGGCAAGCAGGCCATCGAGGCCGCACTGACCGACCGCCGCCAGCAACTCGCCGACGAAGAACTCTCGCTGCAGCTGCGCGCCGAAGCGCTCGACGTGAGCCTGCCCGGCCGTCACCGCGCCGGCGGCGGACTGCACCCCGTGAGCCGCACCCTGGAGCGCATCGAGGAGATCTTCTCGAGCATGGGCTTCGACGTGGCCGACGGCCCCGAGATCGAGAGCGACTGGCACAGCTTCACCTCGCTCAACAACCCGCCGAACCACCCGGCGCGTTCGATGCAGGACACCTTCTACGTCGACCTCAAGGGCGACGACGGCATTCCCTACAACCTGCGTCCGCACACCAGCCCGATGCAGGTGCGCTACGCCCACCAGCACACCAAGAAGTACGCGGCCGAGTTCGCCGCTGCCGCCGCCGACACCACCGGCACCGTGAAGGCGCCCGAGATCCGCGTGATCGCGCCGGGCCGCACCTACCGCGTCGACAGCGACGCCACGCACTCGCCCATGTTCCACCAGTGCGAAGGCCTGTGGCTCGGCGAGAACGTCAGCTTCAAGGACCTGAAGGTCGTCTTCACCGACTTCTGCCGCACCTTCTTCGAGCGCGACGACCTCGTGCTGCGCTTCCGTCCGAGCTTCTTCCCGTTCACCGAGCCGAGCGCCGAGATCGACATCCAGTTCGCGAGCGGCCCGCTGGCCGGCCGCTGGCTCGAAGTCGCCGGCTCGGGCCAGGTGCACCCGAACGTGGTGCGCAACATGGGCCTCGATCCCGAGCGCTACATCGGCTTTGCCTTCGGCATGGGCCCCGACCGGCTCACCATGCTGCGCTACGGCGTGAACGACCTGCGCCTGTTCTTCGACGGCGACCTGCGTTTTCTCTCGCAGTTCCAGTAAGCACGCCCCCTCCACAGATAGAAAAACCAGATCGAGATCGAAGAGATGCAATTCCCGGAATCCTGGCTGCGCGAGTTCTGCAACCCGCCCCTCGACAGCGCCGCACTGGCCGAAACGCTCACCATGGGCGGCTTCGAGGTCGAAGAGCGCCGTCCGGTGGCCCCGCCTTTCACGCGCATCGTGGTCGGCGAAATCAAGGAAGCCGAGCAGCACCCGAATGCCGATCGCCTGCGCGTGTGCCAGGTCGACGTGGGGCAGGGCGCCTTGCTCAACATCGTGTGCGGCGCGCCCAATGCGCGCGTCGGCATCAAGGTGCCGTGCGCCCTCGTCGGCGCCGAACTGCCCCCGGGTGAAGACGGCAAGCCCTTCCTCATCAAGCTGGGCAAGCTGCGCGGCGTCGAGAGTCAGGGCATGCTGTGCTCGGCGCGTGAGCTGAAGCTGAGCGAAGACCACGGCGGCCTGCTCGAACTCGACGCTGACGCCCCCATCGGCGCCGACGTGCGCGACGTGCTCAAGCTCGACGACGCGCTGCTCACGCTCAAGCTCACGCCGAACCTGGCGCACGGCCTCAGCGTGTACGGCGTGGCGCGCGAACTCGCCGCACTCACCGGCGCACCGCTGAAGACGCCGGCCATTGCACCCGTGGCCACGTCGTTCTCCGATGTATTGCCCGTCAAGGTCGAGGCACCCGACCTGTGCGGCCGCTTCTCGGGCCGCATCGTGCGCGGCGTGAACACCAAGGTCGCCACGCCCGCGTGGATGGTCGAGCGCCTCGCGCGCTGCGGCCAGCGCAGCGTGACGCCGCTGGTTGACATCTCGAACTACGTGATGTTCGAGTACGGCCAGCCCAGCCACATCTTCGACCTCGACAAGATCCACGGCGGCCTCACGGTGCGCTGGGGCAAGGCGGGCGAGCAGCTCAAGCTGCTCAACGGCACGACGATCACCGTCGACGAGAAGGTCGGCGTGATCGCCGACGACCGCGAGGTCGAGTCGCTCGCCGGCATCATGGGCGGCGATGCCACCTCTGTGACTGACGACACGCGCAACATCTACGTCGAGGCCGCGTTCTGGTGGCCCGAGGCCGTGCAGGGCCGTTCGCGTCGCTTCAACTTCTCGACCGACGCCGGCCACCGCTACGAGCGCGGCGTCGACCCGAGCCGCACCGTGCAGATCATCGAGCGCATCACGCAACTGGTTGTCGAGATCTGCGGCGGCGAAGCCGGCAAGATGGACGACCAGACTTTGCGCCTGCCCGAAGCCGCGCCCGTCACGCTGCGCGTGGCCCGTGCCGCGCGCGTCATCGGCATGCCGCTGACGCAGGCGCAATGTGCCGACGCCCTCCATCGCCTCGGTTTCGCGATCACCGAAGGCGAAGGCACGCTGACCGTCACGCCGCCGCCGCACCGCTTCGACCTGCTGATCGAGGAAGACCTCATCGAAGAAGTGGCGCGCCTGATCGGCTTCAACAACCTGCCGACCACCGCGCCGCTCGCGCCCATCACGGCCCGCGTGCGGCCCGAGGCGCAGCGCAGCCGCTTCGCGGTGCGTCGCAGCGTCGCCGCGCTGGGTTACCAGGAAGCCATCAACTTCAGTTTTGTCGAAGCGCACTGGGAGCAGGACCTGGCGGGCAACGCCAACCCGGTCAAGCTGCTGAACCCCATCGCCAGCCAGATGAGCGTGATGCGCTCGTCGCTGCTCGGCTCGCTGCTGCAGGTGCTCAAGTTCAACCTGGACCGCAAGGCACCGCGCGTGCGCGTGTTCGAGCTGGGCCGCGTGTTCCTGCGCGACGACAGCGTCGTCACCACCGACAGCACCGTGCGCGGCGTGAACCAGCCCATGCGCGTGGCCGGCCTGGCCTGGGGCGATGCCGAGGCATCGCGCTGGGACGGCAAGCCGCAGCGTGTCGATTTCTACGACGTCAAGGGTGATGTCGAAGCGCTGCTCGCGCCGCGCGTGCCGACCTTCGAAGCGGCCGAGCACCCCGCGCTGCACCCCGGCCGTTCGGCCCGCGTGCTGCTCGACGGCCAGGCCATCGGCTTCATCGGCGAACTGCATCCGCGCTGGCGCCAGAAGTGGGACTTCACCCAGGCGCCCGTGCTGTTCGAACTCGACCTCGACGCCGTCACGGCGCGGCCCGTGCCCGTGGCGCAGCCGGTGCCCAAGCACCAGGCCGTCGAACGTGACATCGCGGTGGTCGTGGCCGAAGCGGTGTCGCATGACGCGCTGATGCAGGCCATCCGCGCGGGCGCGTCCGCCTCTGGCCTGCTGCGCGATGCGACGCTGTTCGACATCTACCGTCCGCAGCCGTTGCGCGAAGGCGCCGTGGCGGCGCCGGGTGCGCTGGCACCGGGCGAGAAGAGCATGGCCGTGCGCCTGACCTTCCAGAGCGATGCCGCCACGCTGACGGACGAGCAGGTCGAACCCGCTGTCCGTGCAATCGTCGAACAACTGGGCGCCACCCTGGGCGGCCGCTTGAGAGGATGAAGATGAACGCCGCCGAATTCACGCTCGAAGCCCTCGAAACGCCGGCGCTCACCAAGGCGCACCTGGCCGACCTGCTGTTCGAGCAGATCGGCCTGAACAAGCGTGAGTCGAAGGACATGGTGGAGGCGTTCTTCGAACTCGTGGCCAGCAGCCTGATCGAAGGCACGGACGTGAAGATTTCGGGCTTCGGCAACTTCCAGATCCGCGTGAAGGCGCCGCGTCCCGGGCGCAACCCGCGCACTGGCGAAGCCATTCCGATCGGCGAGCGCCGCGTGGCCACCTTCCATGCCAGCGCCAAGCTCAAGGAGCAGATCCAGGGCAGCGTGGAGCCGCAGGGCGGCACTTCCGAAGTCGAGTGGAGTCTGGGCGCGGAATAGTGCTTGGTGCTGTGCGGCCGCGTAGAGTAATCTATGAGGTTTCCTGCGCACAGTCTTGATTTCAATGGAGAAAACGCTCCCGCCGATTCCCGTCAAACGCTACTTCACCATCGGTGAGGTCGGCGAGCTCTGCGGTGTGAAGCCGCACGTGCTGCGCTATTGGGAGCAGGAGTTCACGCAGCTGCGCCCGATGAAGCGGCGCGGCAACCGCCGCTACTACCAGCACCACGAAGTGCTGATGATCCGCCGCATCCGCGACCTGCTCTACGACCAGGGCTTCACCATCAGCGGTGCGCGCAACAAGCTGCAGGAACTCACGCAGGGCGAGCGCGACCGTCGCAAGGCAGGCGAAGTGCCGCTCGAAGGCCTGGAGGCCATCGAGATCGGCCAGGAGGAATTCGACGCCGCCGTGCACGAGGAACCGGGGTCCGCGGCGGCCGCGCAGAGCGTCGATCTGTCGCAGTTGTTGCACCTTCGCCGCGAACTCTTTGAAATTCGTGAGCTTCTGACTGTCGGACACTGAATTTAGCCCGCTATAATCGAGAGCTTCGGTGTGTGGCGCAGCCTGGTAGCGCACTTGCATGGGGTGCAAGGGGTCGAAGGTTCGAATCCTTTCACACCGACCAAAATTGACAGGGGTTAGCAGCGTAGTAGTTGCTAACCCCTTCGTCATTTCTGCTGCCCATGCACCTAGAGGTCTCCTCAATCGTGACGCTTCGACCTCGCCGAGAGGTCAGCACGGCCGCCAGAGCGCGAAGACGTTTCCCAAGGAAATGGACCGGCCACTGGGGCTAGGCTAATGGCCCGGCGCTCGCTCGGCGAATCGGAGTGGCGCCAACAGAAACACACATCAAGCCGCTGCTCACTTGAGCGGCGGCTTTTTCTTTATGCGTCCAGTGGAGGCGCGTTTCTGGATGCGCAAATCCTTCAGCGAGTTGTGGGCGAAGTTCCAAGGGCATGTGCCGCGCGGCTTGCACCATCCGATTCATCAGGGCGTGCCTGTCCTTGCACGTGTCATTTGCGCCAGGGTCGCACTGGTCAAGGCTCTCACCCCGATGCGCATCGCGGATTCATCGACGGTGAACAATGGCGAATGATTGGTCGGGCCGGCCCGATCGGGGTACGGCGAGGCGTTCAGAATCCAGAACACCACCGGAACGCCCGTGCCGCCGAAGGCGCCAAAGTCTTCCGATCCCATTGACGGCAAGATCTCCGCGACCTTGTCTTTTCCTGCTGCAGCCTTCAATGCATCGACGAGCGCCATCGTGGTCGGCGCATCGTTGACAAGCACGCCGTAGCCCCCACCGGTATCGATGCGGACACTGGCCTTGACGCCGTAGCTGGCCGCGATGTGCTCGGCTTTCATGCGAATCTGCTCGTGGGCGACCTTCTGGTTCTGCGCCGACAGCGCGCGTACCGTGCCCGAGAGTTCTGCGGTCTCGGGCAGGATGTTGAAGCGGTTGCCACTTTGCAGCATGCCTACCGTCACCACGGTGGCACCTCCATCGATCGTCGGGTTGGTGCGGTGGCTGACGATGTTCTGCAAGCCCAGGGCAATTTCCGCCGCCGCCAACATGGGAGAGTTGGCCGCCCATGGCGCGGCACCGTGCCCACCAGCGCCGTTGAGCTTGATGTTGAACACGTCGATGCTGGCCAGCATGGCACCAGGTCGATAGGAGATGGAGCCCTTGGGCGCTTGTGCGCCGATGTGCTGGCCCAATACGACATCGACCTTGGGATTGTCCAGAACGCCGGCCTTGACCATTGCCAGCGCGCCGCTGGGGTTTTCGGCGCCGGGGCCGATCTCTTCGGCTGGTTGGAACAGGAAGACCACCGTGCCGGGCAGATCCTCTCGCATGGCCGAAAGGGCTTGAGCCGCGCCCAGCAGCATGGCTACGTGTGTGTCGTGGCCGCAGACATGCGACACCGAAACTTCCTGGCCACGCCACAGAGCCTTGGCCGTTGAACGGAACGGCAGGTCGTTGCGCTCCTCGACAGGCAGGGCGTCCATGTCGGCGCGCAACGCAACCACCGGGCCGGGCTTGCCGCCACGCAGTACGGCCTTGATGCCGGTCTTGGCGATGCCGGTCTGGACTTCGACACCTGGGATCTTGCCCAATGCGGCAGCAATGTACTTGGCCGTCTCGACTTCGGCGTACGCAAGTTCTGGGTGCTGATGGAGATGGCGACGCCATGCGATGACGTCGGGCTCGGCTGCATCGGACAAGGCGAGTGCGCGCTCAAGCAAGGGCTGCGGTGTCGCCGCGGACGCGGTGGCCATTTGAATGCCGATTGCCGCTGCACACAGGAGTGGTTTCAGGACGTTCACGATGTCGCTTTTCCTTCTGATGGATGTGAGGTTGTGAAATCTTGCGAAGATGAAGCTGCGTTTCGTCCCCGTGCAGCGCCGGTGGCCAGCTGACATCCAGCTTCCGAGGGCGGTTCACTGTAGGTGGACACCTCTCGAACGTTCCTCCCGAAACTACAAAGCACCTTTTCATCCCTTGATGCATGCCGCCAAGCCCTCGCTCCTAAACTGAGGAAAGCCATCTCGGCACCCCATTCAGGAGACATCGCCATGCAATCCCGGAAGCGCCTCGGCGGCTTTCTGCTCGGCCTCGTCCTCGCCGTCGGCACGGCGCAGGCCCAGCAACCCCTTCGCATCGTCGTGCCCTTTGCGGCCGGCGGCGGCACCGACCAGTACGCACGGCTGCTGGCCGCCGAACTGACCCGGCGCGGCACCCAGACCATCGTCGACAACAAGCCAGGCGCCAGTGGCATCTTGGCAGCCGACAACGTCGCGCGCTCCAAGCCCGATGGCACCACCGTGCTCATGAGCTCGCTGAGCATCCTGGCCAGCAACACCGTGATGTACGACAAGCTGCCTTACGACCCGGTGAAGAGCTTCGCGCCCGTCACGCAGATCGCCTACCAGCCGACCATCGTCGTGGGGCGCTCGGACCTGCCCTACAAGAACATCAAGGAAATGGTGGCCTATGCCAAGGCCCATCCGGACAAGATCAACCGCGGCTCGCCGGGCGCCTCCATCCTGACCAACCTGGCGCCGCTGGCCTTCGAAGGCATGGCCGGCATTCGCACGACGCACATTCCGTTCAATGGCGATTCGCCCGGCTTGCAGGCGCTGCTGGGCAGCCAGATCGACATCCAGGGGACCTCCATCACCGGGCCGCTGCAGCACGTCAAGGCGGGCAAGATGCGCGTGCTGGGCGTCATGGACGCCAAGCGCCTGCCCCAGGTGCCCGATGCGCCCACGTTCAAGGAGCAGGGCTACGACATCGAGGCCCTGCTGTGGTACGCGCTGTCCGCGCCGGCCGCCACGCCCACGGACACCATCGACAAGCTCAATCGCGCCGTCAACCAGGTGCTGGTCGATCCGGACTTCATCGCGCGCTCCCAGGCGATCGGCATGGAGCCGCGAGGCGGAACGCCGCAGGCGCTGGCCGCCTATGTGAAGGCCGAGACCGAGCGCTGGGTTCCATTGCTTCAGCGCCTGGATCTGCCCAAGCAGGGGCATTGAATGCGTCCGTTGTTCGATGACACGGTGGCCTTGGTCAGCGGGGCGAGCCAGGGCATCGGCTTCGCCATTGCGACCCGCCTGCTGGAGGCCGGCTGTCGCGTCGCGTTGACCGATATCGACGCCGACAAAACGCGCGAGGCCGCCGCGCGCACGGGCTATGCGGCGGACCGCGTGCGCCCGTACGCGCTGGACGTGCGCGACGCCGCGCAGTGCGAGGCCGTCGTCGCCGACCTGCAGCAAGCCTGGGGCCCCGTGGGCGTGCTCGTGAACAACGCGGGCGTCGGTGGCCGCAGCGCGGCGTTCGAGGCGCAGTCGCTCTCGGACGACATCGACCACGTGATGGCGGTGAACGTCAAGGGCGTGCTCAACCTCACCGTGGCCTGCACCGAAGGCCTGCGCAAGACGCGGGGCACCATCGTCAATGTGGCGTCCATCACCTCGCTCGTGGCGACCTCGGCCCACATGGCCTATGGCGCGTCGAAGGGGGCGGTCGGTCAGCTCACGAAGTTTCTGGCGCGCGACTTCGGTCCGCATGGCGTGCGCGTCAATGCCGTCGCACCCGGGCTGGTCATGACGCCGATGACCGCCCACATCGCGGACGACGCGGAGCGTCGCGAGCGGATGGTGCGCCGCACGTTCCTGCGCCGCGTGGGCGATCCGCAGGACATCGCGGGCCCCGTGGTGTTCCTGGCCTCGGAGCAGGCGCGCTACGTCACCGGAACCATCCTGCCGGTCGACGGCGGCTACACCGCCAACTGACAAATGCCGCGTGCCTGCGCCGCGCGGGGCAGGCGGCCGACGGCGATCGCCCGCGCCGGCCGCATCGAAGACAAGACCCGAGAACCATCGAATGAACCCAACTTTCATGCAACCCCTTGCAGGCGTGCGCGTGCTGGACCTGTCACGCGTCATGGCCGGCCCCCTGTGCGGCATGGCGCTGGCCGACCTGGGCGCCGACGTGATCAAGGTCGAACATCCCGAGCGCGGCGACGACACGCGCGACTGGGGCGTGCGCATCGGCAGCCACAACACGTCCTACTTCAACAGCTGCAACCGCAACAAGCGCTCCATCTGCGTGGACCTGCAGGACAAGGAGGGCCAGGACATCGTGCGCCAGTTCGCCGCGCAGTGCGACGTGGTCATCCAGAACTTCAAGTACGGCGGCGCGCAGAAGATGGGCCTGGGCTACGACGATCTGCGCAAGATCAACCCGAAGCTCATCTACTGCTCGATCTCGGGTTATTCGGTGCTGAGCCAGGAGAAGGCGCGACCGGGCTACGACCTCGTGATCCAGGGCGAGACGGGCCTGATGGCCATGAACGGTGAAGAAGGCCAGGGCCCACTGAAGTTCGGCATTGCCGCGGTCGACATGTTCACCGGCATGTACTCGGCACAGGCCATCCTGGCCGTGCTCTACGAACGCACGCGCACCGGCGAGGGCCGCCACATCCAGATGTCGCTGTACGACAGCGGGATGATGATCACCTCGTACTACGGGCTCACGGCGTGGCTCAACAAGGGCGACCCCGCCAAGTTCGGCAACTCGCACCCGTCGATCGTGCCCTACGGCGTGTTCGAGGCTGCTGATGGCCCGGTGGTGATCGCCGTCGGCAACAACGGCCAGTTCAGGAAGTTCTGCGACGAGGTGATTTTTTGCCCCGAGCTGCCGGTCGATCCGAAGTTCGCCACCAACACTGAACGCTCGAAGCACCGGCATGAGTTGCTGCCGCTCCTGCTCGCGAAGATCGGGCAGTTCTCGCGCGCCGTTCTCATCGAACGCATGAACACGGCGGGCATTCCCTGCGGGGAGGTGCTCGGCCTCTATGACGCGCTGCAGTCGGACCGGACCGCGCAGACACAGGTCTGGCACCGCTTCGAAGACACGCAGGCGGGGCCACAGGCTGTCCACGCGCCGCCTTACATCATCGACGGCGCACGCGCGGGCGTGCGCCACCACCCGCCGCACCTGGGGGAGCACACGGCCGAAGTGCTGCGTGAGCTGCTCGACATGGGCGACGGCCAACTTGATTCACTGAGCCAAAGAAGCGTCATCAAATGAATGAACACCGCATGCGCGAAATCGAACCAGCCGCCCCGCGCCGGCTCCTGCTGAAGTCGTGCCTCGCGGCCGGCGCAGCGCCCTGGCTGGCGTCGCTCTCCGGCGGCGCCAACGCGGCGAGTCGCTGGCCCGAAAAAACCGTTCGCATGGTCGTGGCCTTTCCGGCCGGCGGCCCGACCGATGCGACCGCGCGCCTGGTCGCGCAGAAGCTGGCCAGCGCGCTCGGCCAGCCCGTCATCGTGGACAACCGTCCCGGCGCCTCGGGGTCCATCGGCACCACGTCGCTGATCAAGTCGGCGCCCGACGGCTACACGGTGTCGATGTTCGGCATGCCCGCGCTGGTGGCGCCGATCGTCTACAGGAACAACCAGTACGACGTGCGCAAGGACTTCACCTGCGTAGCGTCGGTCTACGATTTGCCGCTGGTCTTGATGATCAACCCGCTGGTGCTGCCGGGCGTGAACGATCTCAAGGGCTTCATCGCGGCCGCCAAGGCGCAGCCGGTCAACTATTCCACCGCGGGGTCGGGCAGCATCGGCCACCTGGCGATGGAGCAGCTCAAGGACATGGGCGGCTTTCCCATGCAGCACGTGGGCTACAAGGGCAGTGCGCCGGCCATCACCGACCTGCTGGGTGGGCAGATCGGCGCCATGTTCGTCGACCTGGTCGCGGCCATGCCGCACATCCGCAGCGGACGCCTCAAGGCGCTGGCGCTCGGCTCCGCCGATGCCCGGGCCTTCCTGCCCGAGGTGCCGTCCATCGCGCAGCAAGGCTTCGCTGGCTTCAATGTGAGCAGCTGGAGCGGCCTGATCGTGCCGAACGGCACGCCGGCCGGCGTGGTGACCCGGCTCGACTCGGAACTGCGCCGCATCCTGGCCGAAGCGGACACGAAGCGCGGGCTCGAAAACATCGGCGCGCTCAGCGCCTACCAACCGCCGGAAGTCATGAAGCGCCGGATGGCCAGCGAGTTCGAGCGGTGGAACAAGGTGGCGTCGGAGAAGGACATCTCGATCTGATTTTGGGTTGGCACCCTCGGGTGCCGGCGCCCTCGCAACAACGCCCCGGAACCCGAAGCCCTTTGAGGCTTGAGTTCCGGGGCGTTGTGCATGGGGCTCTGAGGATCAGTGCGATTGCTTCGGCAGATTCAAACTGCGCAGGATCGGAAGCCAGCGGTCCGCCTCGACCTTGATGAACCGGGCCAGCTCTTCGGGCGTGCCGCCGCGGGGCTCCATGCCGATGGCGCGGGCGCGGGCCACGAAGTCGGGGTCGGCGATCACCTGGTTCACGGCCTTGTTCAGTCGATCGATTGCCGGCTTGGGCGTGCCGGTGGGAACCGAGAGCGAGTACCACAGCGTGGCTTCCATGTCGAAGCCCTGCTCCTTGAACGTGGGGGCGTCGGGCACCTGCGGCAGGCGCCGCGAATCCATCACGCCGAGCACGCGCAACTTGCCCGATTTCACATAGGGCAGCGATCCCGTGATCGACGTGCCGTGGATGTCGATCTGGTTGCCCAGCAGCGCCTGCAGTGCGGGGGCGTCTCCGTTGAAAGGAATGTGCAAGGTGCTGAAGCCTTGCTCCTTTTCGAAAGCGATGGGTGCCAGGTTGGTCAGGATGGCCGCGCCGGGCGAACCGCGGTTGATCTTGCCGGGGTTCTGCTTGGCGTAGGCCACCATTTCCTTGATGTTCTTGTAGGGCAGGTCGGTGCGGCCCACGACGATGGCGGGCTGGTAGGCGATCTGCGTGACCGGTGCGAAGTCCTTCACGGGGTCGTAGGGCAGCTTCTCGTAGAGCACGCTGTTGTTCGCGAGCGTGCCCAGCGACGACACGAGCACGGTCTGCCCATCCGGTTTGGCGCGGGCCACGTAGTCGGCGGCAAGGATGCCGCTGGCGCCGGGCTTGTTCTCGATGATGACGTTCAGCCCTTGCTTGCCGAGTTCCTGGGCCAGGATGCGGCAGTACTGGTCGGTGCCGCCGCCGGCCGCAAAGGGCACGACGAGGCGGGTCACCTGTTGGGCAAGGGCGAGGGCCGGGGCGAGCGCGAAGGCACCCAGCGCCAACCCCATGACGAGTTTTCGATAGCTCATTCTTGTCTCCTGTTCTGGTTCGAATCGAACGCTGGATTCAGTCTAGGGCGCAGCTCACAGCGGTGATCTGCAAGGAATGAAAAGCAGCTTTGCGGGATGCGCCGACAGGGGCGCCAGCGCGCCCGCACACTTGCCCGATGACCGTGAAGATCACCCGGGTCGGGACGACCAAAGATCAACTGGGCGAGAGCCCCTGCTGGGATGCCGATGCACAGGCCCTGAACTGGATCGACGCGCTGGCCGGCACGCTGTGGCGGTTGAACCCCGAGGCCGGGCTGCCCGAGCGGCACCCGTTGCCTGCGCCCGTGGGGTCGATCGCGCCGTGCCGCAGTCAGGCTGTCGTGGTGGCGCTGCGCCACACCTTTGCGCGCTATGACTTCGCCACGCGGACACTGGCGCACCTGGCCCGCATTCCCGTGGACGATCCGAAGGTCCGCTTCAACGATGGCAAATGCGATCCGGCGGGCAACTTCCTGGCGGGCACCATGCACGTCGATCGCCAGGCCGGCGAGGCCGTGAAGGGCGGGCTCTACCGGCTGCGCCCCGACCTTGGCGTGGAGCACCTGGCCGACGACATCGGCTTTGCCAACGGGCCTTGCTTCAGCCCTGACGGCCGCGTGCTGTACCTGGCCGACAGCCTGGAGAGAACCCTCTGGGCCTATGACTACGATCCGAGCGGTCCCCTGCGCAACAAGCGCGAGTTCGCGAAGACGCATGCGTTCGACTCCGGGCCCGACGGGGCGACGGTGGATTCACAAGGGTTCCTCTGGACAGTGCTGACCCGCGCCGCCAAGCTGGCGCGCTATGCCCCGGACGGCACGCTGGAGCGCTTGGTCGAGTTGCCGGTGAGCTACCCCACGAGCATCTGCTTCGGCGGGCCCCGCCTGGAGCACATGTACCTGACCACCATTTCACGCAGCGCACGGCTGGAGGGCAACCAGGCGCAGGATGGCGGGCTGTTCGTGATCACCGGCCTGCCCGCCACGGGGCGTCTGCCCCATCACTTCGCCGACGTCTAGCGGGTCTCGCTTCTGAGTGCGTCCGCCACGTAGTCCACGAAGGCGCGCACCTTCAGCGGCAGCACGCGGCTCTGCCGGAAGACGGCGAAGACGCCGTTGGAGAACGCCCGCACGGCAAAGCGGTATTCGGGCAGCAGCCGCACCAGCGTGCCGTCGCGCAGGTCGTCGCGCACGGTGGCCTCGGACAGCAGCGCCACGCCCATGCCGCCGATGGCGGCCAGCCGCAGCAGCTCGCCGTTGTTGGCACTCAGCACGCCCTGTATGGCCAGTTCCTGCTGCTCGCCCGCCGGGTCGATGTACTTCCAGGTGATGACCTCGCGCTCGCGCCGGTAGGTGAGGCAGCGCACCTGCGGCAGGTCGCTGGGGTGGCGGATGCGCGAGTAGGTCTTCACGAAGGCCGGGCTGGCCACCAGCACCTCGTCGCTGGACTGCAGCCGCTTGATGACAAAGCCCGAATCGTTGGACTCTCCCGTGCGGATGTCGACGTCGAAGTCGTGCTCCACCAGGTTGATCGGATGCTCGGAGAGTTCGAGCTCGACACGGATGTCCGGATAGAGCTCCGCGAAACGCGGCAGCAGAGGCGCGAGCACGCGCAGGCCGATGTGCGTGCGCGAATGCACGCGCAGGCGGCCTTCGGGCCGCTGGCGCGCGTTGTGCACGGCCTGCTCGGCCTCGCTCATGAGTTCCAGCATTGCCTCGGCCCGCTCCAGGAAGGCCTGGCCTGCTTCCGTCACCTTGAGATTGCGGCTGGTGCGGTCCACCAGTTGCACGCCCAGTTCTTCTTCCAGTGCGCTGATGCGCCTAGAGATGGTCGCGGGCGAGAGGCTGAGGCTGCGGGCCGCGGCCGAGAGGCTGCCCTTTCTCTGGGTGGCCACAAAGATGCGCAGCGAGTCGAGGGCCTTCATTTCGAAAGACGCAAAGAAGCTGTGCGTTCGCTGGTGATCCACGCAGGCGTTGAGTTCCTACGATGGACCTCGATCAACACCAGCCAACCAGGAGCAACAGCGATGGATTTCGGAATCTTCATTTTGATGCAGCAGCGGAACAAGCATAAGACCTCCCACCAGATCCTGCGCGACGCCATCGAGCAGACGCGTCTGGCGGACGAACTGGGTTTCGGGGCCGCGTGGTACGCCGAGCACCACTTCAGCAACTACGGCATGTGCTCGTCGCCGTTGACCATGATCGCGCACTGCGCTGCGGTCACCCGCAACATCCGGCTGGGAACCGGCATTGTCGTCGCTCCGCTGTACACGCCGGCCCGCCTGATCGCCGATGTGGCGATGGTCGACCAGTTGTCGAACGGCCGCCTGAACCTGGGCATCGGCTCGGGCTACCAGCAGTTCGAGTTCGAGCGCTTCGGCGTGTCGCTCGAATCCGCCAAGGGCCGCACCTTCGAGATGCTCGACATGCTCGAGGCGGGCCTGAAGGAGCCGAAGTTCAGCTACGACGGCGCGTACTACCAGCAGCCGATGAGCGCCATCAGCCAGCGCGCGGTGCAGCGCCCCATGCCGCCGATGTGGATCACCAGCGTCGATCCGGCCTTCCTGTCGCGCGCCGTGAAGTCCGACCACCATGTGTTCGTTTCCGGCGGCGACGGCGGCCTGGAGAAGCTGGCGAGCACCCGGGCGCTCATCGACAAGGTGGCCACGGCAGAGGGCAAGGACCCGGCCGGCGTGCAGGTCGGCCTGCTGCGCGCGGCCTATGCCAGCAACAACAAGGACGAGGTGGAGAGCTACCTCGAATGCGCCCGCTACCAGCGCCGCATCGCCGTGAGCCTGAAGCGCCGCACCGCGCAGATCGCCGACGACTACCAGGTCGAAGAGGGCATCGTCGAGGGCGAGCCCACGCTGGACGAGATGCGCGCGCTGCTGCCCGTGGGCGACATCGACACCGTGATCGAGCGCGTGGTCAACGAGATCCGCACGCTCAAGCCGGTGCACTACTGCTTCCAGACGCAGATGGGCGACTTCGATCACGCCACGATGCTGCGCCAGCTCGAGGTCTGGGGCAAGGTCATCATTCCGACGGTGCAGCAGGAGATCGCCAACGATCCGCCGCACCGGCCCGTGGCCCCGACCGAACTCGCTGCGGCCTGAGGCCCAGCGCCAGGAGACGCCATGTCCGAAGTCGCTGAAGAAGAAAGCACCCGCGGCGCCATCGAGGCTGCCCAGTTCCGTCAGTTGCTCGGTTGCTTTCCAACCGGCGTGGCGGTCATCACCACCTGCACGCCGGACGGCCAACCGGCCGGCCTGACCTGCAACTCCTTCAGCTCGGTCTCGCTGGACCCGCCGCTGGTGCTGTTCAGCCTGCGCAATGCCAGCCGCCTGCTGGGCACGTTCCAGGCGGCGGACGGCTTCGTCATCAACATTCTGTCGGAGCAGCAGGATGCGCTGTCGGGCCGGTTTGCATCGAGCAAGATCGAAGACAAGTTCGAGGGCGTGCCGTGGCGCGCCGGCGCGCTGGGCATGCCGCTGATCGACGATTGCCTGGCGAGCTTCGAATGCCGCGTGCATGCGGCTCACGAAGCCGGCGACCACACCATCTTCATCGGCGAGGTCCGGCACCTGAGCGCCGGAGCGGCCGACCAGGCGCTGGTGTTCTACAAGGGCGCCTACATGAAGCTGGCCGAGTCGCTGCGCAAGCTGGTCGTGGAAGGGCGGCTGGGAGACGCCGACATCGACGAGGCCTATCGCACGCTCTATGGCACGTTGCTGCGCCTGGCCAGCGAACGCGCCACCGAGGCCGAGCTGGACGCCGTGCATGAAGCCGCCGGTGCCATCGAGGCCCATCCCGACGACGCGCCGCTCAAAGAGCGCATCGCCTCCGCCAGTGCGTTCTTCTCCTCGATCGCCACGGCCGGCCACAACGAAGCGCTCACGCTGATGGCGCAGACCATGACCAGCGTGCTGCGCGAGCGCATGACGCATGTGCTCTCGGTGCGCCCGCGTCCCGACCTGTTTCCGCTGCGCCGCAAGGTGGCGCACAACCTGCGCCAGCGCGACGCCGCCGGTGCCACCGCCGCCCTGGACGAGCTGATCACGCAGCTGCGCAAGGGTTGAGCCTTTCCGAAATTCCACAGGAGACAAGATGTCCATCGACTACGCCGGCTTCCGGCGCGAACTCGAATCGTTCGTGCGCAGCGCCTGCCCGCCAGAGATCCGCGCCGTCGTCGCGGCCGGCCAGAAGATCACGAAGCGCGAATACCAGGCCTGGCAGAAGATCCTCAACGCCCAGGGCTGGGGTGCGCCGAGCTGGCCGCGCGAAGCCGGCGGCACGGGCTGGGACATCCGCCAGCGCCTCATCTTCGAGGAGGTGATGGCCGAGAACGACTGTCCGCCGCTGTACCACCACGGGCTGGGCCACATCGGTCCGGTGATCATCCGTTTCGGCACACCCGAGCAGAAGGCCCGGTTCCTGCCGCGCATCCTCGACGGTTCGGACTGGTGGTGCCAGGGCTATTCGGAGCCCGGCTCGGGCTCCGACCTGGCCTCGCTGTCCACCAGTGCACGGCGGGACGGCGACGAGTGGGTCGTCAACGGCCAGAAGATCTGGACCTCGCATGCCCACGAGGCCAGCATGATCTACATGCTGGTGCGCACGTCGAAGGAAGCGAAGAAGCAGGAAGGCATCTCGCTGCTGCTGGTGCCCATGGACACCCCGGGCGTCACCGTGCGTCCCATCAAGACGATCGACGGCTGGCACCATCTGAACGAGGTGTTCTTCGACGAGGTGCGCGTGCGCGCCGACAACCTCGTCGGCGAGGTCGGCAAGGGCTGGACCTGTGCCAAGTTCCTGCTCGAGCGCGAACGTCTTCCGCCGGCCAACGTGGCGCGGCTGGAGCTCATGCGCCGCCAGGTCACGCAGCTGGTGGAAGAGGCGAGCCGTGCCACTGCGGGGCTGCGCGACTTCGGCGGCCTGCACCACAAGCTGCTGCTGTGCGAGGCCGACGTGAAGGGCGCGCGCGTGATGATGGCGCAGGCCACCGACGACCTGATCCACCAGCGGCCACTGGGCGTGCAGCCCTCGGTCATCAAGATGACCTGCGCCGACGTCGCACAACGCCTGACGACCATCGCCCTCGATGCGGTCGGTCCCGATGCCGCGCATCGCTTTCTCGCCGAGGTGGGGGACGACGTGCCCGACGCCACCTGGATCCAGAACTACATGTTCACGCGCGCCCGCACCATCGCCGGCGGCACCTCCGAGGTGCAGCGCAACGTGGTCGCCAACGAACTCCTGGGAGCCTGAGCCATGTCCACTTCTTTCCCGTCGCTCTTTCCCGGCATGCTGCTGGACGCGGCGAGCCGCTATGCCGAAGACCACATCGCCGTCGCGGTCGCGGGCGACCCCGTGCGCGAACTGGGCTGGACGGCCACCCTCGTGCCCGAGGAGGCCGGCGGTGTCGGCGGCAGCCTGAGCGATCTCGCGTCCATCGTGGAGGGGCTCGCCACGCATGGCCTTCAACTGCCGGTGGTCGAGACCTGCGCCGTGGTGCCGCTGCTGCTGCAGGCCGCGGGTGCCGAAACGGCCCGGCGCTGGCTGGAAGCCGTGGCCGAGGGCAGCGTGCAGATGGCACCCTTGACCGCCTTGTCTGCCACGCCCGACGTCAATGCCGTGACGGCCAGGCACCTGGACATCGGTTACGAGTTGAGCGGCACGGTGCAGGGCGTCGACGCGACATTGCCTGCCACGCATTACCTCGTGCCTGCGCAAGTCGATGGCGAGGACGCCATCTTCTTGGTCGATGCCGAACGTGTCGGCGCACCGAAGGCCCGATACCGGACGATGGAGGGCCGCCTGGGCGCGGACTTCATCCTGGCGCAGCTGCCCGTGCCCGAGAGCGCTTGCATCGCGCGTGGCGCTGCTGCACGCGATGCGCGCGCCAAGGCGACCGATGCCGCCTTGCTGCTCACGGCCGCCGACACGGTGGCCGCGCTGGCCACCCTCATCCGCCAGACGGTCACCCACCTGAAGGAGCGGCGCCAGTTCGGCGTGGCGTTGTCGAGCTTCCAGGTGCTGCGCCATCGCGTGGCCGACATGTACGTGAAGTACCTGGGCGCCAAGGGCTTGGTGATCCATTGCTTCCACGCCCATGAACAGAACGCGCCCGACCTGCGCCGCACCCTGCGCCTGGCCAAGGTGTCGCTGGCCGAGTCGGCGCGCGCCTGCGCGGAAGCGGCGATCCAGATGCACGGGGGCATGGGCGTGAGCGAGGAGGTGCTGGCCACGCGCACGGCGCAGCGCCTCATCGCCTCCGAGTTCCGCTATGGCGACCGCCTCTTGCATGTCGCCCACCTGTTGGCGCTGGCGCCGCAGGCGAGCGCACCACACGTTTCTTTTTCCAACCAAACCGGGAGTGTGCGATGAGCATCAATCTGGAAGTTTCCGACTACATCGCCGTCGTCCGGCTCGACAAGCCGCCGGTCAACGCGCTGGACCGCGCCACGCGCCGCCGCTTGATCGAGATCTTTGATGAAGTCTCCGAGCGCTCCGACGTGCGCGTGGCGATTCTCACGGGCACCGGCAAGTTCTTCTGCTCCGGCGCCGACCTGAAGGACCGCCCCAATGCAGACAAGGCCGGCGACTTCCTCGACCACAACCGCTGGACGCGCGAGACGGGCAATGCCATCCGCGAATGCGCCAAGCCCGTGATCGCGGCCGTCAACGGCCCCGCGCTGGGCGCGGGCTTCGGTCTCATGGCCGCGTGCGACATTTTCCTGGCGAGCGAGGACGCCACCTTCGCCATGCCGGAGATCAACGTCGGACTCGCAGGCGGTGTCTCGATGCTGCGCACCATGGTCGGGCGGTCGTTCACGCGCCGCATGTTCTTCACCGGCATGAAGGTGCCTGCCGCCGAGCTGTACCGCCGCGGCGTGATCGACGAGGTGGTGCCCGCCGAACAGCTGATGCCGCTCGCGCTGGAGATCGCGCAGGAGATCGCCTCCAAGGCGCCGCTGGCCATCGCCTATGCCAAGCAGGCCGCCAACATGATGGACCTGATGCCGCAGCGCGACGGCTACCGCTTCGAGCAGAACTTCACCATGGCGCTGGCCCGCACCGAGGACGCGCAGGAAGCCCGCACGGCCTTCCTCGAGAAGCGCAAACCCGTCTACAAGGGGCGCTGAGATGCCGGTCGTGGAAGTGGGGCGCGGCATGGACGCGCTGTTCGAGCCGCGCTCGATCGCCATCTTCGGTGCGTCGGACGACGTCACCAAGATCGGCGGCCGGCCGCTGCAGTTCCTGCAGAAGTACGGCTACGCGGGCGGCATCTATCCGATCAACCGCAAGGCGGGTCTCGTGCAGTCGCTGCCGGCCTATGCAACCCTGGACGAAGTGCCCGAAGTGCCCGAGCTGGCCGTGGTCGCCGTGCCGCCGGCGGGCGTGCTCGATGCGGTGAAGGACTGCGCCCGGCGCGGTGTGAAAGCTGCGGTCATCCTGTCGGCCGGTTTTTCCGAAATGGGCGAGGAGGGCGGCCGTCTGCAGGCGCAGATCGGCGACTTGGCCCGCGCCACCGGCCTGCGCGTGGTCGGCCCCAACTGCCTGGGCGCGATCGGCGTGCCCGACAAGAGCATCGCCACCTTCTCGGTGGCGCTGGAGTCGTCCTTTCCCGTCGCCGGCCCGGTGGGCATCGTCTCGCAAAGCGGCAACCTGGGCAGCTTCACCCTGCGCCTGGCCGGCGAGCGCGGCCTGGGCATCAGCCGCATGCTGACCACGGGCAACGAATGCGACGTGGACATCGCCGATGCCATCGCCTCACTGGCGGCCGACCCCGGCACGCGCGTGATCCTTTGCTGCATGGAAACCTGCCGCGACGGCGCCAAGCTGACGCAGGCCATGGCCATGGCCCGCGAGGCGGGCAAGCCGCTGGTGGTGTTGAAGGTGGGCGTCTCGGAGGCCGGCAGCGAGGCGGCGGCCTCGCACACCGGCGCGCTGGCCTGTTCCGACGCCGTGTTCGATGCCGTGCTGCGCAACGGCGGCGCCATCCGTGTGCCCAGCATCGAGCAGTTGCTCGAAGTCGGCCATGCGCTGTCGGTCGTCGGTCCTGCGCATGTGCCCGGTGGCCATCGCGTGGCCGTGCTCACGGCCTCCGGCGGCTTTGGCGTGCTGCTGGCCGATGCGGCCAGCGCGCAAGGCCTGGCGCTGCCCAAGCTCGCCGCGCAGACGCAGGAACGCATCCTGTCGGTCGTGCCCTTCGCCGCGCCCTCCAATCCGGTGGACATGACGGCACAGGTGTCGAGCCGGCCCGAAGTCCTGGCCCAGATGCTCGATGCCGTGGCGCGCGACGCCAGTTGCGATGCGCTGATCCTGCAGTCGGCCAATGCCTTCCATGTGCCCCGGCTGCGTGATGTGTTTCTTGCCGCGCTGGAACAGGTGCGCAAGGACCATCCTTCGCGCCTGATCCTCCTGTGTGCTCGCGCGCCGCAGGACGTGCGGGCCACGCTCAACGCGATGGGTTTCCCCGTGGTCGAAGGCATCGATGCGGCCTGCGCGACGGTGGCGGCACTGCTGCGCTTCGGTGCGCGCGACGCTGCACGGGTGGCGGTGCCGGCCATCGAGCGCGCGCCGTTGGCCGCACAGGCCTTCGCCACCGAGGCGAGCGCCAAGGCCGTGCTGGCCGAAGCCGGCCTGCCCGTGCCGCGTGAGGCGATTGCCGCCAACCGCGACGAGGCGCTCGCCGCGGCGCGCGCGATGGGCTTTCCGCTGGTGCTCAAGATCGTCTCGCCCGACATCGCCCACAAGACCGAGGTCGGCGGCGTGTTCGTCGGCGTGCGGTCCGAAGCGCAACTGCTCGAGGAGTACGACCAGCTGCTCGCGCGCGTGGCGCAGAAGGCGCCCGCGGCCCGCATCGCCGGCGTGCTCATCGCGCAGATGGTGCAAGGCGGCGTCGAGCTGATCCTGGGCACGAAGAAGGACCCGATGTTCGGCCCGATGGTGATGGTCGGCCTGGGCGGCATCTTTGCCGAGATCTTCAAGGACGTGGCGCTGCAGCCGGCGCCCGTGGACGAGGCGCAAGCCACCGCCATGCTGCGGTCGCTCAAGGCCTTCCCGCTGCTCGACGGCGCGCGCGGCCGGCCCAAGGCCGATGTGCCGGCGGCGGCGAAGGCCATCGTGGCGCTGTCGCGATTTGCCGTGCGCCATGCCGACAGCGTGTCCGAGATCGATATCAACCCCTTGGTGGTGCTGGACCAGGGGCGCGGCGCGCATGCGCTGGACGCCCTGCTGGTGCCCGAGCCACCCCTCACGAAAGCCCACCCATGACGATGTCTCTTTCAGGCCGAGCGGCCTTCATCAGCGGCGCCGGCCACGGCATCGGTCGCGCCACCGCACGCGCCATGGCGCGCCTGGGCGCGACGGTCGGCATCAACGACCTCAAGCCCGAGTTCGTGGAGGAGGCCGTGGCCGAGATCCGCGCGCTGGGTGGCCAGGCCATCGGGCTGCCCTGCGATGTGTCGACGCGCGAAGGTATGCGCGAGGCCGTGGCGCAGTTCACGCGCGATGCGGGACGGCTGGACATCATGGTCAACAACGCCGCCTGGGTGCGCTACCAGCCGCTCGCCGAGATCACGCCGGAGGTCATGGACCGCATGGTGGAGATCGGCTTCAAGTCGGTGATCTGGGGCATCCAGGCCGCGGCGGAAGTCATGGACGCGGAGCGCGGTGGCTCGATCATCAACGTGGCGTCCATCGCCGCCTTCAAGTCGCCCATGCGGTCGGTGGTCTACAGCGGCATCAAGGCCGGCGTGCTGGGCATCACCCGCGCATCGGCGGCCGACCTGGGCGCGCGCAACATCCGCGTGAACGCGGTCGCGCCCGGTGCCGTGCCCACCGAGGGCACGGCCAAGCATCGCAACGCCGAACTCGATGCCCGGCGCATCGGGCGCACACCGCTGGGCCGCCTGGGCACGGTGGAGGACATCGCCGACGCCATCTGCTTCCTGGCCGGCGACGGCTCGCGTTTCTTCAATGCGGATGTGCTGCGCCTGGACGGCGGCGCTTCGGAGACCTCGCTGTGAGCGGCGCCGTCGCATCGCCCAAGCGGGTGCAGAACGTGTTCGTCGTGGCGAAGGAGCCGGCCCGCCTGCATGCCTTCTACGAAGGTGCGCTCGGCCTGCCGGTGAAGTTTCGCGATGGCGACCGCTGGATCCAGTACGGCGTGGGCAACACCAATGTGGCCCTGGCCTGTCTTGAAGAGGCCGCACCCGCGACCGGCGGGCTGGTGATGGTGCTGGAGGTGGACGACTTCGAGGGCGCGCAGGAACGCATCGTGGCCGCCGGCGGGCAGGTCCTGGGCCTGCGCGACATGGGCGACCACGGGGCCGTGCTGTCGCTGCGCGATCCCGAGGGCAACCTGGTGCAGCTCTTTCGGCGCGCCGCGCCCACTGCTGCATGAGTGCACCCGAGCCGATGCCGGCGGCCTTGCAGTCGCTGCTGGACCGCGAGGCGATCCGCGACTGCCTGCTGCGCTATTGCCGCGGCATCGACCGCTGCGACGAGACCGCCTTGCGTTCGGCTTACTGGGAGGACGCCACGGACTGCCACGGCGCGTGGAACGGCAGCGCCGCCGGCTTCATCGCGCAGGCGCTGCCCAGATTGCGGCAAGGCGGACGCCGCGTCCATCAGATCACCAACGTGCTGATCGAGCTGCATGGTGACGTTGCGGCAGTGGAAAGCAGCTTCTTCGCGCTCCAGGCCACGGCCACACGGCCGGACCTCGAGACCTTCCTTTGCGGGCGTTACGTGGACCGTTTCGAGCGTCGCGGCGGTGAGTGGCGCGTGGCCGCGCGGACCGTGGTCTACGACTGGATCGAGGAGCGCACACGGCCCGAGCTGACGCAGGACGACGCCGCCCTGTTCGGCGTGCGCCAGCCGGTCGGCAGGGCAGCGCCGCACGACGCCGTGTACGCGCTGTTGCGCGACGTACGCGGCACCTGATGCCCACCGTTCTGCTCACCGGCGCCGCTGCAGGCATCGGCCGCGCCACGGCGTTGGGCCTGGCGCGCGAAGGATGGCGCTGCGTGCTGGTCGACGCCGATGCGGTGGCGCTGCAGCGCCTCGAAGCCGCCTGGCCGGCCGACGCCGCGCCACCGATGAGCCTCGTGGCCGACCTGACGGACGCGGCGCGGATCGAGCACCTGGGGCACGAGATTCCGCCGCTCGATGCATTGATCAACAACGCGGGCCTGTCGGCCGGCGGTGCCGAGGCCACGTCGGGCCATGACGACGGCTCGGCGGCTCGCCTTCTCGCGCTCAACCTGGCCGCGCCGGCGCGCATGGTGCAGGCCTGTGCGCCGCACCTGCGGCCCGGGGCGCGCATCGTCAACGTGGCGTCTGGTGCAGGCCTGCGCGCCATTCCGTGGCGCGGTCTCTACAGCCCCAGCAAGGCGGGACTGATCGCACAGAGCCGCGCGTTGGCGCAAGCCCAGCCCGACTGGACGGTGACCACGCTGGCACCGGGCTTCGTGCGAACCGAACTCGTGCAGCGCCTGATCGAGGGCGGCCGGCTGAACCCGGCGCAGGCGGTGTCGAAGATCCCCATGGGCCGGATGGCCGAGCCCGAGGACATGGCGCACGCGTTGTGCTTCCTGGCCAGCCCCGGCGCGCGCGTGCTCACCGGACAACTGCTGGTGCTCGACGGCGGCTCGTCCGTGTGCGGAGGAAGCCAGCCGCTGCCGGCCGGCGCGCATCTGCTGCTTCCGTTCGATGCGCCCTTGCGCCCGCATCTCGAGTCCGTGCGCGAGGCGGCCTGGCATGCGGCACTGGGCGTGTGGGTGCGCGCGCATGCAGGCCACCTCGACCGCGCGGGCTGTCCGGCGGTCATCGACGCGCGCGCGCTGGAGGCACAGCCCGGCACGCGGCTCGATGCCGTGCTCGATGCGGCGCGCTGCTTTCGGTCGAGCCACGCTGCGCTGGCCAGCCTCACGCTGCTGCTGCCTGCATCCGAACCGGAGCTCGATTGGCAACTGGCCGGCGACGCCGACGCGGCCCGGATGCTGGTGGCCACGCTGGCCGCCGAATGGGGCGCGCACGGGTTGCGCATCAACGCGCTGGAGCTGACGCACGGCCTCGCGCCGCAGGCCTGCCTGCCGCTGCTCGACTACGTGGCCGGCCCGCGCGCGCAGTTTCTGACCGGGCAGGTGCTGAGGCTCGGCGCCGGGCATTGAGTTCCTGCGGCGGGCGCGTCGTCGTCTGCTGTAGCCGTTCGTGACTCGGTGACTCGGCTTTCCCGGTGTCGGCCCGCCAACCGCTCGACCGCCGGCGTGTACGCCGCGTGCGAATGGCCGCAAGAGCTTCAGGCCTTCAGGGCTTCGCTCGCCGCAGCGCGAATCCGGTCCGCCGATTGCCGCGCGCGCTGCATGATGCCGCGTGTGTCGTAGGCCAGCAGCCGGCCGTTGCGCTTCACGATCCGCCCGTCGACCATCACGGTGTCGACGTTGGCGGCGCTGCCGCTTTGCACGATGGCGGTCTCGACATTGCCGACCGGGCCCATGTTCAGGTCCTGTGTGCGCACCAGGATGAGGTCGGCGCGCTTGCCTTCGGTGATCGAGCCGGTGACGTCGCCCAGTCCCATCGCGATGGCGCCGTTGAGGGTCGCCATCTCGATCGCCTCGGGCACGCCGACCGCCTTCGACTGCGCGCTGGGCGTGCCGGCCCATGGCACGCCCAGGTTCCAGGTGAAGCGCATCGCCTCGAACATGTCGGGCGGCGCGATGGAGGTCGCATCGCTCGACAACGAAATGGTCAAGCCCGCGTTGCGCATCGCGAAGAGCGCGGCGCGCGCATCGCCGGTGCTGCTGAGCCGCAGCTCGGAGTGCGTAGCAAAGGACAGCGGCGTTTTCGTGCGTGCCATGGCCGCCAGGTCGGCCGTGCTGGCGGGCACGTAGTGCGCGAGCATGAAATCCGGGCCCAGGTAGCCGCGTCGTTCGTAGTCGACGGCATCGACGTTGTTCGGTGCCTCCTGCGGTGCGTGGATCGCAACGGGCAATCCGCTGGCCTTGGCGGCCTTCATCTCTTCGTGGAACACGGCGTCGGTGCTCTGCTGCGGCCCGCGCAGGTTCAGCCCCAGGTGCACCAGCCCGTCGAAAGGCGAACGCTCGCCGAACCATTCGCGCCGCACGCGCGCCAGGTCCTCGTAGCGGTTGAGTTCGTCGGCGGGCATCTTGTCGACGTGGCCGTAGGCGTAGCGGGCGCGCAGCAGCGAGTGCTGGTGCGCACGCAGTTCGGCATCGGCATGGGCGGGGGAGCGGGTGTTGTGCGACCAGTTGTGCACGGTCGTCGTGCCGCCGTTCGCCAGCTCGGCGCAACCCAGCATCACGCTGTTGTAGAAATCGTCGGGCGTGTACAGGGTCGAGGTCGCGTTCTTGGCGGGGTAGTACGAGAAGCCGCCGTCGCGTGCGGTGAAGCTGCGGCCGATGGCGCTCCACATGTGATAGTGCGAATTGACGAAGCCCGGCATGACGATCATGTCGGTCGCATCGATGATCTCCGCGCCAGCCGGTGCGCTCAGGCCGCGCCCGATCTTCTCGATCACGCCGTTGCGGACCCATACGTCGGCGCGCGGCAGCACGCCCTTGGCGCGGTCGACCGTGATGATCGCGCCGTTGCGGATCAGGTAATTGCCGCGTCGAAGGCCGGGCGACGCGGGCGCACGCGCTGTGCGGGCCGACACCGACGCCGAGCCGACGAGCGCCGGCGCACCGGTGGCGGCGACCATCAAGGCGCCGACAAAACGGGTGAAGTCTCTCTTGGTTGTTTTCATGGGTCGACCGAGTGATTGAAGTGACGGAAAGAAGAAAGAAACGAAAGCCCGTTCAATACGCCTTGAGAAGAAAGGCCGCCGTCATCGCCAGCCCCGTCAGCACGACGAAGCCGCGCACCACCTCGGGCTTCAGCCGCCGTGCCGCCATGCCGCCGGCATAGCCACCGACCGTGGCACCGAGGGCCATCCACAGCGCGTAGGTCCAGACGATCGCGCCACTGGCCGCGTAAATCGCCACGGCGATCAGCGTCAGGATCGCGGAGACGAAGTTCTTGATGCCGTTCATGCGTCCCATGTCCGTGTGCCCCAGCGCACCAAGCACGGCGAGCAGCAGGATGCCGAGGCCACCGTTGAAGTAGCCGCCATAGACGGCGACCGCGGCGATGCCCAGGTCGGCGAGCCACCGGCCTCGTGGCTTGTGGTTGTCGGCGGTGGCGAGCCTGCGGCGCACCAGGCCGGGCCCGATCGCGAAGAGCAGCGTCGCGGCCAGCAGCAGCCACGGCACGATGCGGGCAAAGGCATGGTTCGAGGTCGACAGCAGCAGCGCCGCACCGGCCGCGCCGCCGAGCACCGACAGCACGCCCAACCGCAGGAGCGAAGGCGACATCGGCCCAGACAGTTCCTTGCGCAATGCCCAGGCACCGGCCAGATAGCCCGGCAGCAGCGCGGCGGTCCCGGTGGCGTTGGCCGACACCAGCGGCACGCCGACCATCGCCAGTGCCGGCAGGGTCAGAAAACTGCCGCCGCCCGCCACGGCATTGAGTGCGCCGGCCAGGGCCGCGGCGCCGCCGAGCAGCGCCCCGTCGAGCAGCATCACGGCTTGCGTGCCGGCAGCGACATGCGGTCGGTGTGCAGCAGCAGCGTGAGCCCCACGCCGACAGCCGCCAGCAGCGTGATCTGCACCAGCCCGGCCGTGCTCCAGCCGAAGCGCGAGGCGATGCCGCCGATGACGAAGCCCGCGACCGCACCCGCGCCGTACAGCGTGGTGACGAACACGCCCGTGGCGCGGCTCGTGAGCGAGGCATGCACCGCCTTGATGTGATACCCCGCCAGGTTCACGTACAGCACGCCGCTCACCACGAAGCCCCACGCGAAGGACAGCGCCGACTGCACCACCATGTCGGTGGGGCCCGAGAACATCAGGAAGCCCAGCAGGCCGGTGCCCACGAAGCTCGCCGAGAGCACGAGCTTGGGATGGAAGCGGTCGCCGAGCCAGCCGCCGAAGATCGATGCGAACACGCCGAAGCCGAAGGTGCTCATCACGCGGCCGGTGTCCGACGGCGTGTAGTGCAGATGCTCGCGCAGGAAGGTCGGGTACATGCCCAGGTAGCCATAGATGCAGAGCCCACCGATGACGCTCATGCCAGTCAGCAGGGCCGTGTTGCGGTTCCACAGGGTGGTGGCGCCGCGCTGGTCGGTGCGCCCGCCGGTGGCCGCCACGTTCTCGGTCATGCGCTTGCTCACGGTGAGCGCGATCACCGCCATGGCCGCGAAGCCCGCGACGCCGAACACGATGAGCGGCAGGCGCCAATCGCGCTCGACGCCGATCAGGTGGCCGCCGAGCAGCGGCCCCAGGATCGCGCCGATGCCGAAGGAGAAGTTGATGGCGCCCACGGCGGTGGCCCGGTAGCGCGCGAAGTAGCTCGCGGCGATGGCGATCACCACCGTCAGTTGCATCGCTTCGCCGATGCCGGTGACGGCCCGGTAGACGATCATGTCGGCGAAGCCGTACGAGTAGGCCGCCAGCAGCGTACCCAGCGAGAAGATCGCAATGCCGATCTGCAACACCGTCTTGCGCGACAGCCGCGCCAGCAGATAGCCGGTCGGAATGCCGGCCACGGCCATGCCCAGCGTGAAGATGGTCGACAGCAGGCCGGTGTCGGCCAGGCTGAAGCCGAACTCCTTGCGCACGTCCGCGGCGATGAGTGGAAAGATCTGTCGGTCCATCGCGTTGAGCGCGTACGAGGCGAGCAGCACCAGGAACATGCCGATCTCCAGTGCGGTGATGGGCGCCTCGCGGCGCGCGCCACCGACCGCCGGTGAAATGACGGAGGTTGAGGAATGCACGTGTTGTCTCCTTCTCGCCGAGCGAGAAATCTGTTTGTTGTTCGTTCGTTGCATGGGGTCGCCGGCGCTGTGCCGGCGAGGGTTCACGCAGCGGGGCTTGCCGCGCCGTACCAGTCGAGGATCTGCTCGCCGGTCATGAAGGCCACGTCCTCATGCTGCTGGATGTGCGCCAGCGCTTCTCGGAAGTAGCGCAGGCGGTGCGGCGCGCCCATGATGTAGGGGTGCACCACCAGCGCCATGACGCGGGCTGAGTCTTTCGCGTCGGCGTAGAGCTGTTCGAACTGGTCGATGGCACGGTCGCGGTACTCGCTGGCCTTGTGGTGCTGGATCAGCATCATTGCCACGTCGTTGCATTCCTGCGTGTAGGGCACGTTCACGATCGTGCCGCCGTCGCGTGTCTTCAGCCGCACCGGCTGATCGTCGAGTACCCAGTCGCACACGTACTCGTAGCCCTGCTCGGCCAGGATGTCGGGCGTGTGCCAGGTCTCGGTGAGCCCCGGACCGAGCCAGCCGCGCGGGCGCTTGCCGGTGTAGGCGCGAATGGCCTCGGTGGTCTTGGCGATGTCCTCGACCTCGTCGGGCACCTTTTGCATGTTGCGCTGCCCGAAGCCGTGGCCGATGAACTCCCACTGGCGTTCCTTCGCCGCCTTGGCGATGGGCTCGTAGGCGCCGATGGCCGAACCGTTGATGGCGAGCGTGGCGTTGATGCCGAGTGCGTCGATCACTTCGAGCATGCGCCAGAAGCCGACGCGGTTGCCGTACTCGTGCCAGGCCCAGTTCGGGATGTCGGGCATCGGCGAACCGCCGGCCGGTGGTGTCAGCACGGTGCGGGGCATGGTCTCGTCGATGTTCCATTCCTCGACGTTGACGATCACCCAGACGGCCAGTCGTTTGCCGCCGGGCAACTTCAGTGCGGGGCGATCCGCGATGGACGAGTACGAGATGCGTTCGAGTGGTTTCATGGTGTCTCCGTGTGCTGTTGCGGGCTCAGACGATCTCGACCTGCAGGGGCGCGAGCCCGTCGATGCGGCCGGTGAGCTTGTCGCCGCGCTGCACCGGGCCGACCCCTTCCGGCGTCCCGGTGAAGATCAGGTCGCCGGGCAGCAGGCGGTATTGCTTGGACAGCTCGCTGACGATCTCGTGGACATTCCAGATCATCTTTTCGAGCACCGAGTCTTGCCGCACCGCGCCGTTCACCGAGAGGTTGAGTGCTCCCGAGCGGATGTGCCCGACCTTCGCCACCGGATGGATCGGGCCGCAGGGCGCCGAGTGATCGAAAGACTTGCCCTGTTCCCACGGCAGGCCGCGCTTGTTGCATTCGCGCTGGCGGTCACGCCGGGTCATGTCCAGGCCCGCAGCGTAGCCAAAGACGTGGTCCAGCGCGTCCTCGGGCGTCACGTTCGACGCATGAGTGCCGATGGCCACGACGAGTTCGAACTCGAACTGGAAGTCGTCCGTCAGCGTGGGGTAGGGTACGCGCCCGTCGGTCACCACCGAGTCGGACGGCTTCTGGAAGAAGAACGGCGGATCGCGCTCGTCGCCTTCCTTCATCTCCCGGATGTGGGCCAGGTAGTTGCGGCCCACGCAGTAGACGCGGCGCACTGGAAAGCGTTGGTCGCTGTCCACGATGTCGATGGAGATGGGCTGGACTTGAAGGGCGTCGGTACGGGTATCGGTCGCGCGCTCGGCCGTCGGGTGGGGGGACATGGGTTTGTCTCTCTGGAAGGTTTGGAAAGGAGTGGCTAGAGTCTAGGAACGAGACCTCCTCACCTCAACGCGCAGGCTTGCGCAAAGATATGCAATCCTTGCGATCTTGAGATCAGCTCTTCATGCCACCCACGCCTTCCCCAGACGAATTCGTGCCGCCGCCCCGCGCCGGTGCCGCGCGTGCCGCCATCAGCAACTACACGATGGCAGCGCGGGCGCAGCGCGCCTATTTCGGTATCCACGACCAGAGCAACTGCCTGCCGAATCCGGTGCCGCACCGGCACGAGTACTTCCAGATCTACGTCAACACGCGGGGCGAGACCACGCACTACATCGGCGGCAACCAGCGCGCCATCGGTGCCGGCACGGTGAGCTTCGTGCTGCCGTTTCTGGTGCACTACATCCCGAACGCGGCCGACGGCGTGTTCCATGTGATCAACATCAGCAAGGACTACCTGCTGCCGTCGCTGGACCTCGATGTGTTCGAGCTGTCGGAGGTGCCGTTGTCACGCGCGCCCGAGCTCGCGCCTTTCCGGTTCCAGCATTGCCTGGATTTCCGCTTCGATGAAACCGAGACCCACCAGCTCCAAGTGCTGTGCGAACACATGGCGCAGGAAGCGCAGCGGCCGCCGGGCGAAGACACCGCCAGCCACCTGCTGATTCGCAGCCATCTGCTTCATCTGATCGGCATGGTGTGGCGGCGCTACGGCGAGGAGTTTCGCAACTGCGAGGCGCAGGGGATGGCCCTGCAGTCGTACCGGCCGGCGGTGCTGCGCTGCATCCGCTACATCAGCCGCAACCTCGCGCAGGAGCTGACGCTGGGCGATGCGGCGCATGCGAGCCATGTGTCGCCCACGCACTTGGCCCACCTGCTGAAGAGCGAAACGGGCAAGACCTTCCTGGAGCTGGTGACCGAACGCCGGATCGAGCGCGCCAAGACGCTGCTGGTCTTTACCGGCGCCTCTGCGGCGGAGATCGGCGAAAGCACCGGTTTCGGAGAGCCGACGCAGTTCGCGCGCCGTTTCGGTCAGATCGTGGGGGCGACGCCTTCTGCGTACCGGCGGCAATTTCAGCGAGGAGGGAATCGGACGTGGGACTGACGGCGCGATGCTCCCAGTAAGCAATCAGGCTCTCGAGCTTGACGTCGGTGGCTGCAAGTCCGACGTTGGCATTCGTTGCATGGCAGTCCTTCGCATACGGCGGCTCCAGACGGGTTGCCGACACTCAACCTGGCCCGCCTGAGTGTCCGCTTCCACTTGTGCTGCAGCCCCAGCCTGGCTTCTTCAGAACGAGCGCGGCAGACCGAGCAGATGTTCCGCGACATACGCGAGGATCAGGTTGGTCGAGATCGGCGCCACCTGGTAGAGCCGAGTCTCCCGGAATTTGCGTTCGACGTCGTACTCGTTGGCAAAGCCGAAGCCGCCATGGAACTGCAGGCACGCATTGGCGGCCTCCCAGCTGGCCTTGGCGGCCAGGTACTTCGCCATGTTCGCTTCCGCGCCGCAAGGCTGTCGGGCGTCGAAAAGCTCGCAGGCACGCCAGCGCATGAGGTCGGCGGCTTCCACCTCGATGTGGCTCTCGGCAATCGGGAACTGCACGCCCTGGTTCTGACCGATCGGGCGGCCGAACACGACACGGTCCTTCACATACCCGGTCACGCGGTCAATGAACCACTTGCCGTCGCCGATGCATTCCGCGGCAATCAGCGTGCGCTCAGCGTTAAGCCCGTCGAGGATGTAGCGGAAACCCTGGCCTTCCTCGCCGATCAGGTGGTCCGCCGGAATCTCCAGGTTTTCGATGAACAGCTCATTGGTCTCGTGGTTCACCATGTTCGCGATCGGCTGCACGGTCAGGCCGTTGCCGATGGCCTGGTGCAGGTCGACCAGAAAGATCGACATGCCTTCGGATTTTTTCTTCACTTCGGCCAGCGGCGTGGTGCGCGCCAAGAGGATCATCAGGTCGGAGTGCTGCACGCGCGAGATCCACACCTTCTGCCCGTTGACGACATAGGTGTCGCCCTTGCGCACGGCCGTGGTCTTGATCTTCGTGGTGTCGGTGCCGGTGGTGGGCTCGGTCACGCCCATCGACTGAAGCCGCAGCTCGCCACTGGCGATCCTCGGCAGGTAGCGACTTTTCTGCGCCTCGCTGCCGTGGCGCAGCAGCGTGCCCATGTTGTACATCTGGCCGTGGCAGGCGCCGGAGTTGCCGCCGCAGCGGTTGATCTCCTCCATGATCACCGAGGCTTCCGCGAGCCCGAGGCCGGAACCGCCGTAGGACTGCGGGATCAGCGCTGCCAGCCAGCCCGCGGCAGTCAGTGCATCGACGAAGGCTTCGGGGTAGGCGCGTTGCTCGTCGATCTTGCGGTGGTATTCGTCGGGAAACTCGGCGCACAGCGCGCGCACGGCGTCACGGATGTCCTGGTAGTTGTCGGAAGAACGGTTCATGGTGTATTTCGATGGCAGGGTGAGTGGGGCATCGGCCGCGCGAGCGCGCGCGTCCCTTGCGGCCACGAGGGCGCAATGAACGAACGATGCAGGGAACGGAAAGAAGCGAAAGGGGCCGGGCGGCCCCGGGGTGTCAGGCGGGCGCCGTCATCAATGGGATGAGTTCGCGCACGTCAGGCAGTTCTTCGAGCCGGCGCAGTGCCGAATCCAGTGTTTCGGCCTGTGACGGCGGCAGCCGCGGCTTGATCGAGGCGCAGCAGGCCATGAACTTGGCCTGCTGATCCGGCGCGGGCAGCGGCCGGCCGGGGCTGCCGAGAAAGTGCGGCACGGCCAGCCGCAGCGTGTCGCCCCGTTTGAGCACCACTTCGACCACTTGCGGACCCAGGGCGTTCGGGTTGGGGTTGCCGTCGTCCAGCACCTCGACCCGGCGTGCCAGTTCGAAGGTGCACGCGTCGTTCAACGCGGGCGGGTCGAAGGCCTCGATGCCCACCCGGCCCTTGCGCAGTGCCGTGGCCACCACGTAGCCCATGCTGAGCTTGGCGCTGGCCGAGTCCATGCCAGGCTGCGCCGGCCGCCCCACGAGCCGTGCGATCAGCGCCGAGGCATGCACGCGCACGGTTTCCACGTCGTCCGCTCCGAAGCCGTGCGCGGCCATGAGATCGACGACCGCATCGACGCCCGCGTGGGTCGCGCGGCCGGTGGGGTAGGGCTTGTGGCTCATGCGCGCGATCTGGAAGACCTGGCCGACGTCGTTCGCCACGTCGGCCCAGCGCGACTGGCCGAAGTCATAGAGCGCGAAGTAGCCGAACGGGCCCTCCAGGATGTCTCGCGGTCCCGGGAAGCCGGCACGCGCCAGTTCGAAGGCGGTGACGGCGGCGCGTGCGTTCAGGCCCACCTGCAGGCCGACCGCGGGCGAGCCCTCGGCATGGGCTTGCATGGTGCCGGAGAGATGGCTGTACATGAGGCCGAGCGCGTTGTGCATCGTGTCGGCGTCCATGCCGGCGAGCTTGCACAGTGCGGCCGTGGCGCCGAGGCCGCCGCACATGGCGGGGCGGAAGAAGCGCATCGGCGCACGCTGCGCCAGCGCGACGTAGATGGCCACGTCGAGTCCCAGCGTCACCGCCGTGATCAACGCCTTGCCCGAGACGCCGCCTTCGCGTTGGGCATAGCCGAGTGCGGCCGGCACGATGCAGGCGAAGGCATGGACCACGGCGACGTCGTGCACCGCGTCGAATTCCTGGTTGAACACCTGGTAGGCGTTGAGCATCACGGCCGACGGGAACGGCAGCTTCTCGCCGCTGCCCCAGACCGTGACGGCGTCGCCGTCGCCCAGGGACTGCGCTGCCTGCTTGAGGGCCGGCATGCGCGGATGGCGCGAGCCGGAGATGCCGACGCCGATGGTGTCGTAGATGAACATCCGCGCCGCATTCACCGCTTCGGGTGGCAGGGAGTCGAAATCGCGCGAGCGCACGTGGGCGATGAGGGTGTCGATGGCGTTCATTGAGGCATCGGGACAAAGGGGACGTCGCCGGACCGGGCAACGAGCGGCGCCGGCGCGGGGACCTGCGCGGCGTACCAGTCATGGAGGGATGAGCCCGTCACCACCCGCACCATCGGGTGCGCGAGCAGCAGGTCCAGCATGGCTTCGAAATCGCCGAAGCGGTGGGGCACGCCCATCAGGTGCGGATGCAGCCCGATGGCCAGCACCCGGGGCTGGCCCAGGCGGGCGACTTCGCGCGCAAAAACCTCCAGGGTGCGTTCGAGCCGCAGCTTCATTTCGGGCGAGGAGTGCTTCTCGACCGCATAGATCACCGAATCGTTGACCTCCAGCATGTAGGGCAGGGCCATCAGCGGACGGTGCTCGGTTTGCATCCAGCACGGCAAGTCGTCCAGGCACCAATCGAACACATGGTCGATGCCGGCGGCGGCGAGGATGTCGGGTGTGTCCGCCGCTTCGCGCAGGCCGGGCGAGAGCCAGCCGCGCGGACGAGCGCCGGTGAAGGCGGCGATGCGGTCGAGCGACTTCACGATGGCTTCCGCCTGGGCGTGCCCGTCGAGTTGCGCCAGCGACTGCTGCTGCACCCCGTGGCCGATGAATTCCCAGCCGGCCTCCAGGATGGCCTGCGCGGCGCTCGGGTGAGAGTCGATCACGGAGGCGTTGAGGCTGGCGGACGCGCGCAATCTGCGACTGCGCAGCGCCTCGATCATGCGTGGCAGCCCGCAGCGCAGGCCGTACTCGGCCCAGCTGAAGTTCGGCACGTCGGGCACCGTCTCCTTGCCGTGCGGCGGCGTCAGCAGCGTGCGCGGCATGGGACGGTCGAAAGGCCAGTGCTCCACGTTCACGACGATGTGCGCGAGGATGTGGCCGCCGTCCAGCGGCATCAACGGCGGGCGCTCGGACGAGAGTCGAAAGGGGACGCGTGGATTGCTCATGACGGGTTCTCTTGCAGGGTGGCGGTCATCGGTTCAGCTCCCTTCGAAATGCGGCGCGCGCCGCTCGGCAAATGCAGCCTGGCCCTCGGCGTAGTCCCGGCTGGCGAAGCACTGGCGCACCATCGCGTCGATCGCTTCCCGGGCCTGCGCTGTCGGGGGCTCCAGCGTAGCGAGAATCGCGGCCTTTGCGGCCCGCAAGGCCAGCGGCGCGTTCTGGGCAATAAGCGCCACGCGTGACGCCACTTCGGCGTCGAAGATCTCGGCGTCGATGCAGTCGTTGACCAGGCCCAGTCGCATCGCCTCGGGGGCGTGGAGGTTGCGCGCCGTGTAGAACAGGTCGAAGGTGGCCGGTGCACCCAGCAATCTCACCAGCCGCTGCATGCCCTCGAACGCGTAGCCCAGGCCGATGCGCGCGGCCGGCATGCGAAAGCGTGCGTTCGATGCGGCGAAGCGAAGGTCGCAGGCGAGGGCGATGCCCATGCCGCCGCCCATGCAGATGCCCTGGATGCGCGCCACTGTCGGCTTGGCGCATTCGGCCAGCACGCGCTGGGCGGTCGCCACCGCGTGGTCGTAGGCGGCCACGGCGTCGGTGCCGCTGCGCTGTTGCGCAAACTCGCTGATGTCGGCGCCCGAGACGAAAGCGGCGTCGCCTTCACCGGTGACGACAATCACGCGCACGGCGCGGTCGTGGGCCAGCGCCTGTACGGCTTCGGCGAGCTGCTGCCACATGGCCAGCGTCATCGCGTTGTGTTTGCGTGCATGGCTGATCACCAGGGTTCCGACCCCCGCTGCGGTCTCGGTCCGGATGTGTCCTTCGCTCATACCGCGGCCTTCGCTTGCAGCTGTTCGATGTCGGAGGGCGTGTAGCCAATCTCGGTCAGCATCTCGGTGGTGTGCTCGCCCCAGGCCGGGGCGGCGTGCGCGATGCGCGCTGGCGTGCGCGCCAGCGTGATGGGCTGCGACACCAGCCGATAGCGCCGGCCGTTGCCCGCTTCCACGTCCTGCGCGATGCCCAGATGGTTCACCTGGGCGTCCTCGAAGACCTGCGGAATCGAATAGACGGGGCCCGCGGGCACGCCGGCGCGGTTCAGCAGTTCGACCCAGTGCGCGACCGTCTGGCTCTTGAAGACCTCGGCCAGGGCCTCGTTGAGGGCCAGCCGGTGTTCGACGCGCAGCTTCTCTGTGGCGAAGGCGGGCACCGTCCTCAACTGCGGCGTCTGCAGGCATTCGCACAGCCGCACCCAGTTGCCTTCGCCCGACGCGCCGAGATTGAACACGCCGTCGCTGGCCTGGAAGAGGCCCATCGGGCTGCTCGTCGGGTGGTCGTTGCCTGCCTGGGCGGGCACGTCGCCGTCGTTGAGGTAGCGCGCGGCCTGGAAGTCCATCAGCGCCACCTGCGTGTGCAGCAGCGAGCCGTGCACCCATTGCCCCTGCCCGGAACGCTCGCGCTCCAGCAGCGCGATCAGGATGCCCGCTGCCGCATAGACGCCGGTGCCCGAATCGGCCACCGCGAGGCCGGCGCGCACGGGGCCCTGTGCGGGGAAGCCCGTGACCGACATCAACCCGCCCATGCCCTGGATGATCTGGTCGAAGCCAGGGCGCCAGGCATAGGGACCATCCTGGCCGAAGCCCGAGATGCTCGCGAGGATGATCCGCGGATTGACCGCGCGCAGCGCCTCGTAGTCGATGCCCAGTCGCGCCTTGACGTCGGGGCGCCAGTTTTCCACCACCACGTCGGCTGTTTCCACCAGCCGCATGAAGGCCTCGAGCCCTTCCGGCTTCTTGAGGTTCAGCGTCATCGATCGCTTGTTGCGGTTGAGGTTCTGGAAGTCGCCGCCCCAGCGGTCGGCTGCGAACATCGCCTCGTTCGGGTCGACACCCGCCGGGGGTTCGATGCGGATCACGTCGGCGCCGAAATCCGCAAGGATGCGCACGCATGTGGGGCCGGCGCGAACGCGGGACAGGTCGAGCACGCGAAAGCGCGCGAGGGCAGGGGAGGCGTTGATCTTGGGCATGGTTTCTCCGTGGGAAGTCAATGAAGCGGGGTGCGGGCGCGATGGGCGGTGCGCGCCGCGGGAACGGAAGGAGCGCCCGTCGGCGCGGCGAACTGGTGTCCGAAGGCCAGCAGCTCGGCCTCGGTGCCCGGCGCAGCGATGGCCTGGATGCAGACGGGTCGGCCGCGCGCGTCGGTGCCGATCGGGAACGACAACGAAGGGAGTCCGAGGTAGTTCACGAAGGCGTGGTAGTGGTGAAGCGCGACCAGTTCGCGCGGGTCGAAGCGGTCGGAGGTGGTGGTCACCGCTTGCGCGTCAGGCACGCCACGCGGCAGCGAAGGCAACAACAGCACGTCGGCTTGCGCGAAGTGCCCGGCGATGAAGGCGTCGCGCCAGCCCGCGCGGGCTTCGCAGGCGTGTCGGTACCAGGCGGCCGGGACGGCCCAGCCCGGCAGGAGGATTGCCTGCGTGATCGGCGCCAGCGAGCCGAGTGCGTGGCGCACGCTGTGCGCATGCGTGGCCGCGGCCTCGACGTGGAGCACGATCTGGGCAAGACACGACAGTTCGTCGAGCCCGTGCAAGGACGCGCGGTGCCATGCCACCGCGTGCGAGGTGGCGCGAGATTCGAATGCCCCGAGCCGGCTTGCAACGTCGTCGCGCAGGTCGGGCTGGTCCAGTGCCGACGCCACGCGCCAGCGGCGGTGGCGCGACAGGTCTTCCTCGATGCCTTCCATGCTGAGCAGACGCTGCGCCATCGGCGCTTCGTCGGGCAGCAGCGCCGCGAACACATGGGCCGCATCCGACACCGAGCGCGCCACCACGCCGACGGTGTCCAGCGATGGCGCCAGCTGCGACACGCCACCTGCGTCGATCACGCCGGCGCCGGGCTTGAATCCGACCACGCCACAGGTGGATGCGGGAATGCGCACCGACCCCGCGGTGTCCGTCCCCAGCGAGGCCCGGCACAAGCCGGCAGCCACCGCCACCGCCGAGCCGCTGGATGACCCGCCGACCGCCGCCGCCGGGTCCAGCGGATTCAGTGGTGCGGGAAAGTGCGGGTTCTCCGCGGTCGCGCCACAAGCGTACTCCGCCATCACAAGGGCGCCGAGGTAGGTCGCGCCACGCTCGGAAAGGCGTCGCAACGGGGCGGAAGGAGGGCCGGTCACCGCATCGGCCGCAGCGCCTTCCGGTCGTCCTTGCCCTGCGGCACGCAGCCCTGTGCCGAACACATCCTTGTGCGCCATCGCGATGCCGGAGAGCGGGGCATCCGCGATCGGCCGGCTGTCTGTAGCGCGCTCGACCACGCAGCGATGGACCGCAGCGCCGCGCTCGAAGGCCTCGCGCTGCAAGGCCAGCGCTTCATCGGCCGAGCTGGCACCCGTGGCAATCGACCGGCGCAGCGCGGCGATGGAGGGCATGCCCGCATCACTCATTCGCGTGCTCCACGGGGCGGATGTCGAACGGCGGTGTGGTGCCGGCGGCCAGACGGCTCGCCATGGGCGCCAGCCGTGCCAACGTGCGCGCCGCGCGGACCTGAAGTCCGGGTGCGGCATCGATGCCATGCAACTGCAGGCTCAGCGTGACCCATGTCTTCCATGGCTCGAGGGTGGGGTCGGTCAAAGCGGTCTCCTGGCACCGTGCGCTCTCTCTGGAGCAGGTAAAATTAAAAGATGGATGAGGTCTATAAATATATTTATAACTCACAAAAATGTTTTATTCAATCGTTGTTTTACGGGAGCTCGACCCATGAAAACCGCTGAACGCATCCGCCTTGCGGTCGAGGAGTCCATCCGCGACGGCACGCTCTTGCCCGGAGACACGGTGGACGAACAGGCGCTGATGACGGCCTACGAGGTCTCGCGCACGCCGGTGCGCGAGGCGCTGCTGCAACTGCAGGCCCAGGGCCTGGTGGAAAGCCTGCCGCGTGGCGGCATGGTCGTCGCGAAGATGGACATGACCCAGCTGCTGGCCATGTGGGAGCTGCTGGCCGAGCTCGAGGGCCTGTGCGTGCGGCTGGCCTGTGAGCGCATGACGCCCGAAGAGCGGCTCGACCTCGCCAAGTCGCACGAGCGCGCCGCCGCCGCGGTCAAGAAAGAAGACGTCAAGGCCTGGCAGGAGCACAACCGGCGCTTCCACGAGGCGCTCTACCAGGGGGCGCGCAATCCCTACCTGCGCCAGGAAATCCTGCGGATGCGTTCGCAGACGGGCGCCTACAGGCGCCACGCCTTTGCCGCGTTCGGTCGCCTCAAGTCGTCATGGGAGCAGCATTCCAAGCTGCTCGACGCGATTCAGCGGCGCGATGCCAAGGCCGCGGCCGAACTGATGGTCGAGCACATGAGCCCCGGCCAGGGCTCGACCAACTTCGCGTCGTTCATGGCGGCGCTGCCGAAGGAACTGATGGGGTGAGCGGCGGCAACTGCTGCTTCAGGAAGGTGACCAGCGCGTGCACCTTCAGCATCAGGTGGTCGCGCGTCGGGTAGACCGCAAAGAGGCGCCGAGGCGGCGCCACGTAGGCGTCGAGCGAGGTCTGCAACGAGCCGTCGGCCAGTGCATCCTTCACCATCACCGACGGCACCAGGCCCAGCCCGACGCCCCGGCGCATCGCGTCGATCAGCAGCAGGCTGTTGTCGGCGCGGAACGTGCCGCTCACCCGCACACGTGCGCGCCCGTCCGGTCCGTCGAACACCCATTCGTCGCGGTCGTCGCCCAACAGGTACTGCAGGCAGTTGTGGCCCGACAGGTCGGCGGGTGTCGCGGGCCGGCCGTGACGTTCCCAGTAGGCGGGCGCGGCGCACACCACGCGGGCCAGGTCCATCAGCGGCATGGCCACCAGGCTCGAGTCTTCCAGCCGCGCCTGGCCGCGCAGCGCGACGTCGATGCCTTCGCGCACCAGATCGACCGGCCGGTCGTTCAGCCGCATCTCGAGTTCGATGCCCGGGTGTTGCGCCTGGAACGCATGCAGATGCACGTGCAGATGCGACAGCGTGAGCGACACCGGTGCAGCCACGACCAGCCGTCCGGTCAACCCGCGGCTCACCGAGCGGACATCGGTCAGCGTGCGCTCGGTGTCTGCCAGCGTCCGCTGGCAGAAGCTGTAGAAGCGCTCGCCGGCTTCGGTGAGCTGCATGCTGCGCGTGGTTCGCGCGAGCAGGCGGCAATCGGTCCAGGCTTCCAGCGACTGGATGGCCTTCGTGACGACCGAGTTCGAGAGGTTCAGCGCACGGGCGCCCGCGGCCAGGCTGCCCTGCTCGACGACGCGGCAAAAGTACTGCATGGCAGCGTAGCGATCCATGGCGCCGAGCGTACCAGCCGACGAGGCCAACGCAGCACGCGCGAGCGTCTCAGCGCCGCAGCGGGATGGCGATGGGGCGCATCGGTGCGGCGTCGCCGCCACGCAGCTTGAGCGACGCGCCGATGAACGCGAACTCGTAGACGCGGTCCTTGGCGAGCGCTTCCAGGTTGACCAGCTCGATGATCGGCGCGCCCTGCTGCGCGAGCAGGTAGGTGTGCACCGGCACGTAGTTGTCGTCGGCGTCGGGCGGGAAGGTTTCAAAGCTCAGGTTGTCGGCACCCACGACCATCGCGCCACCCGACTCCACGAGAAAGCGCGCGGCATCCACGCTCATGCCCGGCGGCGAATCCATGTAGGCGTCGGCTTTGTCGTAGAGCTTCATGCGGCCGGTGCGGATCAGGACCACGTCGCCTGTCTCCAGCTTCACGCGCTGCTTGTCGAGCGTCTCCTGCAGATCGGCCCGGGTGACGCGGTAGCCGGGCGCCAGCATCTCGACGCCCTTGGCGGCGGCAACGTCGATCAGGACGCCGCGGGCCACGATCGGCGGGATGGTCTCGGCGCCGGTCTTCTTCCAGCCGCGGTCGCCCAGGTGTTCGCGCGCCTCGAAGCCGTTCCAGATCTTGCCGTCGAGGCCGAAATGGTTGAGCGCATCGATGTGCGTGCCCATGTGGGTGTACATCGAGATGGCCGCGCCGGTGTAGCTCACGTGCTTGTTCTGCGTGTGGCCGACGCCCATCGGGTCATCGACCACGGTGCCGTGCGGCGTGTGCGTCATCCAGATCTGGTAGCGCGGATCGCCGATGCCGTGCCAGCTCGGCATGCCGACGAAGTACTCGACCGACAGGTCGTACACACGCGCACCGTCCGCGCGGGAAAGCACCTGGGCCTTGGTGCTCGCGGTCATGAGGTTCAGTCGGCCGAGTTCGTCGTTCGGGCCCCACGGGCTCTTGCCCACGACGGGGGCTGCGAAGGCGAGGGTGACGCTCATTGCGCCCCATAGAGACGCCGCGGCGCCGATCCTGCGTATCCATTGCGACATTGAAAACTGCTCCATTTCGTTCGGTTGCTTGGTTGGCTTGGCACGCACTGCGCGGTGCCAGGTGCTGACCTTAGGAGGAACGAAGTCGCGCGGAAACCGTGCCGGCGGCAAAGGACCTTTCTCGATTCGCGAACGATGAAACCGGCGGAGACAGATCCCACGGAGGGTAACTACCAATGTGCGATGGAATGCCTATAAATATATTTATAAACATTATGCGTACACCATGAAGGGCTGGCGCATTCCTGGAGTTCTGTCATTGAAGAAAAAGGAAACTGCTGTGGAAGCTACCTCCGTCTCATCCCTCGCGCGGCCTTCGGCCGGCGCCCATGTTCCCTCGGACCACGACCGCATGCACCGCAAGATCGCATGGCGGCTGGTGCCGTTCCTGGTGTTCCTGTTCCTGCTGGCGTGGATCGACCGCGTCAACGTGGGCTTCGCCAAGCTGCAGATGCTGCAGGACCTGCAGTTCAGCGAGGCGGTCTACGGGCTGGGCGCCGGCATCTTCTTCATCGGCTACTTTCTGTTCGAGGTGCCGAGCAACCTGCTGCTGCAGAAGATCGGCGCGCGCAAGACCCTCGCGCGCATCACGATCCTCTGGGGCCTCACGTCGATGGCGATGATCTACGTGGAAACGCCCACGTCCTTCTATGTGCTGCGCTTCCTGCTCGGCGCATTCGAGGCCGGATTTTTCCCGGGCGTGATGCTGTACCTGACGTACTGGGTGCCGGCGCATCGCCGCGGCAAGATCAACGGGCTCTTCATGACCTCGTTTGCCATCGCGGGCGTCGTCGGCGGGCCGCTCGCAGGGTTGATCATGAGCGGCATGGAAGGCGTCGCGCCGTTTCGAAACTGGCAATGGCTCTTTTTGCTCGAAGGCATTCCTTCGGTGCTTGCCGGCTTCGCGGTGCTGGCCTGGCTCCCGGACCGGCCCCAATCCGCACGCTGGCTGACCGAGGCCGAGAAGCATGCGCTGGCCGCCGAACTGCAGAAGGAGAACGCCGATGCCCCCAAACAATCGAGCTTCGGCCGGGCGTTGCGCAACCCCATGCTGTGGCTGTGCACCGCCGCCTATTTCTGCATCGTGAGCGGCAACGCCACCATTGCGTTCTGGACGCCCTCGATCGTCAAGGAGCTGGGCGTGAAGGGCACGCTGAACATCGGCCTGCTGTCGGCCATTCCGTTCATTCTGGGAACGGTCGCGATGGTGCTCAACGGCATGCATTCGGATGCCACCGGTGAGCGGCGGCGGCACTGCGCCTATGCGACGCTGATCGCCGGCGTCGGGCTCGTGGCCACCGGCGTGTTGATCGAGCAACCTGTGTTCGCCATGGTCGCGTTGAGCTTTGCGACCATCGGCATCCTCGCCGCCTTTCCCGTGTTCTGGTCGATCCCCGCTTCTTTTCTCACGGGCACCGCTGCGGCGGGTGGCATCGCTTTCATCAACTCGGTCGGCAACCTGGCGGGGTTCGCTGCGCCCTTCACGATGGGGTGGCTGAAGACGTCGACGGGAAGCGTGGCCGCGGGCCTCTATGCGGTCGCGGGACTGGAAATCATCGCTACGCTCGTGCTGTTGTATGCGATGCGCAATCGAGCACGCTAGACAGTGATGCATCGCTCCTTCTGGATCTTTGCCGTTGCACCGCATGCGCCTTGCGAGTCAAAGAGCGTTGCCCTTCCGGGCCGGAAGAGACGGCCCCTGTGCGGGCCTTCCCTTTGCCCGGCAAGCGCGCAGCGCTGCAGCACGCGGGAGTTCAGGGCCGACCACCTGGAAGGTCCGCCGCGCGAGTCAGTGCCCTCAGAAGGCGTGCCGAATGCCCATGTCGTAGCCGGTGGTGCTCGAGGGGACATAAGGTGCGCTGATCCCGGCAATGCCGTTCGCAAACCTCACCCCGCCTCCGGGACTGATGGCCATCGCCGCATTCACGGACCCGTTCCACTTCATCTTGGTTCGCGCAACAGTGGCATAGAGCGCGGTGCGCTTTGACAGGTTGTACACATAGCCGGCGGCGAACTTCTCGATCCTGGCATCGTTGTCTTGCAGCCATGTCGCGGGATTCAAAGCATTCACCGTACGGGGAGAGGCGTAGTTCACGCGCGAATAGGACGCACGGATCAATCCAGGCCCGACCGGGGCCGTGATGCCGATCAAGCCACCGGTGTACTTCCCATTGCTCTCGTTCCTGAAGGGATGCGGAATGCCGCCGATGTTGGCTACGTTCATCTTGCTGCGCTCATCCCTGATCTGCGACAACTGGCCGAACAATTTGATGACATCGAAATCGTAGGAGACCCCAGCGTTGAGGATCTTCAAACGGTCCTTGTCGAATCCGCTGAGATCGTCCTTGGTGTCTTCCTGGTAGGCGATGGCCAGGTTGAGCGGGCCACGTTGATAGCCGAACCGCCCCCCGACGTTTCGCCCGCCCTTGCTCGGACTGTGGCTCACACCACTTTGCTTCAGGTTCTCATGCAGCGAGTACATGACCTGGCCGTAGAACCCGCCAACATTGCCCGGCAGGAAATAGCCGACGCTGTTGGAGGCGCGAACGTAGTTGTCAAAGGGCATCAGGTTCGCGGGCGACTTTCCGTGGCTGGTGGTGAGCCCCGTGCCGATCGGATTCCATAGGTTCGCGCCAACCCCGACCGTGCCAAAGGGATCGAAGACCGTCAGATTCCAATAGGTCGGCACATAGTCCCGGCCCAGGCGCACTTCGCCAAACGGCCCCGACAGGCTGACCGTCGAGCGGCGGTCGAAAACGCCAAGCCCCTGGGCTCCGTCGTCCGGTGTGAGTGTGGATTCCAGCCAGAAGCCTGCAGCAAGCCCGCCGCCCAGATCCTCCTGTCCGCGAATGCCCAGGAGAGAAGGGGTGTGCGCGCCCGACGCGAGCTTCGTGGCGCCTTGCGAGATGGATGTCGGCGCTGCCAGGGACCACCAAGGCAGGCCTGCGGGCAGCACGCTCTTGGTCTGGTAGTGGCTCACCGAGATGTCGACGACGCCGAAGAGCGTCACAGAAGACTGCGCCCAGCTCGAAGGCCCGATGAACAGCGATGCAAGTGAGATGGGAAGAAAAAGCTTACGCCCGTGGTTGTGCATGAATGTCTCCTTCGTTGTTGTTGATTGCGCAGGGGAAAAACGGCCTGCCGCCGCCTGCGCCCAGGTCGTGTGTCTAGGCTGAGGGCGCCTCGAACACGGTCGCGACCGTCCCCTCGCGCAACCATTCCTCCAGAACCCGCGCCAACGGCTTTTCCGACGCGGTCTTGGGGATCGCTTCGATGGCCATCAGCCGCCCGGGAAGGGCGTTCTTCGATAGCGTCTCGCGCAAACGCGCATGGAGCACCGAAAGGTCCAGGTCGGCGTGATGGGGGACGACGGCTGCGACGACATCGCGTTCGCCAGGCGCCCCCGAGGCCGCTGCCGTGCCGAACACAAACGCATCGCGGACCAGTCCGGTGTCCGCGATGGCCTTCTCGATCTGCGCCGGGTCGATGAATTCGCCGTTGCGGCGAATGCCATGGCCGCGGCGGTGCTCGAAGTAGAGCCAGCCGTGCGCATCGGCGCGCACGATGTCGCCGGTCCAGAGCCAACCGTCCTTGCCTTTGCTCTGCGAGGCCTGCGGGTCTTCGAAGTACGCGATGTCGAAGGGCGCGCCGCTGGCCGGCCGGAACGCCAGTTCGCCCGGCGTGCCCGCAGGCGCATCGCTGCCGTCTTCGGCGACGATGCGGACGGAGAACGCCGGGTGCGGGCGGCCGATGCTGCCGATCGGACCTTTCCCGAAAGGGTTGACCGTCAGCCCGCCTTCGGCGGTGCCGTAGAACTCCAGAACATGGACGCCGAAGCGCTGCTCGAAGTCACGCCAGATGGCCTGCGGCATGCCCGCGGCGACGACGAAGCGCACGACATGAGCCCGGTCGCCGGGCGACGGCGGCTCGCAATAGACGGCGGTGGTCATGCCGCCCAGCAGGGTGAAGGCAGTGCACCGGTGCCGACGCACGATCTCCCACAACCGTGACTTGGTGAAGCGGCGCGACATGACGCAGGCGATCCCGAGCCTCAGGGCTGCACCCAGCGTGACCAACTGGGCATTGGCGTGCGTCAGCGACAGGCCGGAGTAGAGGCGATCGTCGTCGGTGTAGCCAAAGGCGGAGGCCGCCAGTGCCGCCGTGTCGACGAAGCGGCGGTGGGTGATCACGATCCCCTTCGGCTCTCCGGTCGTGCCGGAGGTGAAGAGAATCTGCATGGGGTCATCGGGATCGACGGGCGTGAAGTGTGCCGAGGGGAGGCCTGCCTGTGTGTGGCGGGCCAGCAGTTGCGCGTAGTCCAGCGCTTCGCAGGCGCGCGGCGCATCTGGCGCAAGTTCGCCCGAGACCACACGCACGACCCAGCGCAGGTGGGTGGCGCGCGGTCGAATCTGCGCGACCGCAGCGGCGGCATAGTCCGCCGCGATCACACCCACGCAGTGCGTGCGATCGATCAGTGCGGCGAGCCTGTCGCCTTGCGCCCGCGCATCGATCGGTACCAGGACCGCCCCGAGGTGCGCGGTCGCCACCATGGCTTCGACGAACTCGGGGTGGTTCGCCATCACCAGCGCGATGGCGTCGCCACGTCGGATGCCCAGGCCTTGCAGGGCCCGGGCCAGCGCCAGGCCGTTCTCGTGCAGTTGCAGGAAGCAGCGGTGCTGCTCGGGCAAGGCCGGGCCCGCCTCGAAGGTGAGGGCGATCGCATGGGGACGCGTGCGTGCGTGATGGCCGACGAGATCGGCCAGGGTCTTGAAATCCGTCATGTCAGTCCGCCTTGATGCCCGTCTTGTCGATCAGGGCCTTCCATTGCGCCGTCTCTTGCGCCGTCAGCGCAGCCAGTTCAGCCGGTGTCGAGCCCTCGGGGGCCAGGCCGAGTTGCAGCAGATGGCTTCGGAATGCGTCGCTCTTCAGGATCTCCTGCACCTCGGCGTTGAGTCGCACGATGACCGGCGCGGGCGTGCCCGCCGGTGCCCACAGGGCGTTCCAGCCGCTCAGCTCGAATCCGGGCAGGGTCTCCCGGACCGTCGGCACTTGCGGCAGGACGGGGAGTCGCGTGGGGGTGGTCACCGCCAAGGCCTTGACGCGGCCGCCGCGAACGAGCGCCAACGCCGAGGCCTGGGGCTCCAGTCGGACTTGCACGCGCCCCGCCATCAACTCGGTGTTGGCATTGGCGCCGCTGCGGTAGGGCACATGCAGCAGATCGATGCCGCAGTGCGCCTTGATCAGCTCCATGCCCAGGTGGAAGGCGCTGCCGTTGCCCGTGGAGGCATAGGCCAGCTTGCCGGGCTCGCGCTTCGCCAGGGCGATCAGCGACGGGAGGTCGAAGGCCGGCAGGCCGCTGTGGGCGAGCAGCACGTACCCGCCGCGCGCGACCAGGCTGATCGGCGCCATGTCCCTGGCCGGGTTGTAGGGAAGCCGCGGGTAGAGGTGCGGGTTCATCGTCGCCACCTGGTTCATGGCGTAGAGCAGCGTGTGCCCGTCAGCGGGTGCCTTGAGCGCCTTGTCGGTGCCGATGATCCCCGAGGCCCCCGGCATGCCTTCCACATAGACCGGGTTCGACAGGCGCGCCGACAACGCGTCGGCGATCAGACGGGCCACGATCTCGGGTGCGCTGCCGGTGGTTGCGGGCACGATGACCTGGATCGGTTTGGACGGCCAGGCCGCGGTGGCGGCCCTGGCAGCGTTGCCGGCAAGGCCGGACAAGCCCAAGGCGATCGATTGCCCGAGGAGAGTGCGTCTGGAATACATGGTGGCGTGCTTCATCCGTGTTGTGCAGCCCGTTCAAGAATAGTGATGGTCGCGGCCGCTTCCTCATGGCCCAGGAAGCCGCCGCCGTTCTCGGCAAGGGCCAGGCGCGCATCGGCCACCTGTCGCCCGCCGGCCTCGCCGCGCAATTGCAGGACGAGCTCATGGATCTGCATCAGGCCGGTGGCGCCGATGGGGTGGCCCTTCGACTCCAGCCCCCCCGAGGGGTTGACGGGTCGACGACCGCCCAAGGTGGTGTGGCCTTGTTCCGCGAGCCATCCACCCTGGCCGGGCTCGCACAAGCCCAGGTGTTCGCACTGGACGATTTCTCCGAAGGCCGTGGCGTCATGGACTTCGCTCACGTCGATGTCTTCGGGCCCGACGCCGGCATCTGCGTAGGCGCGCAGTGCCGCGCGGCGGCTGATGGGCGTCTCGCTTCCGCCGGCGTGTGCCGACCCGCTGGCCAGAACACTGGCCCGAACGCGCACCGCACGCTTCGCATCGAAGCGCTCCAGGGCGTCCTCGCGCACGATCAACGCCGCAGCCGCGCCATCGCCGATCGGCGCGCACATCGGCAGAGTCAGGGGCCAGGTGATGGCGCGCGCCGCGAGCACCTCGTCGACCGACATCGCGACGCGATGCTGGGCCAGCGGGTTGTGCACGGAGTGGCTGTGGTTTTTGGCGGCCACATGGGCCAGCTGTCGCTGCGTGGTGCCGTGGCGTGCCATGTGCGCGCGGGCCAGGGCCGCATAGATGTCCATGAAGACGCTGCGTTGCTGTGCGACGGCGGCTTGTGTGGGGTCCTCACCAGCTTGTTGTGCAAGAAAGCGCAGCAGTGCCTCAGGCCTTTCGGCGTCATGGGCGCCATCGAAGATGGAAAAGGTGCGGGCTTTGTCCGGGTGCGACAGCTTCTCCGCTCCCACCGCCAATGCGACGTCACACAGTCCGGCGCGCAGATGGGCGCAGGCGAGGTAGAAGGCGGTCGACGCACTGGCACATGCGTTCTCGACGTTGATGATCGGAATGCCATCCAATCCTGCCTCGCGCAGCGCCACCTGACCACCGATCATGTGCTGCCCCTGCAGGAGCGATTGGCCGACGTTGGCAAAGAACGCCGCACCCACCTGGTCGGCCGTCGCACCAGCGTCGGCCAGGGCGAGATCGATGGCCTGGCGGGCCATCGTGCGCAGCGGAACATCCGCGGAGCGGCCCGTGGGCGTGCTGCCCACGCCCACGATGTAGAGCGGAACCGTCATCTCAGGCCTTCGCTGCCGCGGCGGGCGCTGCCGTGCGGCGGATCCGGTTGCGCAGCGTGCCGATGCCCTGCGCCTCGAGTTCGATGACATCGCCATCGCGCAGCAGCCGGCCGGTCTCCACGCCGCAGCCACCTTCGAAGGTGCCCGAGGCGAAGAGTTCGCCAGGGTGCAGCGTGCACGAGCGACTGGCATAGCTCACGATGTCCTCGAAGGTCAGCTGCATGTCGGCGGTGCTGCGGGTGGTCTGGACGATGCCATTGAGCCTCGACTGCACCTGCAGCTGGTAGAGGTCGGGGATCTCGTCGAGCGTGGCGATGCAAGGGCCGATGGCGTAGGCGCCATCGAAGTCCTTGCTCTTGCCGGCCGGGCTGCCTTCAGCCACTTGCGTATCCCGCGCGGTGAAGTCGTTGAACAGCGTGACCCCGAAGATGTGGTCGCGTGCTCGCGACACGGGGATGTCCTTGCCACCCACGCCGATGACGACGGCCAGTTCGAGTTCGTAGTCCAGCGATTCGGCGAAAGCCGGCCAGGCGATCTCGGCATCCGGCCCGGTCATGTTGAGCGGATTGCCGGTGTAGAAGCGAGGCACGGTGAACCAGTTCGGGGGCAGCTCGAGCGAGCCATCGGCTTGTGCGGCGGCCATGGCGGCCTCCGGGTCGGCTGTTCGGGCGGCCAGTTGCTCGGCGCGTCGCCGCAGGAAGAACCTGGGGTGCTCGATCATGGTTCCCCAGTCCCGGATCAGCGGCGGATTGGGCAGCGGGGGAAGCAACGCGGCGCCGGCCAGGGACTCTGCAGCGCCGCCGTGCTTGGCGATCTGCGCACGCGCAAGGTCCCAGGATGCAGGGCCTGCGCGCAGGAAAGCCAACGCAGAGCCGAAGGCCTCTGCGCCAGGGTGGCGAGCCGTGAGGTCCAGCACGCCGTCGACGCCGATGAGGGCACCGAGGCGAGGTGCGTCAAAGCCCTCACGCACAAAAGTCACGATACGCATTGAAGTCGCTCCTCAGTTGGACAGGAAGGCCACGGCACGGGCGGGGGCGGCGCTGGCGCGTGCCAGCTTCAACGGGAAGAAGCCGACGTGGAAGCCGCGAAGCGGCAAGGCGCCGAGGTTGCACAGTTGCTGGACGATGAAGGCCTCCTTCTCGCGGATCGCCTTGTGGCCATCCCACAGTTGCTGCTTGTCGCCCGTTTCCTTGAAGGCCTGGGCCATCACGGCGAAGGGACGATCCCACCCGACCGCGTCCGTGCCGAGCACGGTGGCCCCTTGCTCTGACAGGAACAGCGTGCCTTCGCGGCTCATCCCCGGGTACCGAAAGAAGGCCGGCTCGCCCAGGCGATATCGCTCTTGCCCGGTCCGGATCAGCACGGCGTCGCCGGGACGGATGGGCTCGCCCACTGCGGACAACGCCTGGCGAAGCGCGTCGACGGGGATGGCCTGCCCAGGCTGTGCCCAAGGGCGCACATCGAGCACCTTGCCGGGGCAGAAGAGCTCGTTCAGTTCGACCTGGTCGATGGTGCGTGAGGTTCGCCCCTCGCAGGTCGATCCGCTGTGCAGCGGTGCGTCCACGTGCGTGCCGCAATGCGACGACATGTCGTTGAGCACCTCCGAACCCCAACCCTCGCCGTCGGGCAAGTCGTCGTGGCTGCAGCCGAAGAAGTGGCAGAAGCGGTCGCGGCCGTCCGGCGTCGCCGGGTGGGAATAGTCCACCCGGGGCGCCACCACGCCCGCGGCGGCGGCCATGGCGGGAGGAAGCAGATCGCGGTCGTGCGGGTCCAGCGTCGAGGACAGATCGATCAATCTCATGAAGTCTCCTTTAAGTCATACGTGCGTATAAATATACAACTGTATGATTTCAAGGATTGGCTGTCAACGAACTTCAATACCTCGCCACTTCCCTCATGCCCAAGCCCACCGCAGCGAAAACCGCCGTCTCTTCGAAGCGGCAGGCGCTTTCCGACACCACCGCAAACCAGATCCTCGACGCCGCCGAGGCCCTGTTTGCTGCACATGGCTACGGGGGCACCAGCATGCGAGCGATCGCGGAGCGGGCCAACGCCAACCTGGGAGCCTTCCACTACTACTGGGGATCGAAACAAGCGCTGTGCAAGGCCGTGCTGGAGCGCCGCCTTGGGCCGGTGATGAAGGAGCGCAAGGAGCGCCTGGATGCATTCGAGGGTCGGAAGGTCCCGTTGCGAGACATCCTGCGGGCCTCCATGGCGCCCTCACTGCTTGTCGCGGGAGCCAGTGTCCAGGAGCGCGAGTCGTTCCGTGCGTTCTACGGCCGCATGCTGATGGACCCTGCCGATGAAGTGCATGCGCTGACAGCCTCCATCGTGGACGATTTCGCGCGACGCTTCGTGGATGTCGTGAGCCACGAGCTTCCTCACTTGAGCAGCGAAGAGTTCTACTGGCGCGTCATCTTCGTCTACGGCGCCTTCTTCTATTCGCACAGCACGCACACGCGGGTGCAGGCGCTGTGGCCCGAGAAGTTGCAGCAGACCAGCATCGAGGCCGGTGTCGACTACCTGGTGAACTTCATCGAGGCGGGCCTCAAGGCAAAGCCGGCGCCCAGGTCCGCGGGTTGACGGGCCACCTGACAGACAAGCGTCTGGTTGGGGGGCAGCACTGAGATACGCGATTCGAATGTTCCGGTCGCGCTGGCGGCCATGGCACTGCTCGTCCGAAACAAGAGGCCGGGGCGCCAATAACAGGACCCCTCACGAACACCGGCCGCAGTGATCGAGATCGAAAGCGACCCGATCAAATGACGCTCAGGAAATGCGACTTCGTTCTCTACGCCGCGTCTTCCGGCATGCCATCAGCACCAAATGCGACACCGCGCTCTTCCAGCTTCTCGCGCGCGGCGTGGTGCACCACGCCGCGTTTGCGCGTGTCGGACTCCAGCAGCCTGCGCAACGTGGCCTGGCTGACATTGGCATTGCGCACCACTTCCATGCGGACGCCCCAGAACTTGTCATTCGCAAAACGATCCAGGATCTCTTCGTCTGCATCCGGGTTCATGGCCGCCACGGCGCGTATGGCCTGATTGGGATCAGTCAAGAAGGGCTCGAGCTCAACCGCATTGGCCGCTCCACTGGCAGCGATGTAACGAAGCGCCTCTGCAGCTTTCTGTTCAGTTGTCTTTTTGACCATTGCACTCTCAAAGTGATGAAGCGCACCGAGCTTCTCATGCGCAATGGTTGATGCATCCGAATTCCGGCTGCCCGGGTCGGATATGCGGCCATGGATCCCGCAAGAATCCTCGCGACCTGTGGGGGACGAAACGACTTTTCTCCAGCTTTCGGCTCAAGCCGGCGACGGGCGCGCAGCCAGTGCCAATGGGGCGGCAGGGATGCCGCCAGCATCGGGCCATGAGGCATGCCGGGAAAGGCGAGGTACTGCGCACGCACGCCTGCGCGGTCGAGTCGCCCCGCCAGGTCCCGGCCAGCCTGCGGTGGCACGGCGGCACGCTGGCGTCGCAGGCGTTCGGCGCGCGCCGCGCTGACACCTGCAGGAGGTGGCGCGGCAGGACTCTCGCCTTCGGTCGAGGCGCCTTGCATGAACAACAGCATGGTCTCGCGCCCCGCCGGCAGGGGGGCGGGGTGTTCGGCCTCGCGCAGGATGAAGCCGTCCTGCCACCACAACGAGGGGGCCGCCGCCGCGCAGCGCGAGAAGAACTGCGGTCGGCGCAACAACGCGTGCGGCGCGAACAAACCACCGTACGAGTGCCCCGCACAGCGTGCGGCGTCGCGGATCCAGCGGTGCGCGCGCCGCCAGGGCCGGCACCGCTTGGGCGACGATGAAGTCGAGAAAATGATCGGCGCCGCCGTCTGGTCGGCCAGATTCCTCATCGTCCCAGGTCGGACCGTCCGCGCGCACCGACGGCGTGTAGTCATAGGCGCGCATCGCCACGTCGAAACGCAGATCGCTGTCGGGGCCGATGGCCAGATCATCGGCGCGTCGCCGCGAGCGCTCAGTGCATCGAGTTGTGCATTGCCGAGCGAGCGGGTGGCAGTTGCTGCGATCGCACAGGGAATTTCAGGTCAAAGGGAGTTTCAATGCGGTCTACGACAGGCCGTTCTACGGACTTGCCTGTCGGGATCGTCCTTCAAGCAGACATCGGCGGCCCCGAGTCCGGCGGCGGAAATCGCTGCGAAGCAGACAAGCGCGGCTGGCTACATGCAAAGAAGGCGGGATGGGAATGAGTTCCTCATAAGCCACACAGTCGATAGCTGAAAACGGTGGCCGATCAGTGCGCAGGATCCATGCGCAGCCGGTACGCAACGCCATCGCGTCCAGGGTCGGCGCCGCCATGCAGACCGTCGGCCTGTACCTGCACGCCGTGCACCCAGCCGATGGTGTAGTTGTACGGGTTGCGGCCAATGGCGTAGCCCTGTGCTTCCAGCGCGCGTGTGGTGAAGCGCGGAATGCGGTTGCACACGTCGATGGCGTTGCTGGTGGACGAGAAGCGAGGTGCCGACACGGCTGCCTGCATCTCCATGCCGTGGTCGATCACGTTGAGCAGCACCTGCAGCACGCCCATGGCGATCTGCGTGCCACCGGGCGCGCCGAGCACCACGTCGAGCTCGCCGTCCTTGAAGGTCATGCTGGGGCAGGACGAAGTGAAGCGGCTCTTGCCCGGCTGGATGCTGCCGGCGCGCCCCGGACGCGGGTCGAACACGCCCATGCAACCGTTGTACAGAAAACCCATGCCCGGGGTGATGATGCCCGAGGGCATGGCCAGCGAGTGGGTCAGGGAGACGGCGTTGCCGTCGGCGTCCACCACGCTCAGGTGGGTGGTGTCGCGCGGCACGGGTGCGCCAGGGTTCACGCGCTCCACGTTGAAGCGATGGCCCGCCCGAATCTGCTCGGCCACTTCGCGGGCCATGTCCTTGGACAGGAGCTGATCCAGCGGCACATCGAAGAACTTCGGGTCGCCGATGCAGCGGTCCTTGTCGATGGTCGCCTTCTTCATGGCCTCGCACACCCTCTGCAGATAGGCGGGGCTGTTGTGCTCCAGACTCGCCAGATCGAAGTGCTCGAGGATGTTGAGCATCTCCAGCAGCATGGCGCCGCCGCCCGGGGGCTGGTTGGTCGTGATGGTGCGGTCGCGGTAGCTGCCCACCAGCGGCGGGTTGCGCTGCACCTGATACCGGGCCAGGTCGTCGAGCGTGATCAGCGCCCCCAGCGACTGCAGGTGCGTCACCATCTTTTGCGCCAGGTCGCCCTGGTAGAACGGGCGCGCACCTTCTTCGGCAATCTGGCGCAGCACCGCAGCCATGCCTTCGTTGCGCAGCGGCGCACCGATGGGCTTGGGGCGGCCATCGGGGCGGCAGTACAGCTGGCGGCTTTCCTCGCAGTACTGCAGCCGCTCCAGGTTGCCGACGCGCCCCATAGTGGGTTCGTCGATCCAGAAGGCGTGCATGCCGGGTCGCACAAAGTAGCCGTCCGCGGCCCAGCGGATGGCGGGCTCCACCACCTGCTGCCACGGCAGGCGGCCGTGCGCCTGATGCATGGCCTCCAGGCCCTTGAGCGTGGCCGGCGTGCCGATGGACTGGGGGCCGATGTCGTTGACGCGGCCCTTGAGGATGAAACCGAAGCCGTCCTTGGTCTCGCCCTCGAGCAGGTGCTCCCACATGTTTTCCTTGGCCGCCAGCGGCGCGGGCGAATGGAAGTCGAAATATTCATGCACCTGGGCGCCCGGCAGGTAGACGGCGGCGGTGCCGAAACCTGCGATACCGCACATCAGCGGATCGACCACGGTCTGGGCCAGCGCGGTGGCCACGGCGGCATCCACCGCGTTACCGCCTGCACGCAGGATGTCGATGCCGGACTCGGCGGCCTCCGGCTGCGGGCAGACCACCATTGCTTCTTTTTTCATGAGGTGTGATGACGAACCCCGTGCTGCATCGGCGATACGGCAAGGGGTGAAGATGGAAGAAAAGGGGGCGGTGCTTGCGCGGTCGCCGGCTTACTTGGCGCTGAGGTTCAGTGCCCCGAGCGTGGGGCCCCAGGCCTTGGCGTCACGCGCCGCCGTTTCCATGACGAGCGCGGAAGGGCCGGACATGGGGATCACGCCCATGCTCTTGAGCTTCGCCTGCACGTCGGGACTCTGGTGGAAGGCCGTCGTCGCCTTGTTGAGCTTTTCCACAATGTCGGCCGGCGTGCCGGCGCGCGCCACCACGGCACTCCAGCCCATGTTGTCAAAGCCCTTCACGCCCAACTCGCCCAGGGTGGGCACATCAGGCAGCTCAGGGGTGCGTTGCGGCGACAACACGGCCAGTGGATTGAGCTTGTGGTTCTTGATGTGGGGCAGGGCGGTGCCATACACCGGTGCCATCACCTCGGTTTGCCCGCCAATGGTGGCCAGGATGCCGTCGGCCTCGCCCTTGTAAGGGATGTGGGTCATCGAAATGCCCAGGGCGTTGGACACGAGCTCGACAGCCAGGTGGGTGGAGTTGCCCAGGCCGGCGGACGCGAAGTTCAGCTTGCCGGGTGCCGCCTTGGCTTTTTCTGTCAGATCCTTGAGCGTCTTGATGCCCGTGGCCGGGTTGGCCGACAGCACGAACGGCACCGTCGTCAGCATGGTCACACCAACAAAATCCTTCTCGGGGTTGTAGGGCAGTGGCTTGTAGGTGAACTGATTGAGCACCATCAGCGACACGCTGCCCAGCAGCAAGGTGTAGCCATCGGCGGGCGCATTCAGCGCGTTCTGTGCGGCAATGAGGCCGCCCGCACCGGGCTTGTTCTCCACCACGATGGTGGCGCCAATGGCCTTGCCTGCGTGTTCAGCCCACATGCGCGCGATCGTGTCGCTGCTGCCGCCCGGGGCCTGCGACACGATCAGGCGCACGGGACGACTGGGGTAGGAGGCTTGCGCGAACACGGTGGTGGCCGTGGCGGCTGCGACCGCGACACCCATCAGGATCTTGTAGACGTTCGTGATTGCTTTGGGCACAGGGATTCCTCAGAGGGTCTGTCATGGAAGATGAAGTAATTTTCATGACAACCCCTGCCAACCTCCTAGTGAAAATGCAAAATGGATGCATGAAGGTTTACTCATGATCGAGCGTTCGGAAGGCCTGTCCTGGGCACGAGGCATCAAGGTCCGGCATCTGGAATCCTTTCTGGTGCTGGACGAGGCCGGCACGCTGACCGAAGCGGCGGCGCGGCTGCACATGACGCAATCTGCCATGTCGCACTGGCTGGCGGAGCTCGAACGCGTGGCGGGCACGCCGCTGGTGGTGCGCGGGCGCAAGGTGCAGCTGACGCCTGCCGGGCATCTGCTCAAACGCCTGGCCATCACGGTGCTGGGCGATATCGCCCGCACCGGCCTCGAAATGCATGCGGTGGCTGCGGGACGCGTGCCGCGACTGAACGTGGGCAGCGTCTGGGCAGGCATCGCCGGCGGCCTGCCCGAAGCCGTGACCGCGTTCCAGCAGCGCCATGCCGATGTGGCCGTGTCCATCCACGACGGCCTGTTCGACGACCTGCTCAAGGGCTTGGACACGCGTGCCATGGATGCCGTGATCGGCGTTCTGGATGCGCGGGCGCACCAGCCGCAACTGGCGCACCACGTGCTCTTTGACGACCGGGTGAGCATCGTCATCGGCCAGGGCAGCAAGCACTGGGACAGCAACCAGCCGCTGGGCTTTGCCGACGTGCTGCGCGAGCATTGGGTGATGCCACCCCTTGGCACGCTCACTCGCATCCAGATGGATGCCTATCTCATCGAGCAACAGGCATCGTGGCTGGTGCCCAAGGCAGAAACCGCCTCGTTGGCCATGATGCAGGCGCTGCTGCAAAAGGGCGACTATGTCGGCGTGTGTGCGGAATCCATGGCGGACTACATGGCCTCGCTGGGGCTGTTCCGCAAGGTCGCCGTCGATTCGAACATCCGCTTCGGCCCCATCACCGTGGTGTGGAACCGCGAGCACGTCTCGGCCACGCTCATGGATTTCATTGCCTGCCTGAAGGCGCATGCGCGGGGCTTGCCTGCCGCACACGTGCAGGAGGCGCCCAGCGCTTAGCGGCCCGCCAAGGCAAGTGTCTCAGGTCGAATCGGAAGCTTCGTAGACCACCACTGCCGCGGCCAGGTCCTCCAAGGCGGTGCCCACGGCCTTGAAGACGGTCCGCCCGTTGCTCTCGGCGCGTCCCTGGATCCGGCCCGCGGCCAGGTCGGCCAACTCCCCTGCCACATCGTCGGCGGCGAACACGCCGCGCGACAGGGGCCCGAGCAATTCGCCACTCTTTTGCAACGCCTCTTGTGTATCGACAAACAGACGTGCACCCGCAAAGCAGGCGTCGTCGGCTTCGCGCATCTGCGGCGTGAAACTGCCGATCAGGTCGAGGTGGCTGCGAGGCCGCAGCCACGCGCCCTGCACCACAGGTTGGGTGGCGAGCGTGGCACAGCTCACGATGTCGACATCGTTCACCGCGTGGGCAAGGTCCGGCGCAACGGCCGCTTCGATGTTCTGCGCGCACAGCCGCGCAGCGAGCGCCTTCGCCGCAGCTTCGTCACGGTCCCACACCACCACGCGTTCGATGGGACGCACGGCGCGGTAGGCCTCGGGAATCAGACTGCCGACACGTCCGCAGCCGACGACCAGCAGGCTGCGCGCATCGGCAGGCGCGAGATAGGACGCGGCCAGGGCCGATGCGGCAGCGGTGCGGCGCGACGTGATCTCGTTGCCGTCGATCTGCGCCAGGGGCTCACCCGTGCTGGCGTCGTACAGCACATAGGTCGAGAACAGTCCGGGCAGGCCGCGTTGCGCGTTGTCCGGGAAGATGGTCACTGTCTTGATGCCCAGGTAGCGGTCGTGCTGCCACGCCGGCATGACCAGCACGGTGCGGGGCGAGGTGTGCGTCCCGGCCTGCAGCGAATGCGTGTGTCGCAAGGGCACCTCGCAGCCAGCGATGAACATCTCCCTAAGCGCCGGGATCAGGCAGTCGAAGGGCAATGCACGGCGGGTGCTTTCGGTATCGATGATTTTCATGGGGTCACGGATGGAGTCAGTTGAGTGAAAGTGCCGGCCGTCATGCCTCGAGCACCACGTCTTCGAGTGGAACGGCCTGGCAGGCCAGGCACACGGCCGGGTCTTCCGGTTCGCTGCCGTGCAGATGGCGCACCTTGCCGCTCAGCACGCGCACGGCGCAGCTCTCGCACTGGCCCACACGGCAGCCGCTGGCCATCTGCACGCCGAGCGATTCGCCAAAGGTCAGCAACGTGCCCTGCCGGGGCGTCCACGTCGCGGGGGCGCGGCCTGAGCGCGCAAAGCTGACGGTGAAGCGCTGGTCGCCGTCGGTGGGCGGCGTGGTGGGCGAGCGGAAGACCTCGCTGAAGATGTCGAAGCGCGGAACGCCCCGCGCCACGAGGCCGGCGGTCACCGCGTCCATCATGGCCGGCGGTCCGCACAGGTAGAAGCGGGCGCGCTGCGCGATCAACGCGTCGTCCACCACGCTCGCGTCGATGAAGCGATCCGACTGGTAGTCGATGCCCTGACGCTCCTGCGGCTGTGGTGCGTTGTAGTGGTCGACAACCTGCAACTGCGGCAGCCGCGCGCGGTGCTGCGCAATGCGCTCGCGAAACGCGTGGGTCGTGCCGTTCTGGTTGGCGTAGTAGAGCCAGATGGCCGGCCCCTGCGCGCCGTCGGGCAGCGATTCGAGCAAGCTGATGAAGGGCGTGATGCCGATGCCGCCCGCGAAAAAGACCAGCGGCTGCGGCGAGTGGCGCGGCAGCACGAAGCCGCCGGACGGCGCCCGCAGCGCGAGGGTGTCGCCGACTTTCAACGCGCGGTGCAGATGGCTCGACACGCGCCCCTCGTGCGGCGTGCCGTCGGCCGAGCGGCCGCGCTGGTGGCGCACGGCCACGCTGTAACTGCGCCGGCCCGGCACCTCGGCCGCGCCCGTGAGCGAGTAGGCGCGCGTGACCTGCGTGCCATCGTCCAGATGCAATTGCATCTCGATATGTTGACCGGGTCGGTAGTCGGGCAGTTCGCTGCCGTCGACTGGCTCGAAGTGGATGCCCAGCACGCCGTCGGCCTCGGGCCGCAGCGCGCTGATGCGGAAGGGGCGGTAGCCGGACCACTTGCGCTGCCGCGTCTCGGTAGCCGGGTCGCGTTCGATGTCGCAGAGAAACGAGCGATGCGGCACCGAGCCGCTCACCGGGTCGCAGCTGTCGGCGGATATCAGCGCGTTGAAGTTGCTGCCCAACGCGCCTTCGACCGGCAAGCCGTCGCGGTCGAGCTCGGGGCAGCTCTGCCACCAGCCGAACTCGGCCACGATGACGTCGTCCGCCAGTTGGGGCGTGACGCGTGCGACGAAGCGGGCCTCACCCACGCGCGTGCGGATGCGCATCCAGTCGTCGTCCACGATGCCCTTGGCGGCCGCGAGCGCGGGGCTCAATTCGGCCACCGGATCGGGCGCGCGCTTGCGCAGCGAGACCAGACTGCGGTGCTGGCTGTGGCAATAGAAGCCGTTCTTGGCCGAACTCAGCACATAGGGAAAGCGGCCCTGGCGCGTGGCCTTCGCATCGCGCGGCGTGTCTGCCGGTTCGACGAAGGTGGCGATCGGCGGCTGGCCGTGGCGCAGCAGGGTTTCGGAATAGAGCTCGACGCGTCGCGTCGGGGTGTCGAAGCCGCGCACGCCGGTGGGCGTGGCGCGGGCGTACTTCTGCTCGCTCGCGTCGATGGCGCAGGCCATGCCTTCGGGCCGGGCACGCAACTGGTCGACCGTGAGGCCGAGCGGCTCGAGCATGTGGTTCCAGCCCGCGTCGAGGCTACCGCCGAAGAAGTCGTCGCCCATGCCCAGGCGAACGGCCAGGTCGAACAGCACGTCGTTGTCGGCGCGCGATTCACCGCGCGGCGTCACCATGCGCTGGCGCAACTGCACCCAGCCGGCCGCACGATCGTCGATCTCGAAGCCGATGCGCAGGCCTTCGCGCTCCCAGGGTGTATTGACCGGCAGCAGGATGTCGGCGTACCGGGCGGCGGGTGTTTCGAACAAGTCGCAGTGCACGTGGAATTCGAGCTGCGACAGTGCCTGATGCGCGAGTGCGCTGTCGGCCTGCGACACGGGCAGGTTGGTGCCGAAGGCCATCATCGCGCGCACCCTGTAAGGCTCGCCTTCGAGAATCGCGCGGTAGGTGTCGCGCGCCGTCACCCAGCCGTGTGCGGGAGGGCCGATCGGGCGCTGCGCCAGGCCGAGCGCCTTGGCGCGCTGCGCGTCGGGCAGCAGTGAGAGCGAGTTGACGGCGTTGACGCGCGGACCGACGCGAACGCGGTTCGAGCCGATGCGGTCGAAGCTGCCGCACAACGCATACAGCGTGGCGACAGCGCGCTCGGCTTGCGTCGCGTTGGTGTGCTGGCCGATGCCAGTCCAGGCGTGATAGGCCACGCGGCGGCAAGTGCCGAAAAGCTCTGCGACCGCGCGCAAAGACGCTTCAGCAACGCCGGTGATGCGTTCGACATTCGGCGGCGTGTAGGCCGCGCAGCCCTGGGCCAGCAGTTCGAACGCTGGCGCACACGACAAGCGATGTGCGCCCACGTCGATCTCGACCGCGCCGCGCAGGCGGAAGTGGGCGGCGTCCTGGTCTTGCACTGCCTGCTCGGTGTCATAGGGCACCGCGCAGGCGAGCGCGTCGTTCCACGCCACGAAGCGGTTGCCCTGGGCATCGGGCCACAGGTCCTGCTCGCGCAGGAAGTGTCCGTTGTCGCCGCGCACCAGCAACGGGGCATTGGTCCACGCGCGCACGAAACCTTCGTCGAAGCGCGCGTCCGCGATCAGCAGGTGGATCAGCCCCAGCGCCAGTGCCGCATCGGTTCCGGGCCGCACGGGCAGCCAGGTGTCAGCCTGCCGCGCGAGCGCCGTGGGGCGCGGATCGATCACCACCATCTTCGCCCCGTTCGCGCGGCCTCGACCGATCGCGTTGGCCTGCGCCAGCCAGGTGTTCGCTGGGTTGTGCCCCCACAGCACGATCAGTTCGGCCTGCGCGTAGTCGGCCGCAGGCATCCCGCAGCCGAAGGTGAAGGCGTGCGCGAAGTCCTTGTGCCAGTTGCAGACCTCGGTCGCGTAGCAGATGTTGGGACTGCCAAAGAGGCGCACGAAGCGCTCGATCCAATCGATGCTGTCCGTCAATGGCGTGCCGCTGGGTGTGGTCACAGCGAACACCACCGACTCGGCACCGCTCTCGGCCTTGATGGCACTCAGGCGCTTGGCGGTCTCGGCCAGTGCCTCGTCCCAGCCGATGCGCACCCAGCCAGGATCCGCTTCGGTCTTGGGCCTCGTGCGACGCATCGGGTAGCGCAGCCGGTGCGGACTGTGCACCAGTTCGGGCGCGGCCTTGCCCTTCATGCACATCGCCTGGCCGGTGGGGTGCGAAGCGTCGGGCCTCACCGACACCAGCATGTCGTCACGCACCTCGTTGAGCGTGCCGCAGCGCGAACGGCACAGTGTGCAGTAGCCCTGCTTGGTTTGCGTGGGCGCCGTCGTCGTCATCACTTGCATCCGGTATCTGCGTGACTCAAGGCATCACCGGCGCGACATAGCTCAGCGTGCGCCCGAAGGCCCAGAGCATGAAGAGCACCAGCGGCGCATGCACCAGCAATTGCAGGAAGGTAAAGCCCACGATGTCGCGTGCCTTCAGCGACAGCACGCCCAGCAGCGGCAGCATCCAGAACGGGTTGATCAGGTTGGGCAGCGCCTCGGCCGCGTTGTAGACCTGCACGGCCCAGCCCAGGTGGACCTTCAGGTCGTTGGCCGCTTGCATGACGTAGGGCGCCTCGATGATCCACTTGCCGCCACCCGAGGGAATGAAGAAGCCCAGCACGGCGGAATACGCGCCCATCACCACGGCGAAGCTGTCGACGCTGGAGATGCTCACGAACAGATGCGCGATGCGGTCCGACAGCGTGATGCCTGCGTCGCCCTTGGCGCCGGTCAACATGGCCGCGATGGCACCGTACAGCGGGAACTGGATGATCACGCCCGCCGTCGACGGCACTGCGCGCGACACCGCGTCGAGAAAGCTGCGCGGGCGCCAGTGCAGCAGCAGCCCGATCATGAGGAACAGCAGGTTGTAGGTGTTGAGGCCCGAGATCGCGATCAGCGGGCTCTTGGCCATGAACTCCTGCGCCAGCCAGCCGGAGCCCAGCGCGCACAAGAGCAGCGTGAGCAACGGGCTGCGCTCGAACCACTCGCCGGGGCGGCGCTCGGCGGACTCGGGGGAAGCGGGCTTGGCTTCCGTGAGGTCCACGCCCAGGTCCTGCGCCGTGACCGCGTGCTTCGCGTCAGGCGCCGACCACAGCGCGATGGCCACCGACACGACCATCAACACCAGCGCCATGGCGACCGACTGCCACAGGAAGATGGTCTGGCTGAACGGGATCACGCCGGTGATGTCCAGAATGCTCTTGGGCAGGCTGCTGGCATTGGCCTGCAACTGTGCTGCCGACGAACTGAGCCCCAGCGCCCAGGTCGCGCCCATGCCGAGGTAGGCCGCCGCGCCGCCGGCGCGGTAGTCCATGCACAGGTCGAGTCGGCCGGCCAGCGCGCGCACATAGAGCGCGCTGAAGATCAGCGAGATGCCCCAGTTGAAGAGCGACAGGATCATGCTGATCGCGGCCACGTACGCGATGGCCTGGCGCCCCGACACGGGCAGTGCGGCCAGCTTGCGGATGAGTCGCGCAGCCGGCGGCGAGGTCGCCACCACGTAGCCGCCGACGGCCACCAGCGCCATCTGCATCGTGAAAACAATGAGGCTCCAGAAGCCGTCGCCGAAAGACTTGGCCACCGCTTGCGGGCTCGACCCGTTCAGGAGCGCGGCGCCCGCGATCACCACCACGGCGATGGCCGCGAACACGAAAGCGTCGGGAAACCAGCGCTCGGCCCAGGCGGTGAAGCGCAGGCCCAGGCGGCTCAACAGCCCGGCATCGGTCGAAGCTTCCTGGGGTACAGAAGGGTGGGCGCCGTGTCCGGCGGAAGTGTGTGATGTCGATGGCATGGGGGTCTCCTGCTACTGCTGCTGGAACGGTGGGCGTCCTCGTCACACGCCTGACATGGCGTGCTGTCCGGATGTTAGGAATTGCCATCGACAATTCATAATCTCTATTTTCAATAGAGCGATATAGGATGTATCTATGTCGATAACGATCAAGCAGCTGCAGCACTTCGTGGCTGCTGCGCACACGGGGCAGGTGTCCCGCGCAGCCCAGCGCTGCTATGTGAGCCAGCCGTCGCTGACCACTTCGCTCAAGAACCTGGAGTCGACGCTGAAGGTGCAGCTCTTTACGCGACACTCCGACGGCCTAAGGCTGACCGTGCAGGGCGAGGGCTTTCTTCGGCACGCGGAGCACATGCTGCACACGCTCGATGCGGCGGTGGAGGAGACGCGCAACTCGGTGTCCTCGGTCGAGGGGCGGGTGCAGATCGCCATCACCGACACCGTGTCCGAATACATGCTGCCCAAGATCATCGGCGCGATGCGCAGGCAACTGCCGCTGGTCGAGTTCGAGCCCGTGGAGCGCAACCGGGTGGAGATCGAGAACGGCCTGCGCAGCGGCGAGTTCGACCTGGCCGTGGTCCTGGTGTCGAACCTCTCGCGCGCGCCGGACATCCGGCGCGAGAACCTGCTCAAGTCGGAGCGCCGTCTGTGGACTTCGTTCGACCATCCGCTGGTGGCGCAGAAGTCGGTGTCGCTGCGCGAGATCGCGCAGATGCCCTTCGTGCTGCTGGACATGGACGAGCACGTGGACACCGTGGGCCGCTACTGGAGCGCGATGAAGCTCAAGCCCAAGGTCGTGTTCCGCACCAAATCGATCGAGGCCGTGCGCAGCCTCGTCGCACAGAACGTGGGTGTGACCATCCTGTCGGACCTGGTGTTTCGCCCCTGGTCACACGATGGTGGGCGCATCCGCAGGACAGTGGTGTCGAGCGCGGTGCCCTCGATGGACCTGGGACTGGCTTACCGGCGCGGGGCTGTTCTTTCCGAAGCTACGGCAGCCTCTGCAAGCACCTTGCGGTTGCTGGCCAAGACACTGACGAGAGAGTCACAGCCGCGGATGGATGACGAGCCGCTGTAGCTTTCGAGTGGGCCGCTTCCTGCGACACGCATGGCAGGCGTGGGGTGAGCGACAGCTACCGGCAGTTGTCGCTCAGTCATCGAAGGCGGGCTTATCGCAAGCCAGAAGAATCGCGTCCAGGACCGCGTCTCTGGCAGCCTCATCGGCATTGTCCCGGCAGGCCGCGCAATACGGGCAGCAGTTGCTGCGTTCGCACAGGATATTTCAGAACAGCCGGAATTGCGGTGTGTCACCCTGTTAAGAAGAAGGAAGGGGGCGCTTCGCACTGCGCCGACCGATCAGGCGGGGCCGGCTTCAGCCACGCGCAACCGGTAGAGGCCGACGTCGACGAGCCCCGCGCGGAAGCCGGCCTCGCAGTAGGAGAGGTAGTAGGTCCACAAGCGCTTGAACGCGGCGTCGAAGCCGAGTGGCTCGATCTGCGGCCAGGCGGCGAGGAACCGGCGACGCCACTCTGCCAGGGTTCGCGCGTAGTCCTTGCCGAAGCAGTGGGAAGCCTCGATCACCAACCCTGCGCGTTGCGCCTGTTCCCGCAGCACGCGTGGACTGGGCAGCATGCCGCCGGGAAAGATGCAGTGCTGGATGAAATCGGTCCCCTGGCGGTAGCTGTCGAACTGCGCATCGGCGATCGTGATCGCCTGCAGCACCACCACGCCACCGGGCTTGAGGCGCTCGCGCAAGGTGGCGAAGTAGGTGGGCCAGTAGGCCTCGCCGACGGCCTCGATCATCTCGATGGACACGATGCGGTCGAACCGGCCCTGCACGTCGCGGTAGTCCTGCAGCCGCAGGTCGACCCGGTCGGCCACGCCCCAGTCCTGCGCGCGTTCGCGGGCGAAGGCCAGTTGCTCGCTCGACAGCGTGACGCCGGTGACGTGCGCTTCGTGCCGGCGGGCCAGGCTCGCAGCCAGCGTTCCCCAGCCGCAGCCGATTTCGAGCACGTCGCCCCCTTGCGGGGTGTCGAGCATGTCGGCGATGGCAGCGAGGCGGCGCGCCTGGGCGGCTTCCAGCGTGTCGTCGTCGGCGTCGCTGAACATCGCGCTCGAATACAGCATGCTGTCGTCCAGCCAGTGCCGATAGAACGCGTTGCCCAGGTCGTAGTGGAACGCGATGTTGTGCCGGCTTCCGCGCCGGCTGTTGCTGCGGGTCAGGTGCCGCAGCCGCGCCGCCCAGCGCGCCAGCCCGCGCCCCTTGAGCAGCGATCCCCAGGCCGACTCGTTGGCCAGGCCGAATTCGAACAAGGCCAGCAGGTCCGGACTGTCCCACTCGCCATCGCGGAACGACAAGGCCAGGCCCAGATCGCCTTGCAGCGCCAGGCGCAGCAGAGGGCGCCAGCTCAGCAGGCGCAGGCTCGCGTGCGGCCCGGGTTCGCGGCCGGCCACCTCGATGCATCGGCCGCCCGGAAGGCTCAAGCTCAGCCGGCCGAAACGCGTGCGGGCCAGCAGCCGGCGCAGCGGGGAGAAGACCGGAGCGGCATCGAGAGCGGGTGCGGAAGGTGTGGTCAGGCTCATGGGGTCTTGTTCGAAGGAACGATGGTGAGGTCGTGGTCGGGGGCAGCCGGTCGCGGATGCAGCGGCACGCGCTTGATCCACAGACGCAGGGCCTGCCAGTGGATGGCGGCCACCACCTTGAGGGTCAGCAACGGATGCGTGATGAACACGCGCAGCAGCGCCAGGTCGCTCAGGGGGGCGCGTTGGCCGTCGAGCCGCGCGTTGAGCACGGCGCCCGCCGCGTCGTGCACGCTGATGCCGACCGAGACCGCCTCGCCCGGCGGTGCAACGCGGAACCGGTAGTGCAGGTCCATGCCGTTGAAGGGAGAGACGTACATCTGCTTGTCGCAGTGCTGCTCGACGATGGGCGCGCCGTCGGCAGCGACCGGGATCAGGTAGCTGTGCCGCTGCCCGAAGGTGTTGTTGACCTCGTACAACAGCGCCTGCAGCGCGCCGCCGGGTGCATGGCAGAACCAGACGCTGAGCGGGTTGAACACATGGCCGAGCAGCCGCGGCATGGCCAGCAGCCGGATCGCGCCGCCGGTTGGAAGGCCGGCCTCGCGCAGCCGCGCTTCCACCTGGGCCCGCAGATCGCGGCCCGAACCGTCGCCATGGTCGGCGGCATGAAAGCTGAACAGGTTGAACCGGTCCACCGAGAAGCAGCGCAACCGGGCGTGCAGTTGCGGCAGTTCGTCGATGTCGATCAGCAGGTTGTAGACCCGGTAGCTCAGCCGATGCCGCTTCGGCCGCAGCCGCTGGTGCATGACGCGCCCGATGTAGAGTGCCGAGCCTCCGTGCACATTCATGATGCGACGGTCTGTGCGCCTTGCGGCAGGTGGATGCGTCCGGACTCCTGCGCCACGCGCCAGGGCCGGCGCACGCCGCCGAGCGCTTCGGCGACGGCCAGGCCGGCCTGCAATCCGTCCTCGTGGAAGCCGGCGCCGAAGTAGGCGCCGCAGAACCAGGTGCGGCGCTGGCCCTGCAGCTGCCACAGCTGGCGCTGCGCGGCCATGGCCGCGGCATCGAACAGCGGGTGGTCGTAGACCTCTGTGCGGATCAGGTGCTCGGGCCGCGGGTCGATCGCCGGGTTCAGGGTCAGGAACAGCGGCTCGGCCGCCGCGCCCTGCGGCAGGTGGGGCTGCAGCCGGTTCATCCAGTAGGTCACCGTTGGAGCCGCGCCGCTGCCGCGCGTGCCGAGGTAGTTCCAGCTCGACCACACGGCGCGCCGCGCCGGCATCAGGGCAGGGTCGCGGTGCAGCACGGCCAGGTTGCGGCTGTAGGGCAGGGCACCGAGCAGGGCACGCTCGGCACCGGTGGGCGCGTCAAGCAGCGCCAGCGAGCGGTCCGCATGGGTGGCCAGGACCACCTGGTCGAAGCGTTCGGGCCACCAGCCAGCGCTCGTGCGAAGCCGCACACCCGCCGGCTCGCGATGCAGTTCGAGCACGGCCCGGTCCAGCTGGATGCGGTCGGCGAAAGGCTGGCTGAGGCGCCGCACGTATTCGCGGCTGCCGCCCACCACGGTGCGCCAGATGGGGCGGCCGCTGATCTGCAGCAGCCCATGGTTCTCGCAGAACCGCACAAAGGCTGCCACCGGATGGCGACCGACCTGCGCCGCCGGCGTGGACCAGATGGCCGCAGCCATGGGGTAGAGGTGGTCGTCGCGAAACGCGCGGCCATAGCCGTGGGCATCCAGGTAGTCGTCGAGCGCCTGGTCGCCTGCGACCTGTGCATCGCGCGGAGCTTCGCGGTAGAACCGCAGCAGGTCGCGCAGCATGGCCCAGAAGCGGGGGCGCGCCAGGTTGCGCTTTTGCGCGAACAAGCCACGCAGGTCGGTGCCGGCGTATTCGAGCCCGCCGGCGTCCAGGCTCACTGCGAACGACATGTCCGAGGCCGCGGTCGGCACGGCCAGGTGCTGGAACAACGCGGTGAGGTTCGGGTACGCGGGCTCGTTGTAGACGATGAAGCCGGTGTCCACCGGCACCCGGCCTTCCCGGCCCGGCGCGTCCACGGTATGGCTGTGGCCGCCCAGCCGGGGCTCGCTCTCGAACACCGTGACCTCGTGGCGCTGGGACAGCAGCCAGGCGCAGGACAGGCCCGAGATGCCGGTGCCGACGACGGCGATGCGCTGCTCGGGAGGCACGGAGGCAGGCGTCGGCAAGGCGGCAGACGGGGCAAGAAGAGGCAGCATGGAGAGTCTCCGTCGGGTCGTGCTGCCTGTACGCAGGAAATGGCCGTTTGGATTACCGGCGTGCCGCTGCGATGATCCGAACGCGGCTTCCTTGCGTATGACAGCACATGACCGCGGCTCCTGATCCGTCCAACCCCTCTGCGGGCACTCCGTTGCCCCGCAGTCGTCGAGCGTCCCTCTTGACCGTTGTCTCCCCCGATTCCGAGCCATCCGCCTTGCCCGACGACCTCTGGGCCGAGGCGATGGCCGCCGTGGCGCAGCGACAGGACCGGGACGCGTTCGCGCAGCTGTTCTCGCATTTCGCGCCGCGCATCAAGCACTACCTGATGCACAGCGGCAGCCCGGCCATCCAGGCCGAGGAATTGGCCCAGGAAGCGTTGGTCACGGTCTGGCGCAAGGCCGCGCTGTTCGACCCGGCCCGGGCGGCCGCCACGACCTGGATCTTCGCCATCGCGCGGAACCTGCGTGTGGACGCGCTGCGGCGGCGCCAGGGTGTGCAGTCGTCGGAAGACGTGTTCGACTTCGACCTGCTCCAGTCGGACGACCCGGCCGTCGAAGACCAGCTGCACGACGCGCGCCTGAACGAACGCCTGCGCGGCGCGCTGCGCCAGCTTCCGCCCGAGCAGCAGCAGGTGCTGCACCTTTCCTATTTTGAAGACGCGCCGCATGCCCGCATCGCGGCCCAGCTGTGCATTCCGCTGGGCACGGTGAAGTCGCGCGTGCGCCTGGCGGTCGCCCAACTGCGCCGCCTGCTGGAACATTGACGATGGACATCCGACACCACCCCGACGACGACCTGCTGCTGGCAGGGTCCTCCGGCCACTTGCCGGCTGGCATGCGACTGGTCCTGGCCAGCCACCTGGAACTGTGCCCGCTGTGCCGCGAGCGCGCGCGCGCACTCGATGCCGTGGGCGGCATCCTGCTCGATGACCTGGAAGCGGTCCCGCTTGCCGATGACGCGCTGGCGCGCACCTGGGCCCGGATCGATGCGCAGGAAGGCGCAGAACCTGCCCCCGTGCGGGTCAGCGCGCCCCCACCGCTGCCGCCCGGCGCGCGCTGGCCGCGTGCGCTCGCTCACTGCAGTGCCACGCCCTGGCGCTGGATCGGTCCCGGCATGCGCTGGAGCCGTGTCACCGTGCCCGAGGCCCCGGAGGCCAATGTCTTTCTGCTGCGCATCGCGGCCGGCAAGTACCTGCCGCAGCACACGCATCAGGGGCAGGAGTTCACCCAGGTGCTGCATGGCTGCTTCCACGATGGCCGGGCCTTGTTCGGCCCCGGCGATTTCGATGCGGCCGATGCCGAGATCAACCATCAGCCGGTGGTCCAGGACGGCAGCGAGTGCATCTGCCTCGCCTCGCTGGACGGCCGGCTGCGCTTCGACGGGGCTATTGCGCGCTTCTTCGGCGCGCTGGTCGGGATGTGAGGCGCACCGCGACCCACGCCGACACGCCGCTCACGGCCGTGCCCCATGCCAGGTCGGCGGCCGTGACGACCCAGGGCCAGTCGCGCAGCGTGGCCTGGTTCGTCAGGTCATAGGTCGCGTAGGCCACGAGCCCGAGCAGCGCGCCGCGACGCAACGCCACGGCGGGCTCGCCAGCCTCCAGTGCCGGCGCGATCGCCAAGACGACCAGGCCGACCAGGTAGAGCGCATAGAACAGCGCCGCCGCCGTCCAGTCCACCTGCGGCGCCATCAGCGCACCGAGCGCGGGCTGGTACAGGCGCGGTCCCATGACCGACAACCAGACGGCGTCCAGCACCAGAAAACACACGAGCGCCCACAGGTAGGCAGCGAGCAAGGTACGCGGGGATGGCTTCATGGGGTGCTCCGTGCAGGAGAGGTCAGTCGGTAGCTCAGTTGGCGATCGCCCTTGGCGTCAGCGTCGAGCCCGATCCAGCGTCCGCTGTCGGCGGCATACCAGATGCGGATGCGCTGCTGCGCCGCCTGCAGTCGCCAACCGCGCGCCCGCACGGGCTGACCGCGGACCTCGAGGGTCGCATCGGGCAGCGGCTCGAAGCGGACCGGCTCGACCTTGCCCGTCTGGGGATCGATCAGGCGCTGTTGTTTCACCAGCCGGGGATTCCAGTAGGCAAAGCTCATCGGGCAGTCGCCGTCGAAGCGCTGCGTGATCTGCTGGCGGGTGCCGTCGTCGTCGGTCTCGGCGCGCAGCTCACGCAGGCAGTCGCCGGCCCAGCGCTCCTCGGCCTGGTGCCGGTAGCGGTAGACAGGGATGCCGAGCACGCGCACGGTGAACAGGGCACGACTGTCGACGCTGCGCGTCGCCGCCGTGCCGCCGACGACAAAGCGATGGGTCCCGATCGGCTTGCCATCGAGCATGGCGGTGAAGTGCCATTCGCCCGCTTCCTCGTCAGCTTCCTGTGCCGCGGCCAGGCAGGTCGCCTGCGCCAGCATCAACCCCAGCATCAGCCCCAGGGCGCTGTGCTTCATGGCCGGGCGCCACGCCGCGGCGGCCAGGGGATGAAGGCACTGGTGCGTGCCGCGTAGCTGCGGTAGGCAGGCCGGCGCTCGGCAATGTCGTGCTCCAGCAGCGCCACGCCCGACACCTTGAGCAGCAGGACGGTCATCAGCAGCGCAGACGCCAGGCTCCACGCCACCGCCCATCCGCCCGCCGACAGCGCCGCCAACCCGAGGCCCCACCAGACGCAGGCCTCGCCGAAGTAGTTGGGGTGGCGCGACCAGGCCCAGAGGCCGCGGTCCATCACCGCATCCTCGCGGCGCGGGTTGCGCAGGAAGCGGGCGAGCTGGGCGTCGGCCACGGCCTCGAAGACCACACCGCCGCCGGCCAGCAGCAGGGCCAGCACGTCCAGCCAGGACAGGGGCGACGGGTGCGCGAACGCGGCCAGCAGCGGCCAACCGACGATCCATGCCAACACCGCCTGGAGCCCGAACACGAGGTAAAGGCTTTTCAGGCCGAAGTGTGGTTCGTTGCGCGCACGCATGGCTTGGTAGCGGCGGTCTTCGCCGTGGCCCCAGTTGCGACGCCCGATGTGCAGCGCCAGCCGGCAAGCCCATGCCAGCAGCAGCCCGAGCATCCAGACGCTGCGAGCGTCGAGCGCGCGAGCATGGGCGCCGGCGTAGGCCAGGGCCGGCGCCGCGATCATCAGGGGCCAGATCCGGTCCGCCAGGCTGGCGTCGCGCACCACGACGCTGAACACCCAGACCGGCAATGCCAGGCCAAGGGCGATCGCCAGACCCAGGCATGCGAGCGACAGCATCACCGTTTCTCGAACAGGTAGTGAGCGACCCACCACTGGTCGCCCTCGGCGTAGCCGAACAGCTCTTCCACCGAAATGAAGAAGAGCCGCCAGCGGGTCCACCACACCGGCGCGTCGCGCGCTCCGTAGACGGCGGCCAGCAGGGGCATGAGGGTGACCCGCCGGGCGTCCATGCGCGCCAGCCAGGCGGCCGAGGTCCGCGCGTAGTGGCGGCCATCCCAGCGCCAGCGATGCAGCAGGCGCAAGTCGTCCTGGCAGCGCAGGGCGAGATCGTCGCTCGGCATCATGCCGCCGGAGAAGAAGTGGCGGCTCATCCAGTCGCTGGCATCGCGCTCCTCGAACGGGTAGGGCGCTTCGCGGTGAACGAAGACGTGCATGAAGAACCGCCCCTGCGGTTTCAACCAGTGGGCCACATGCGAAAAGGCGCGCGGCCAGTTGCGCAGGTGCTCGAACATCTCCACCGACACCACCCGGTCGAAGCTCTCGCCGGTCTCGAAATCATTGAAGTCGCAGGTGATCACCTCGAGGTTGCCCAGGCCGCGTGCCGCGGCTTCGGCCGTGATGAACAGCCGCTGCGAGTGCGAATTGGAGACCGCCGTGATGCGGGAGCGTGGGAAGTGTTCGGCCATCCACAGGCTCAGCGAGCCCCAGCCGCAGCCCAGCTCCAGAATGCGCAGCCCGTCTTCCAGGCCGGCGCGGGCGCAGGTCTCGGCCAGGGCCGCCGCCTCCGCCTGCTCGAGCGTCTGCACTCCTTCAGGCCACCAGCAGCAGCTGTACTTCCGGTGGGGGCCCAGCACGCCTGTGAAGAACTCGGCGGGCAATTCGTAGTGCTGTTCGTTGGCTTTTTCGGGCAGCAGGGCCAACGGTGCCTCGCGCAGTTCATCGAAGAATGCCTCCGAACGCAGGGCGACGGCTTCCGGGTCGCCGCTGTCCAGCTCGACCAGGCGCTGGCGCAGCAGCCGCCGCACCCCCACCCGAACGGCGCCGTCGGGCACCAGGCCTTGTTCAACCCAATGGATGGCAGTGGAGGTGCTCGAGGCTTGGGGCATGGCGGTGGGTGCAGGAAGAGAGTCTCTTCTTCCTACGCCAGGCCGGCCGCAATGGATCACTGTTCGTCGGCTTCAGCGCATGGGGACTGAGGCGACGGTGCGAAGTACGGCGGTCGGACACTTGGCGGCGTCACAGGTCAGGCCCACTATCTCTGGACAAACTGGACATGCACCGCAAGAGCTGCGCGGACGTAGCTGTGCACACGGCCCCCGGCGTCAAGAGAGCGCTGAGCCCGCGCCTACGTTGATTTCACGAGGCTTGATGCATCGGCGCGTGGCGCGACCGGCCGACGATCCGGATCGGAGACGCAAGGGCCGTCTGAATCGCCGGATGGGCGGGCGGGTGCAAACCCTGGGTGAACGGCTAGACCACGCCCCGGAACAAGGGCAGACAGGCCATTGCAAGCTGTTTGACGTGGCGGTCGTCGGTGCCGCAGCAACCGCCCATGACATTGAGGCGTTTCAACCGGTGCATCTTGAGCGCGGCATAGGCCTGCCCCAACTCCACCGGGTCGCCCGCATCCAGTTCGGGCGCTTCGTTCAACTCGGCATGGCTCATCCTGGAGGCATTCGCGCGCAGACCGCGAATCCGCTCGGCCCACGGCGCGTCGCCATGCACCACCTGCTGGAAGTGGCTGGGGTGGGCGCAGTTGATCATGAAGTAGGCCGGATAACCCGCGGTGGCGCCGTCCACCTGCTGGATGGCATCCGCCAGGGACTGCCCCGTCGGCAGCCTGCCATCGGTCTCCACCGTGAAGGAAATGACGACGGGCATGTTCGCCTGCTTTGCGGCCAGCGCGATCCCCGACGCCTCTTCGACGTAGTTCATGGTGATGGCGGTCACCAGGTCGGCTGCGGTGCCGGCGAAGGTCTCGACCTGCGCACGATGGTAGTCCTGCGCTTCGCGCACCGACATGGCACGGTCCGGGACATAGCCGTCGCCGCGAGGTCCAAGGCATCCGCTGATGACGATCGGCGTCCGGCGGGTCTGGTAGGCATCGCGGATGTCCTCCAGCAGACCCACCAGCTGCCGGTCGACCGCCGCGAGCTCCTCGGGGCCGTAGCCCAGCCTGTTCCCCCAGTCTGGATTGGACCGCCAGGTTGCGGTTTCCAGAATCAGCCCGACGTCGAAGCTTCTGGCCAGCGCCGCGTAGGTCCGGAAATACTTCCGCAGCACTCTTTCGCCTTCCGGCGTCCGGAGCAGGTGAAAGGCGGCAAAGTCGGGAAGTTCCTGTCCCTCCAGAAAGATCAGGGTGGTCTCGATGCCGCCGTCGGTCATGAAGAAATCATCGCCGAGCTGCGGCAATGCGCTCCTGTAGGTTGCCATCGCTGACTCCTCTCATTCGGGTGTCCGAATGGCCGCAGCCGCCAAGGCGCCGGGCCCGCGAAGCGGATGATGACAGTGAGCGCCTCGCGGGCCAAGTGCATGGCCGGCGGCGCGCCTTCCTCCCCCTTCAGGCTTCGGCTGTCGAGCAACTGCCGGTGGCGGTCACTCGAAGCCTGACGGAGGGGCTGGAGTTCACGGAGTGATCTCTCCGGATCGGATGGCCATGCGTACAGCTCCGGCTGTCGTCGTGACCCCCAAACGTCGGCGGACGCGCCGCAGGTGATTCTCGATGTTGCGTTCGGAAAGGCCCATGCTGGATGCCGGCTTCCGCCTGCGGCTTTCCGGCAGCCATCCAGCGCATGACCGTTTGTTCGCGCGGAGTCAGGCGATGCTCGAACCGCTGAGCCTTTCCGGTCGACGCCTGCACCCGGCGGCTCCGTGCAACGGCGTCAGCTCGTTCGGCGCTTCACATTCGGAACCAAGGCCTTGATCACCGCGTCGGCCATCCGATGCAGAGAAGGCGCATTCTGATAAACGCGCTCCATCACTGCCAGGCCTCGGGTGAATGTGATGACAACCTGCGCGGTTTCCTTGGGGGACAGCGAAAGCTGTGTCGACATGTCTCCCTTCGACATGGCGGCTGACACGACGACCTGGAGTTCATCGAGCAACTGACGCAGCCGCTCCTGGATGCGCGGCCCTGCACCATCGACCTCCGTTGCCGTCTTCGTGGTGAGACAGCCCCGAGGCGGAACGCCCTGCGTCATGTTGGCGATCGCGACCTTGAAGAAGGCGCGCAACGCCGCCTCTGCGCGCGGTTTGTCGAGGGCTGTGCGCGCGTTGTCCAGAAACCTGGTGGCGTACGCCTCGAAGGCCAGCAAGAACAGCTCCTCCTTGCCGCCATAGGCGTGATAGAGCGAACCACGCTGCACATCGGCGGCCTCTGCCAGATCGGCCATGGACGTGGCCCGCCAGCCTTTTTGCCAGAACACGTCCAGCACCGCGTCCAACACCTTGGCCTCATCGAACTGCCTGACTCCTGCCATGAGAAATCCTCGCGCTTTCTATTTTTGACAATGATGTCAAACTTGACAATACTGTCAATGATAGTCCGTCCGCCACGCAGGCGATGCCCGCGACGCCAAGCAAGACACTCGCATCGCTTTGAAGGAACCCACTCGATGACTCGGCTTTCTGCCTCACCGCCAGTTTCCCAACTCGGCATCGATCGTCGATGGGTGGGTGTGCTGTTCGGACTCGCTTCGGCCCTGATCTGGGGCGCCTTTCCGGTCGTGACTCGCTTCGGGCTGACTCACACGGCATTGGACGTCTACGACATCACATGCATCCGGTACACGGTCTCGGGCGTGATGCTGTTGCCGTTTCTCGTACGACGAGGCCTCATGGGGCTGCGCTGGACCGCCATCGCGCTCATGACCGCCGGCATTGGCGCGCCCTACATGCTGGTGGTCGCCTTCGGCCTCGGCATGGCGCCGGTGGAGCAGTTCGCCGTGGTCACGCCTGGCAGCATGATCCTGTTCTCGGCGCTCATCAGTGCCTGGGGACTCGGCGCCAGGCTCTCGCGCAGGGAGACGGCGGGCATTGCGCTGATCATCCTCGGGGTCGCGTTGGTCGGCTTCCACAACTTCAGCGCCGTCCGCTCCTCGCCGTGGGCCTACCTGATCTTCCTGCTGGGCGGGCTGCTGTGGGCCATCTACACGGTCTCGTCCAAGCAGTTCTCTGCATCGGCGCTGCACGCCACCGCCATCGTTTCGGTGTTCTCGATGATCATCTACCTGCCCGCCTACCTCGCGACGCGCGGGCTGCACCTGTTGCAAGCGCCGCTGGGCGACATCGGTGTGCAGGCGTTCTATCAGGGGGTCATGGTCTCCACGGTGGCCTTGTTCTTTTTCAGCAAGTCGGTGCAGATTCTTGGTGCAGCTGTCGGTGCCACGTTCGCTGCACTCGTTCCCGGCGCAGCGACGCTGCTCGCCCTGCTGGTCCTTGACGAGCGACCCAGCGCCACAGCCATTGCCGGGCTGGTCATCGTCACAGGCGGCATGACTGCGATGCTGATACAGCAACGTCGATCCTCGTCCCCCGTTGAATCCAGAGGAACTTGAGTCCCTGAACCCGGCAACTTCCGTCGAGAAGTTTCTGCATCGAAGGGCGCAGCTGCCTCCGTGCTTCATTCATCGAACAGACGGCGCAGCCGCGAGGCCGTGGAGCAGCACCGTCCAGTGCTGCAGTCGGGCCATGGCGGCCTCGCGGCCTCTCTGCGCCGCTTGTGGACCGCTACCGTCGTCGGCCAGCGCGATCAGTTCGTGGGCAGCCGTCGTCACGGCCCGCGCGAAGTCCTCAGTGTGGCCTCGCCACACCACGATGCGATGGTGCAGGCCCATTTGCGCGGCGCGCTGCGCATTGATCGCCTGCTCGGGCTGGTCGGTCAGGAGCAGCAGGATCGGCTTGCGGTACACCGCCGCGACCGACAGCGCCGCCATGCCGGGCGCGGAGACGATGAAGGCGCTGCGTGCGGCCCGCTCGATCCAGTGCTCGTCCTGCGCGTGCCAGCCCGCGCGCTGCGCATAGCCTTCGCCGACGAGGTGCGCCGGCGCGCGGGCATCGGCCAGCCCGCGTTCCAGGCCATCGGCCAGTGCGGCTTCCTTGAAATGCGGGTTGAGGTACACGGCGGCCTGCGGTGCGAGGTCGTCGTGCGCTTCCGTGTCGACGCCCACTACGGCCACCGGCGTGGCGAGCCGGTGGCCGCCGCGTCCGTCGGGCTGCGGCTCGCCGTAGGCGAAATCGTGCGCGACGCGCGCGCGGCTGCGGTCGATCTGCCACGCGACGATACGGCCGAAGATGTTCGCTATCCACGCCGGCATGCGCCCGCTGAAGTTGGTCTGCAGCGCATGCCGCAGGCTCGCGCCGTACACATGCACCACCTTGCGCCGCCAGACCGGCATCCAGCCCATGAACAGCAGCGCGGGGTGGAAGGAATCGTTCACCACCAGGTCCGTATCGCGGAACCACGTGCGCAGCCGAAGGATGTCGCGCAGCATGCGCTCCGGGCGGAACACGTAGTGCGCCACGTTGCGGTCGGTTTCGCGGCGCAGCATGTTCTGCTCGCGGTCGAACTGCACCGCGTAATGGCGCGAGAGCACCGGCGCCTCGATGCCGAAGCCGGCAAGAAAACGCGCGCCTTCATCGGAGGTGGTGAGCACCTGCACGTTCGCGCCCGCAGCGCGCAGCGAATGGGTGAGCAGCTGCGCGCGCATCAGGTGGCCGCGCGCGTCCGCAGTCGCGAGGTAGACGATGCGCGGCGGCATCGACGGACTCAGGCCGCCACCGGCCGCGCACGGCCGGGGCGCAGGCGCAAGGCCACGCCCGCGAGGTACATGCCCAGCGCGCCGGTGATGCCGAAGCCGCGCTCGGTGTCGCGCACCTCGCGCATCAGCTGTGCGAGCCTTGCTTCTTCGTGCGACGCCACGCAGCGCTGCAGCGTGTGACTGCACAGGCGGATGTGGCGGTCTTCGTCGGCCAGCACGCGTGTGAGCAACGGGTGCAGCGCGTGCCGCGGGCAGATCAGCGCGCAGTGGCGCTGCAGGATGCGCGAGGCCATCTGCTCGGCGGCGAGGCCGATCGCATACGCCGGCACGAGGCCACCGTGCGCGAAGTACGGTGCATGGCGCTGGATGAGGCGCTGCCAGCGCGCGAGCTTGCGCTGGCTCAGCCAGTCGGGCTTCGGCGCCGCTTCCGGCGATGCAGCTGCCTGCGCCGCGCCGCCGCGCGCGACGATGGCGTCGGCGAAGAGCCGCGCATGCAGTTGCTCGTCGGCCAGGTGCTGGTCGAGCTGGCGTGTGAGCCACTCGGGCGCGTTGGTGCGCAGCTCGCGCTGCAGCGCCTGCTCGGACGATTCCTCGCCGATCAGATACAGGCGCAGCAACATCACTTCGCCGGCGCGGCTCGCATGCATCTGGCGCAATGCGGCGCGTTTGATGTGGTGCACCAGCCGGGCCTGCAGCGCCGGCCAGCCACGCAGTTGCGGCGGCGAGAGGCAGTCGAATGCCGCGTTCGCCGGGGCGGTGTCAGCGTCCATCGGTTTTTTTGGCCACCGGGGTCTGCGGCTGCAGTTGCTGCCAACCGAGCACGAGGCCGATGAAGCTGCCTTGGAGGAAGGCGCGCGCCGATGCATCGGCACCGGCGAACTCGCGCTGCTGGCCGTCGTAGCGCACGTAGCCCTTGCCGCCCGCGGCACCGAGCACCAGCTTCTCGTTCTTGTGGAAGCCACGCTGCATCAGCGGCAGCAGCAGCGACTGCGACTCGAGGCCATAGAGGAACAGGTCGCGCTGCACCACCTGGCGCGGAATCTGCCCGCTCAACGCCTGCAACTCGAGCGACCAATCGCCTTGCCGCATCGCCTCGGACAGCTCGCTGCCCTTGGCCCCCGACGCGTGGAAATGCGCACGTGCCACCGACTTGGAGGCGCGGCTCAACCCCAGGCCGACGGTGATGTCCGCATCAGCGGCACCGCCTTTGCGGTTGTCCCGCACCTGCACGAATTCGTTGGCGAGCCGCGCGGCGATCGAAGGCCTGGAGAGTGTCTCGGCGATCTGCGCCGGCGTGAGCACCACGCGCTCGGCGCCGCCTTCGATCACCACGACCTGGTACGGGTCGATGCGGATGTCGCTGAACTCGCCACCGACGGGCGAGTGCGCATGGCTGCTCACCGACCACTCGTTGCCTGAGCGGCTCAGCAACGCATGGAAGGTCAGCGGCACGCGCTGGCCACTGTGGCGCGACTGGCCGGAGCCTTGCAGCAGCACGTCGCCCACGATGGTCTTGCGGCCGTAGCTGCGCGGGTTCGCAAAGCGCAGGGTGTGCGCCGTGCTGTCGAGTGCGGCGCGCGTGTCGGCGTCGTCGAGGGCGAGGCGGTTGCACTCGTTGGCGGGGCCCGCGAGCGCGGAGAAGGGGCAGCCGCTGTCGGACTTGAAGTTGAAGACGCCGCGCCCGGTGAAGTCGGCGGCGCCTGCCGTGGCGCATGCGCCGGCCAGCACGAGAAGGCTGAAGATGTTTTTCTTGTTCATGTCGGGCGATGGTAGGACAGCGCCTGCGCATCCGCGTTCGTGCGGCCCGTCGTGTGCAGGCCGATGCCGCGCGCGAGGGCGCCCAGCATGTCGATGGCCGAGAAGCCCACGATCAGCGCCACGCCCGCGAGCCAGCGCAGGCCGCGCAGGGGAGGCAGGTCCTGGTGGTTGAGCGCGCGCACGCTGAAACCCAGCCGCGTGAACAGCACGCACAGCGGCCCGATCGGCCCGCTCTTCGCGAGCCACTGCCAGCGCGCCGAAACGTAGCTGCGCAGCAGGTGCGGCGTGAGCGAATACGTGTCCTGCCCGCGCATCCAGCGCAGCTTGAGCGCCTCGGCGCGCGTGTCGGGCAGGCGGTGCTCGGAGTGGGCCGCGGCCGCGTAGTGGATGGGAACGTTCGCCGCCTTCAGCCGCATGCCGAGCACCTGGCAGTGCGCGCGGTAGACGCCGTCGAGCGCCTGGTAGCTGTGCTGCTCGAACACGTCGCGGCGAAAGGCCACGTTGTTCGCGTAGAAGTTGCTCGTCGCGCCCGCGTGGTCGGCGTTGGGAAAGTACATGAAGTCGATGGTCGTGAGCGCGGTGCCCACGATGCTGGCCGCGTAGCTCGTGCGACCGGCCACCACCGCGGGCGCATCGGCGCCGCGCGTGAAGGGCGTGAGCATCTGCAGAAGCCAGTCGTCGTCGGGCAGGCAATCGGCATCGGCGAACACCACGTGGTCGCAGCGCGTCGCATCGGTGGCCGCGAAGCCGACGTTCTTGGCGTCGTAGTAGCCGGTGGCGGCGTCGATGCGAACGAAGTCGATGGGGCGGCCCGCCAGCGCCGTGACGGCCTCGCACGATGCGGCGCTCAGGCCGTCGTGCGTGATGACCACCTGGGCCAGGGCCGTGAGCGGCAGCTTCTGTTTGGCCAACAGGGCGATCAGCCGCTGCAGGCTGGTGCTTGCGGCGGCTTCGGCATCCGCTCCGCCGCGCAGGTTGTTGGTCTCCAGGACCAGCGCGCAACGCGCGGCAACGTGATCGGGCATCATCGAATTTTCTTGTCGGGACATTGTTTTGAAGGCTTGCATCCTGCTTTTATCTCACAACCGCCGCCGCGGCCAGTGCCTTGGGGAAGGGCGCTGCGCATGAAGCTCGCCATCTTCGGCGCCGGTTATGTGGGCCTCAGCTTCGCTGCCTGCATGGCCGAAGCGGGGCATGAGGTGCTGTGCGCGGATGCCGATGCCGGCCGCATCGAGGGGCTGCAGCAGGGCCGAATGCCGCTGCACGAGCCGGGGCTGGAGGCGCTGGTGTCACAAGGCCTTGCGGCAGGGCGGTTGCGCTTCACGGCCGACGAGCGCGCGGCGAGCCTGCATGGCGACGCGCTCTTCATCGTGGTCAACACGCCGGCCGATGCGCAAGGCGATGTCGACCTGCGGCATGTGATGGCCGTGGCCCGCAGCATCGGCCAGCACCGGGACTGCGACGCCGTGGTCGTCTGCAAGTCCACCGCGCCGGTCGGTACCGCGGAGCAGGTCGAGGCCGTGCTGCGCGCGGCGCTTTCGCAGCGCGGTGCGGCACATCGGGTCGCGGTGGCCGTGAACCCCGAATTCCTGCGCGAGGGCTCGGCCGTGCGCGATTGCCGCCAGCCCGACCGCGTGGTGATCGGTGCGACGGACCCCGCGGCCATCGACCTGCTGACACGGCTCTACGAACCCTTCGTGCGCGATCCCGCGAAGCAGCTGCTGGTGATGGACCGGCGCTCCGCCGAGCTCACCAAGTACGCCGCCAACGCGATGCTCGCGACCCGCATCAGCTTCATGAACGAGATGGCGCGCGTGGCCGAGCATGCGGGCGCCGACATCGAGATGGTTCGCCGCGGCATCGGTTCGGACCGGCGCATCGGCCCCGACTTCCTGCAAGCGGGCGCGGGCTATGGCGGCTCGTGCCTGGCGAAGGACGTGCGGGCGCTGCGGCATGCGGCCGATCGCGAAGGGCAGCCGCTGCGCCTCCTCGCGGCCGTCGAGGCCGCGAACCATGAGCAGAAGGGGCGCCTCTTCGACCTGATGACGCATCACTTCGAGGGCCGCATCGCGAACAAGACCATCGCGCTCTGGGGCCTGGCCTTCAAGCCCGACACCGACGACATGCGCGATGCGCCGAGCCTCGTGCTGCTGGAGCGCTTGTGGGCGGCGGGCGCGCACGTGCAGGTGCACGACCCGGCGGCGATGCCGAATGCACGCGCCATCGTCGGCGAGCGCGCCGATGTGCGCTGGTGCGACACGCCCGAAGACGCCTTGCAGGGCGCCGACGTGCTGGCGCTCGTGACCGAATGGCCCGTGTTCCGCCGCCCCGACCTGGCGCGCATCGCCAGCACCTTGAAGGTGCCCGCGATCTTCGACGGCCGCAACCTCTACGACGCCGCCGAAGTCGAAGCCGCCGGCATCGCGTACTACGGCATCGGGCGCGGCCGGTCAGTGCGGCGCTGAATCGTCGTCGGCAGCGCATGCCGGTCACTCGCCGGCTCTTGATTCATTGAAAACGTCAACCCCATGTCGGAACGCATCGAACTGAAGCTTGATTGGACAAGAGAACAGGTCCGGCAACTGGCCGCAAACGGCGAGGTGTCCATCCTGCAGTTTTCCGCCGCACAGGAGGTGCCGCCTTCGCTGCTGGAAATCCTGAACGAAGATCTCTTCAGGCATCGGCCGGACATCACATGGCGGATGTATGGAAGCTACGCGCGCGTGTGCGATCTCTCTTGCCTGAGGCTCATGCCCCATCTCGAAAGGTTGAGCCTTGACTGCCTCACTCGGGTCAGCAACACGCATGCCGTAGAGGCCTTGCCGAAGTTGAAGGAGTTCGTCTTTGATGTGTACGAAGCAGATTCACTGGGTGTGTTGAACGCAGTGCCCACAGACCTGCAAAGACTCAGAATCGGCAAGACGAAAACGAAGAAGACCGATCTTTTCGGGCTGGAGCGCTTTTCCCATCTGAGACAACTCGTGGTTGCCGGCCACACGCGTGGCCTCGAGGTGATTGGAAAGCTGTCGACCTTGAATGAGGTGTCCCTCATGGGGATGCCGCTGTCGAACCTGGCCTTTCTACGGCATCTGCCCCACCTGCATACGCTTCAACTGGGATTCGGAAGCGCGCAGAACCTGGACACGCTTGCGGGCCTGAGCGCTTTGAGACACCTGGCACTGCTGCGGATCAAGGATTTGTCGGACCTGTCGGTCGTCAGCCAACTGGAGACGCTGCAAAGGTTGACCGCACAAGATCAACCACACCTTGCCAGCTTGCCCTCGTTGGCTGCGCTCGAGGATCTGGCGCTGATCGTCCTCAACAACGTGGGGCTGAAGGACCTGAGGTGGGTGGCCTCTGCACCGGCGCTCGAAAGCCTGGCCATGTTTCAGATGCCAACGCTGGTGCACGGTGACATCCAGAGTCTCCTGCGTCAGCCCGGCCCCCTGAGGCGCCTGATGGTGGGGTTGAAAAGCGCCCGCGAGCACAAGCTCGCGCGACAGGCGATCGAGGAATCAGGCCTGTGGGACGATGGCGGATGGTGGCGGTGATATCGCGACCCTTGGTGTGGTCGTCGCATTGAACTGCGAGGTGACGTCTGTACTCATCAATTCGGAGACCGCCTGCATGAGCATGGCCGCACTGACCGGCTTGGGCAGCCCCACTCGCATATTCGGGCCAGCGATCATTCTTGGCGCGCGTTGCTTTGGCGCACGGCTTGCAGGTACCCGTCCAATGCAAGCAGGACCTCCTGAACCATGACGTCCGCGCTCGGCAACACCGCGCTCACCAGCAGCGTCTGCTTCACCAACGCATCGACGACGGTGTAGGCACCGAAGGCGACGCGCGCATCGTGCAGCCCTTCGGGCCAGTCCACCGCGCTCGTCAGTGCCTTGCCAAAGAGGTTGACGTTGTGCTGGTACAGGCGGTTGTAGACGAGCTGCGGCGAGACACGGCGCTCGATGGAGCTCAGCACCCGCCAGCGTCCGCCGCCCTCGAGCATCGTGTGCACCTGGGTCTGCGCCAGCAGGCGCGTGATCTCGCGCAGCGTGCGTTGACCTTCCGCCTGGACGACCTCGTCCACCGCGCTCGACAGCGCCGTCGAGAGCTTGCGCACCCAGGTGCGCACCGTCATGGCCGCGACCGCTTCCTTGCCGGGGAAGTATTGGTAGACGCTGCCGACGCTGACGCCGGCCACGTTGGCAATGTCGCGCATCGACGTCTTTTCGTAGCCCTTTTCCAGCAGCAGGAGCACGAAGGCGTCCTGGATGGCGATGGAGGTCATCCATGCGCGTGACTGGGAGGGCTTGCGTCGGGGTTTGAGGGCGGTCGTCATGGCTGAAAAGCGAACACCGGGACGGCGCACGCAAGGAGGAGGGCCTCGTTGCAGAGGGAAATCAACGCTTCGGGGCGCGTCCCGAAAACTGAACATGCCTGCCCGGTCGATTTCCTAGACTTCTTCCAACCCAAGGCAGCCGGTGGCCGCGAGCCCCGAACCTCACTTCAACCCAAGGCCAACGCGCGCACTCGTCATTCTTGCATGTCACCTCCTGCGTCCTACAAAGCACCCTTGCGCGAACTGCGCTTCGTCCTGAACGATCTGCTCGGCATCGATGATGAACTGAAGGCGCTTCGCCTGCCCGGCGCCATCGCCCGCGAAGACATCGACGCGCTGATGGAGGACATGGCGGCCTTCGCCGAAGAGGTGCTCGCACCGCTCAATCAGAGCGCGGACCGCGAAGGCTGCACCTGGCGCGATGGCGAAGTCGCCACCCCCGGCGGCTTCAAGGCCGCCTACGACATGTTCCGGGGCAAGGGCTGGGCCGGCCTGGGCGCGGCGATTGAACACGGCGGCCGTGCATGGCCGACGGTGCTTACCCATCTGGTGACGGAGCTGATCGGCTCGGCCAACCATTCCTGGCTGATGTACCACAGCATCTCGCGCGGCGGCTACGAATGCATCCGGGCCAACGGCACGCCCGCGCAGCAGGCGGCGTACCTTCCGCACCTGGCCAGCGGCGCGTGGACCAGCAGCATGTGCATCACCGAGCGCGAGGCCGGCACCGACGTGGGCCTGCTGCGCACGGAGGCCGTTCCGCAGCCGGACGGCAGCTATCGCCTCACCGGCCTCAAGCGCATGGTCACGGCCGCCGAGCACGATCTGGCGGACAACATCGTCCACCTCGTGCTGGCCCGGATCGCGGGCGCGCCCGAGGGCGCGCGGGGGCTTTCGCTGTTCATCGTGCCCCGGCACCTGCCCGGTGCGGCCGAGCGCAACGGCGTGCGCTGCGAAGGGCTCGAGGACAAGATGGGCATCCGCGGCACCCCGACCTGCTGGTTGCGGCTCGACGGTGCGCGCGGCGAACTGCTGAACACCGCCGGCAACGGCCTGGCGGCCATGTTCGTGATGATGAACATCGCCCGCCTGGCCACAGGCATGCAGGGCGTGAACCAGGCCGAGGCGGCCTACCAGCTGGCGCGCGATCACGCCCGCACGCGGCTGCAGGGACGCGGCTTCGGCGGCGCGCGCAGGCTCGAGGCGCAGCCTGCCGCCGATCCGTTGATCGTGCATGCCGATGTGCGCCGCATGTTGCTGATGCAGAAGGCCTGGACGGAAGGTTCGCGCGCGCTGGCCTACTGGCTCGCGTTGCAGGTCGATCGCTCGAAGCACCACCCCGAGCCCCCGGTGCGCCGCGAGGCCGACGAGCTGGTCTCGCTGCTCACGCCGGTGCTCAAGGCTTTCGCCACGGACAACGGCTACGCCAGCACGACCCTGGCACAGCAGGTCATGGGCGGCTGGGGCTACCTGGACGACAGCGGCGTTCACCAGTACCTGCGCGACGTGCGCGTGGGGCAGATCTACGAAGGGGCCAACGGCATCCAGGGCCAGGACCTGCTCGGACGCAAGATCCTCGGCGACGGAGGCGCGAGGCTGCACCGGTTCCTGGACGTGGTGCAACAGGTGCTCGAGAAGAACGAGGCGCACCCGGTGCTGCAGCCGTGGGTGGCGCAGACGCGCACGCTGTGCGTGCGCCTCGATGCGCTGGTCCGGCAGCTGAGCGCGCGGGCGCCATCGCACCCCGACCAAGTCGGCGCGTCCGGCCACAGCTGCCTGCGCATCGTCGGCGTGCTGGCCCTCGCGTGGCAGTGGATCGGCATGGCCTCGATCGCGCAGCCCAGGATCGACGCGCAACAGTCCGATGCTTTCGACGTCGCCAAGGTGGCCACCGCCCGCTTCTATTTCGCGCACCTGTTCCCCGAGGTCGAGCAGCACCTGTTGGTGGCCGCGCAGGACGACGACGCCGTGATGGCGCTGGACGCCGACTTCTTCTGATCCCGCCGCGCAGCCGCTCCCGGCCGCGCCCACAAAAAACACCGGATGCGGCACCCGGCGGCATCGCGCTGCCCGGCCCTGCATCCCACTGGAAAAAACTTCATGAACCTGATCTCGATGTTCGACGAGAGCGCGTCGCGCTGGCCGACGAAGACGCTGCTGCACTGCGGCGACGAGGCGTTCAGCTACGCGCAGATCCAGGCGCTCAGCCGCCGCGCCGCGCAGGTGCTGCGCAACCGGGGCGTGGGGCAGGGCGACCGCGTGGCGCTCATGTGCTTCAACACGCCGTACTTCCTCATCGGCGTGCTGGGTGCACTGCGCCTGGGCGCGGTCATCGTGCCGGTCAACCACAAGCTGCAGAAGCCCGAGGTCGAATTCATCCTGCGCCACAGCGACGCCAGGCTCTGCATCATCGACGTCGCCCTGGGCGCGCTGGCGCAACGCATCGAGACCGAGGCCTGCCTGCTGGGCACCGGCGACGTGGCCGGCGCGGCGGACGTCGGCTTCGATCACTTCGACACGCTGGTGCAGCGCACGGAACCGGGCGAGCTGCCTGCGCTGGTCAGCGACGATGCACTGGCGCAGGTGCTCTACACCTCGGGCACCACCGGCCAGCCCAAGGGATGCCTGCACAGCCATCGCGCGGTCTTCACCACGGCGCTGGTCTGCGCGGCGGCGCTGTCGATGACGCACAACGACCGGATGCTCATCGCGATGCCGATCTGGCATGCGGCGCCGCTCAACAACTGGACCTTCGGGACGCTGCTGATGGGCGGCACGCTGGTCTTCCTGCGCGAGTACGCGCCGCGCGGATTCCTGGAAGCGATAGCGCGGCACCGCGTCACGCTGACCTTCGGCGCGCCCATCGCCTTGCTCGCGCCGCTCGAACTCGCTGACTTCGACAGCCACGACCTGGGCTCGATGCGGCTGTGGATCTACGGCGGCGGTCCGCTGGGCGAGGACATGGCGAAGCGGCTCATGCAACGCTATCGCACGACGCAGTTCATGCAGGTCTACGGCATGACCGAGATGGGCCCGCTGGGCACCGCGCTGTTCCCGGAGGACGCGCTGCGCAAGGCAGGGTCGATCGGCCGCTCCAGCCTGCCGGGCGTGCAGGTGCGCGTGGTTGCCGAAGACGGCAGCGCGACGCCCGCGGGCCAGGTCGGCGAGATCCAGCTGCGCAGCGAAGCCGCCATGCGCGGCTACCTGAACGACGCCGAGGCCACGCGCGCCGCCTACATGCCCGACGGCTGGTACCGAAGCGGCGACCTGGCCCGGGTCGACGAGGACGGCTACTACTACGTGGTGGACCGGCTCAAGGACCTGATCACCACCGGCGGCGAGAACGTGTACTCCAAGGAGGTGGAAGACGCGCTGTCGCCCCATCCCGACGTCGCCGACGTGGCCGTCATCGGCCGCCCGCACCCGGACTGGGGCGAAACCGTGGTGGCGGTCATCGTGCCCCGGCCCGGCCGGCAGCCGAACGCGGAGGCGCTCAAGACCTTCCTGGCCGACAAGCTGGCCCGCTACAAGATTCCGCGCGACTACATCTGCGTCGACACGCTGCCGCGCACGCCGTCGGGCAAGTTGCAAAAGCATCTGCTGCGACAAGACATCGGCGCACCGGCTTCCTCTCTTCTTTCCACTTTCAAGGATATCCACGCATGAACCTGTTCGACCTGAACGGAAAAGTCGCTGTCGTGACCGGTGCCAGCCGCGGCATCGGCCGCGCCACCGCCGAGCACCTGGCGCTGCTCGGGGCCAAAGTCTGTGTCTCCAGCCGGCGGCTCGAGGCTTGCGAGGAAGTGGCCGAAGGCATCCGGGCGCAAGGCGGGCAGGCCTTTGCCTGCCAGGCCAGCATCTCGCAGCCCGAGGAGCTGCGCGCGATGGTGGCGCAGGTGCGCGAGCGCTTCGGCGCCATCGACATCCTGGTCTGCAATGCGGCCACCAACCCGCACTACGGGCCGCTGGCCGAGATCGCGGACGAGATGTTCATGAAGATCGTGCGCAACAACGTGCTGAGCAATCTCTGGCTGGCCAATCTCGTTCGGCCCGACATGCAGGCCAGGGGCAGCGGCGCCATCGTGATCGTCTCGTCCATCGCGGGCCTGCAGGGCTCTTCGACGATCGGCGCCTACGGGTTGTCCAAGGCCGGCGACATGCAACTGGCCCGCGACCTGGCGGTCGAGTGGGGCCCGCAGGGCATTCGCGTCAACTGCATCGCGCCGGGCCTGATCGACACCAAGATGGCCGGCATGCTGCTCGCGGACCCCGAGATCCAGTCGTTCACGCAGAAGAAATTGCCGTTGCGGCGCGTCGGGCAGCCGCAGGAGATCGCCGGCGCCATCGCCTTCCTGGCATCGCCCGCGGCCGCGTTCGTGACCGGCCAGACGCTCGTTGCCGACGGCGGCGCCGTCATCGTCTGAACACCCGCAGATCGACATCCACAAGGAGACTTACCGTGAGCCTGAAGAAAACCATCGCCGCGCCGATGCTGTGCATCGCCCTGGCCGCCAGCGCCCAACCCGTGCAGACCGTGAAGATCGCCACGCTCGACATGCTGTCGGGCCCGATGGCCGGCCTGGGCCAGAACGTGTTGAAGAGCTTCCAGTACGCGGCGCGGGTGGCGAACGAGGAGAAGTGGGCGGGGCCCTACCAGTTCGAGATCGTTCCCTTCGACAACAAGCTCTCGCCGCAGGAGGCCGTGGCGCTGCTCGGCACGGTCGTGGCCAAGGACATCCGCTATGTGGTCCAGGGTGCGAGCTCGTCCAGTGTGGGCATCGCGCTGGGCGAGGCCATCGACAAGCACAACGCCCGCAATCCGGGCAAGGAGATCGTCTTCCTGAACTACGCATCGCAGGCGCCGGTGCTCACGAACGAGAAATGCAGCTACTGGCACTTCCGCACCGACGCCCACTCGGACATGAAGGTCGATGCGCTCACCACCTACCTGGCCGGCCGCAAGGACATCCGCAAGATCCACTTGCTCAATCCCAACTACGCCTACGGGCAGGACACGGCGCGCGCATCGCGCGAGTCGCTCGCGCGCAAGCGCGCGGACATCGAGATCGTGGGCGACGACCTGCACCCGACCGCGCAGGTGAAGGACTTTGCGCCCTACATGGCCAAGATCCGCCAGTCCGGCGCCGACGCGGTGATCACGGCCAGCTCTGGCTCCGACCTGGCGCTCATCGTGCGCGCGGCCAACGACTTCGGGCTCAAGGTCGACTTCTACACCTTCAACGGCAGCAACTACGGCGTGCCCGGCACCATCGGCGCGACGGGCGAGGGCCGCGTCAAGCTGGTCTCGACCTTCAACCCCAACGACCCCGGTGCGAAGAGCTCGGCCGTGCTCGGCAACTTCAAGAAGCAGTTCGGCGAGGACTTCATCAACGGCATGGGCTACAACGCCGTCGTCGCGCTGTCCGGCGCCATCCGCAGCGCGAAGTCGGCCGAGCCGGCTAAGGTGGCCGCCCAGCTCGAGGGCCTGCGCTTCGAGGGCATCAACGGCCCCGTGGTGCTGCGCAAGTCCGACCACCAGGCCCAGCAGGCGATGTTCGTCCAGAGCTGGGAGAAGGTCGACGGCTCGAGCGTCCGCTACGACCAGGAGGGCACCGGGTTCGGCTGGAAGCAGATCGCGAGCGTGGACGCCAAGGCGGCCGAGCAGCCCACGACCTGCCGCATGAAGAGGCCCCTGTGACCGCACGACGGCGCGAGGCGTTCGCCCCGGCACCATGACCACCATCTACATCGACGAAAGCGGCCACAGCGGCGACATGCTCGACAGCGGCATGGGCTACGACTTCAAGCGGCAACCCTACTTTGCATTGGCGGGCGTGGGGCTGCAGGACGAAGAGGAGTGGGATGCACGCCTCCAGGCGTTGCGCGATCGTCATCGCATTCCCTCGGGCGAACCCGGAGCCCGATCGCAGGCATCCAGGCCGGAGTTCTCCGCGGCCGTGATCCACGCCTTGCTCGACCGGCGGGCCCCGCTTTTCGTCGAGCTGGTCGACAAGCGCTACTTCATCTGCAGCTGCATCACGTCGTTCCAGCTGCTGCCGTCCTGCCTGGGCTACCCCGAGTCGATGCGGCTCGACTTCCTCAGGAATGCCGTCTCGGATTTCCTGCACGTCCATGCCGATGCGCATGTGCTGGACAGCTTCGTCGCGTCCTGCCTGACGCCGGAGGCTGGAACACTTCACGCATCGTTTGCCAGCCTGCGCGACCTGGCCACGCACACCGCCGAGGAGGAGGAGGAAGAGGCCGCGGCGCAGGTCGCGAAAGGGTTCGGCCGCATCGTCGAAGCGGCGAACACCGAGTACCACGCGCTGAGTGGGGTCCAGCATCAGCCCTGGCTGGAGTTTCTTCCGCCTCCCGAGCTCAACACGTCGTCGACGCAGGCCTGGACGCTGCCGAACCTGACGTCGTTCATGCGCATCTACGCCCGGATCCACCTCTACTACCGGCACAGCCTGTCCGATGTCCGGCTGGTGCACGACCAGAATTTCGAGGTGCAGCGCATCCTGGGGCAGGGAAAGGCCGCCGCCGAAGGACCGGACCGTGCGATGGAACTGCTGTGCACGCCCCCGTCCGACCACCGTTTCGAGGACGTGGCCGCCCTCGATTTCAGGCAGTCGCACGAAGCGGCCGGCGTGCAGATGGCCGAGGTGGTAGCGGGCGCCACGATGCGCTTCTTTCGTGACCTGCACGCAGGCAGATGCGTGTGCCCCGCGCTGCGCGAGGCCATGATGCGGCTGATCTCTGAAGGGGACGAGCGCACGGGGTACGGCCTCCAGCAGGTGGTGCCGACCCGCCGGGTTCGCATCGGTGCCGAAGAGGCGTGGGCCTGAGCGGACGATCGCGTTTCGTCGACCGCCGACGCGGAACCTTCGGGCGGGCGGGGCCTCCTATCTGGCTTCTCCGCTTCTTTCCCCACCCCGTTTCGCCCGATGAATGAAATTCGCAATGCCGCCGCCGAGCTCGCTCTTTTTCGCCGCCGTGTGGTGGTGGTCGGTTGTGCGGTGTTGTTCGGATTCGGACTGATCGGCGCGCGGCTGGTCTACCTGCAGGTGGTGCGCCATGAAACGCTGGCGGACCGGGCCGAGAGCAATCGCACGGCGATCGTTCCCGTGGTGCCCAACCGCGGGCAGATTCTCGACCGCAATGGCGTGGTGCTGGCGTCCAACTACGCGGCCTACACGCTGGAGATCACGCCGTCGAAGGTGGGCGACATCGCCACCGTCGTCGACGAGCTGGGCGAGCTGCTCGAAGTGACGCCCAGGGACCGCCGTCGCTTCCAGCGCCTGCGCGAGGATTCGCGCAGCTTCGACTCCCTGCCCATCCGCACCCGCCTGAGCGACGAAGAGGTGGCGCGCTTCGCGGCGCAGCGCTACCGCTTTCCCGGCGTGGAAATCAGGGCGCGGCTGTTTCGCACCTACCCGCACGGCGAGGTGGGCGCGCACGTGATCGGCTACATCGGCCGCATCAACCAGCGCGAGAAGACCGCGATGGACGACTGGGAGGAAGACGAGCGCGCCAACTACCGGGGCACCGACTACATCGGCAAGGTCGGCATCGAGCAGAGCTACGAAAAGGCGCTGCACGGCCAGACCGGCGTGGAGCAGATGGAAACCTCGGCCGGCGGGCACGCGGTGCGCCGCCTGTCGCGCCACCCCGCCAGGCCGGGGCAGACGGTGATGCTGTCGCTCGACATCAAGCTGCAGAAGCTGGTGGAAGACATGTTCGGCGAGCGCCGGGGCGCGCTCGTGGCCATCGACCCGAAGACCGGCGAGGTGCTGGCCTTCGTGAGCAAGCCCACCTTCGACCCCAACCTGTTCGTCGAGGGCATCGACACGGAGAACTGGAAGGCGCTGACCGAGTCGCCCGACAACCCGCTGCTGAACCGCGCGCTGCGCGGCACCTACCCGCCGGGCTCCACCTACAAGCCCTTCATGGCGATGGCGGCGCTGCAGACCGGCAAGCGCAGCGCCGACAAGGTGGAGAACGACCCGGGCTTCTACAACTTCGGCGGGCGCACCTTCCGCAGCCACCGGGGCGGGCTGGGCGGCGTCGACATGCACCGCGCCATCCAGTTCTCGAGCAACACGTATTTTTATTCGCTGGCCGCCGAGATGGGCGTGGACCTGATCCACGACTTCATGGCGCCCCTGGGCTTCGGGCAGTTCACCGGCATCGACCTGCAGGGCGAGTCGCGCGGCGTACTGCCCAGCAGGGCGTGGAAGCGCGCGGCCTACCGGCGCGCCGACATGAAGACCTGGCACCCGGGCGAGACGATTTCGCTGGGCATCGGCCAGGGCTACAACAGCTTCACGATGCTGCAGCTGGCTTCGGCCAACGCCACGCTGGCCAACGGCGGCGTGCGCTACCAGCCGCACCTGGTGCGGGCCATCCGCGACACGGCGACCGGCGAGGTGGTGCGGCAGGTCCAACCGCCGGCCCAGGACTTGGGCTATGCGCGCAAGCACGTCGAGGTGGTGCGCGACGCGATGGTGGCGGTCACCAAGGGCGGCACCGGCACGCGCGTGTTCGCGGGCGCGGCGTACACCTCGGCCGGCAAGACCGGCACCTCGCAGGCCGTGGGCCTGAGCCCGAAGGCGCGCGCGAGCGGCAAGGCGCTGGAGGCGCGCCAGCGCGACCACGCGCTGTACATGGCGTTCGCCCCGGCCGAAGACCCGACCATCGCAGTGGCCGCGATCGTCGAGAACGCGGGCTTCGGCGCGGCGCACGCGGCGCCGATCGTCCGGCGGGTGTTCGACTACTGGATTGCGGGGCAGTACCCGAACGACGCCGACATGGCAGCGGTCCGGGTGGGGAAGGCCGGCGCGCCCATCGGCAAGCCGCTGGTGGCCAGCGAGGTGCCGGTGGTGGACGACGGTGCGCAGGGGGATGAGGCTGCGGTGCTTTGAGGGGGCGGGGCGGATGCGCCCCCTTGCGGATGGCAAGCCACCACGCCGGCTGCAGCTCGCACGCGGCCGGGCGAGAATCTCCTGATCCCAAGTCCGCCTTCTCCCTCGCCCCGATCTTCAAGCGCCCGTGACCTCCACCGACCTCCAGGGCTTCATCCTCACGCGCCACTGGCGTGATGCACCGACCGGCACGGAGATCGAGTACTGGCTGGCCACCGAGGCCGGGCCGAGGAAAGTGGTGCTGACCTCCCGCAGCAGCGTCGCGTTCGTCGCCGCCCGGCACAGGGCGGCGGTGGAAGTCCACCTCGCGGCCATGCCGGGCGTGCAGTTGCGTGAGCTCGCGCTCCAGAATTTCCAGCAGGAAGCCGTCCTCGGCATCTATGCGACGCACTTCCGCCAGATCGGCCGGTTGGCGCGCGCCCTGCAGGCGCAGGGCATCCCCTTGCTCGAAGCCGATGTGCGCCCGCACGACCGCTACCTGATGGAGCGCTTCATCACCGCCGGCGTGCGGGTGGAAGGCGGGCGCGCCGAGCACGCCACGCTCGTCGACTGCAAGCTCAGCCCCGCGCCCGAGTTCCGGCCGGTGCTGAAGGTCGTGTCGCTGGACATCGAGACGAGCCAGCATGAAGGGCTCTACTCCATTGCGCTGGACGGCACGGCGGAGCGCGTCGTCTTCATGCTCGGCGAGCCGTCGCCCGAGCCGGGCGACCCCATGGATTTCTCGCTCGTCTACTGCCCGACCCGCAAGGCGATGATCGAGCAGCTCAACGACTGGTTCGAGCGCAACGACCCCGACGTCCTCATCGGCTGGAACGTGGTCCAGTTCGACCTGCGCGTGCTGCAGAAAACCGCCAACGACTGCGGCGTGCCGCTGCTGCTGGGGCGGGAGCGCCGGCCCATCGAGTGGCGCACGCACCCGGGCAAGCAGGGCTACCTGTTCGCGCCCACGCCGGGGCGGATCGTCCTCGATGGCATCGAGGCGCTCCGGGCCGCGGTGTGGAGCTTTCCGTCGTTCAGCCTCGAGAACGTCTCGCAGACGCTGCTGGGCGAAGGCAAGGCCATCGGCGACGAGTACGACAAGATGGCGGAGATCGAGCGGCGCTACCAGCACGACAAGCCCGCGCTCGCGCTGTACAACATCCGCGACTGCGAGCTGGTCCTGCGCATCTTCGAGAAGGCGAAGCTGCTGCAGTTCATGATGGAGCGTGCCCAGGTCACCGGCCTGCAGGCCGACCACTTCGGCGGCTCCATCGCCGCATTCAGCCACCATTACCTGCCGCGGATGCATCGCCTGGGCTACGTGGCGCCGAACGTGGGCGAGATCGCGAGCAAGGCCTATCCGGGCGGCTACGTGATGGACTCGAAGCCGGGCTTCTACGACTCCGTCGTGGTGCTGGACTACAAGAGCCTCTATCCCTCGATCATCCGCACCTTCCTGGTCGATCCGGTGGGCCTCGTCGAGGGCTCGAACGCCGCCGATCCGACCGGGCTCATCCACGGACCGCAGGAGACCGTCTTCTCGCGCGACAGGCACTGCCTGCCGCAGATCGTGACCACGCTCTGGCACGCGCGGGACGAGGCCAAGCGGGCGAAGAACGAGCCGCTGTCGCAGGCGCTGAAGCTGCTCATGAACTCCTTCGCCGGCGTGCTGGGCGCGTCCGAGTGCCGCTTCTTCAACCCGAAGCTGGTGTCCGCCGTGACCCTGCGCGGGCACGAGATGATGAAGCTCACGCGCGAGTTCGTGGAGCAGCGGGGCTACGAGGCGATCTATGGCGACACCGACTCGATCTTCATCTGGCTCCGGCGCACCCACACCAACGAGGAGGCGCATGCCGTCGCGGCTCGCTTGGCGGGCGACATCAACGACTGGTGGGCGCGCACGCTGCGCGAGGAACAGGGCCTGCAGAGCTTTCTCGAGATCGAGGTCGACACGCACTACAAGAAGTTCTTCATGCCCACCATCCGCGGCTCGGAGGTGGGCAGCAAGAAGCGCTATGCCGGTCTCAGCGTGGATGCCGCGGGCAAGGAGGAGATGGTGTACCGCGGCCTGGAGATGGCGCGCAGCGACTGGACCCCGCTGGCGCGCCAGTTCCAGGAGGGCCTGCTGTCACGCATCTTCCAGGGCGAGCCCTACAAGGCGTTCGTGACCGACTATGCGAAGGCGACGCTGGCGGGCGCCAAGGACGACCTGCTCATCTACCGCAAGCGCCTGCGCCATCGGCTCGACGACTACCTGGTCAACGTGCCGCCGCAGGTGCGGGCCGCGCGCATCGCCGACGAGCACAACGCCCGGGTCGGCCGGACCCAGCAGTATCAGAAGGGCGGCTGGATCCAGTACGTCATGACCCGCAACGGGCCGGAGCCGCTGGAAACCCGCCATTCGCGCATCGACTACGAGCACTACCTCACCCGGCAATTGCAGCCGATCGCCGATGCCATTCTTCAGCCCATGGGGGACAGCTTCGCGGCCTTGACGACGTCGCAGCGCGAGCTCTTCGAGCCAGGATCGCCGTGAAGCGACCGCAGGATCAGGTGCCGGGCCGCGGGTCCTTGTCCGTGATGGACAGGTCGACCGGCACCCGCGTCTCGTGCCGGAGGTTCCCGGGCATCTCGAACACCACCGTGAGGTGCCCCTTGACGCGCTCGAAGGGCTTGTCCAGCTTCACGTAGAAGCCCCGCTGGCTGCTCAGGGCGTTGTCGTAGGTCCAGAGCGAGAAGTCCTGCAGCGACGGCGCACCGCCGTCGTCCTTCAGGCGCAGCTTTTCGTTCTTCTCGTTGGTCAGCGCGTAGTCCTTGATCCGGTAGGTGGCAGCGTCGGCGATGTCGTCGTTCGTGTTGACGATGTGGCCGTTGCGTTGGTATTCGTCGACTTTGGCCTTGGGCAGCGGGTAGTAGGTCAGCACGTCGAACGCGCTCGCTGGCTTCTTCTTGATCAGCGTCTGGTCGGAATTGATGACCATCACGTGGGCACCGAGCTGCGTGAGCAGCGCCCGCGCCTGGTCCGGGGTGTACGGCTGGCGCGGTGCGGCGTGGGTCTGGGAAGCGGGCAGGGCGAACAAGATGGACAGGACCAGCGGCAGCAGTTTCTTCATCGGGGAGCCCGTGCGGGACGAATGACGGATGCCGGCCATTAGGCCATGGCAGCGTCATGCCCCCGGTGGGTGCCTAGTCGTCGTCGCGCACCCGGTACTGCCCCATCAGCGTGCGCTGCACGGTCGGCGGCACGGCCTCGTAGTGCGACAGCGCGATGGTGTAGCGCCCCTGGCCGCTGGTCATCGCATTGAGCCGCGACTGGTAGTTGGCCAGCTCGACCTCGGGCACCTGTCCGCCGATGGCCACCGTGCCGGCCCCCAGGCCCGAGGTGCCGGTGACCAGGCCGCGCCGCGACGACAGGTCGCTCGTGACGTCGCCCACGGCATGCTCGGGCACGGCGATCTCGATCTGCACGATCGGCTCGAGCACGGCCGGTTGCGCCTCGCGGATCGCGGCCATGAAGGCCTTGCGGCCGGCGGTCGCGAAGGCGATGTCCTTGCTGTCCACGCTGTGGTGCTTGCCGTCGTACACCACCACGCGCACGTCGACCACGGGGTAGCCGGCGATCGCGCCGTAGGCCAGCACCTCCCGCACGCCTTTCTCGACCGCGGGGATGAACTGGTTCGGAATGGCGCCGCCCCGGACTTCGTCCGCGAACTCGAAGCCCGCGCCGCGCGCCAGCGGCTCGATGCGCAGGAAGACTTCGGCGAACTGGCCGGCGCCGCCGGTCTGCTTCTTGTGGCGGTGGTGGCCCTCGGCCGGCGCGGTCACGGTCTCGCGGTAGGCGATGCGTGGCGGGCGCGTCTGGACCTCGAAGCGGTACACCTCGCGCAGGCGTTCGAGCACGAGGCGCAGGTGCAGCTCGCCGAGGCCGTAGAGCACCGTCTCGTTGGTCGCGGCCACATGTTCGATGCGCAGGCACGGGTCTTCGGCCGCGAGCTTGCCCAGGATTTCCCAGGCGCGCTGCTCGTCGCCGTGGCGCTTGGGCTCCACGGCCAGGCCGTACACCGGCACCGGGAACGGCAGCGGCGCGAGGTGCACATGGCTGTCTTCGGCCGCATCGTGCAGCACGGCATCGAAATGGATCTCGTCGACCTTGGCCACCGCCACGATGTCGCCCGGCACCGCGTGCGACACCTCGACATGGTCCTTGCCCTGGAGCATGAACAGGTGCCCCACCTTGAACGGCTTGCGGCCGTCGCCGATGTAGAGAAGGCTGTCGCGCGTGACCGTGCCCTGGTGCACGCGGAAGATGCCCATCTTGCCGACATAGGGGTCGATCGTGACCTTGAACACATGCGCCAGCACGTGCAGCGACGGGTCGGGACTGGCCTGCATGGGCTGGGCCTGCGCGCCTTCGCCGGCGAGGAACTCCGGCGGGTTGGCCTCGGTCGGGTCGGGCAGGAGCTTGACGATCACGTCCAGCAGCTCGGCCACGCCGGCGCCGCTGCGCGACGAGGTGAAGCACACCGGAATCAGATGGCCTTCGCGCAGCGCTTGCTCGAGCGGTGCGTGCAGCTCGGACGGGTCGACGTCGCCTTCCTCGAGGTAGCGGTCGACGAAGGCCGCGTCGACCTCGACCACCTGTTCCACCAGCGCGCGGTGCGCCGCTTCGACGGGGCCGAAGTCGGAGCGCCCGAAGCGGTTGAAGAAGCAGTCGATCACCTGCCGGTTGACCCCGTCGGGCACGTTCAGCGGCAGGCATTCGCGGCCGAAGGTGGCCTGGATGTCGGCCAGCAGGCCTGACAGCGAGACGCCCTGCGAGTCGATCTTGTTGACGACGATCACGCGGGCGAGGTGGCGCGAGGCCGCGTACTCCATCATGCGCACCGCCATCGGCTCGATGCCGGTGGCGGCATTGATGACCACCGCCACCGTCTCGACCGCCTCCAGCGCCGGCAGGCTCTGGCCGAGAAAGTCGGGGCCGCCGGGCGTGTCGATGAGGTGGATGCGCGTGCCGGCGTGCGTGAGGTGCATCACCGAGGCGTTGAGCGAATGCAGCATGCGGCGCTCGAGCGGGTCGTGGTCGCTGACGGTGCTGCCGCGCTCGATGCTGCCGCACGCGCCGACGGCGCCCGCCTTGAACAACAGGGCCTCGGCCAGGGAGGTCTTGCCAGCGGCCGCCGCGCCCACCAGCGCCAGCGTTCGCACTGCTTCCATTTCGGCCGCGAGGCCGTTCGATCGGCTTGGCATGGCGGGACTCCTTTGCGCGTCCGCAAGGCCGGCCCGGCGGCCCGCAAGGGCTCGGGTGCTGCGCATCGACGCCGGGCCAGCGTACGGGATTGACCGTGCCGATGCAAGCCGGGGAGGGTGCGCCGGTCGGCCGCTCAGGGCTCCTGTGGCGCGGTGCCTTCGGATGGCGGCCGGTCGGCGGGCAACCTGCCCAGCCGCGACGAGGTCGCGCGCTCCGTGCGGATCTTGCGCAACGTGTTCGTCAACGCCTGCGGGCTCGTGTTGAGCTGCCTCGCCGCCTTGGCCGGACGCATGCCCTCGACCAGCACCAGCCGCGCGGCGGCGAGGGAGGGGGTGGCCTGCAGGTGCAGCAGCTCGGCCACCTGCCAGAACTCGGCCGAGGTGAAGGTGCCGAGGTCCGGCGGCAACGAGCGCGAAGGGACGGCCTGGCGTTTCTCGAAAACGCAGTGGGGCGCCGGGTCCATCTGCCCGACCCGCGCGACCAAGGCCTCGAGGTAGGCCTGCGTGGCGGGGGTGTTGGAAACCCAGTTCGAATGGATGACCAGCTTCGTCCCGTCGTCGGGGAACGTGTGCTCCCAGCTGACCCTCAACTCCGTCATGGCTGGCTGCGGAACGAGCGCATCGTGGGGCGGCTCGTTTCCATGTGATTTTTTTGCATTCGTGCAGTATGTCGCGACAACTCGCGCATTCTTTTGTCGATGTCGCCAGTGTGACCGATGAAGGTGGGTTTTATCCCGGGTTTTCGGTGTAGGCGAATGGAAAGATGGGCTGCCTCGCGGCGATGTGGCACGCGATGCCCAGCGGCCGCCGGAGGCGAGCCAAGAAGGGCGCACGAACACGCGCCGCGCGCGACCGGCGCGGCGAGGGCTGTTTTCCTTGCGGTCTGTCCGCCCTAGGCCGATGCGGCCGATGGCTGGGCGGATGCGGCCTGCGGTTGTTCCTGCGAGGTGCGAACCGGCGCGGGGGGACCGCAGTCGTCCGGCATCTTGCGCGAGGTGCCTCTCACGAGGTGGCGGGGCACGTGGTGTGTCTTGATGAAAAGCGCCAGCGCCTCGCTGCGCGCGGGCTCGGAGACCGGTAGAAACATGTGCAAAGCGCTCATGGTGTCGTTCCGTCGATGCCAGGCAGGAAGGCGGCGCACCCGCTTGTGCCGGGTGGCTGGCGACCCCTGGCATGGCCGCCCGGCGAGCATTATGAGCGTCTGGATCAACCCCGTTGGTGCTGATGTTTTCGGGCGTTCGGCCGCGCCAGAATGCTTGCTTGTCAACAGGAGCACACCCATGGGCCACACCGCAACGATCGTCTCCACCGACGTCAATTTCAACCACCGCATCCAGGTCGGCAAGTTCCAGCTGGTGGCGGACGAGCCGGCGTCATTGGGCGGGCAGGGCGCGGGGCCGGCGCCCTATGACTACTACCTGGCCGCGCTGTCCGCCTGCACCGCGATCACGCTGCGGATGTACGCCCAGCGCAAGGGCTGGGAGCTGGGCGAGTTCAAGGCCGAGCTGAGCTTCACGAAAGACGCGGACGGCAAGGCGCACATCCACCGCGTGCTGCACGCCAGCGCACCGCTGACCGATGCGCAGTGGAGCCGGCTGCTCGAGGTGGTGGCCAACACGCCCGTCACGAAGACGATGCGCGAAGGCGCCGAGATCACGAGCGAGCGTGGGGTGGCGGCGGCCTGATCCAGGCCGGTCAGAAGGCATGCCGGATGCCGACGTCGTAGCCCGTCGACGTCGTCGGCACGAGCGACGCGCTGCGCAGGTAGGCCGGGCCGCCGATGGTGATCGCCGCGCCATTCTTGTTGCGCAGCCGGGCCACGGTGGCATACAGCGCGGTGCGCTTGGACAGGTTGTGCAGGTAGCCGAGCGCGATCTTGCTGGCCTGCGGGTCGGGGCGGCTGTCGTTCAGGTGCTCGTCGTAGACGGCCCGTGAATAGGTCGCGCGGATCACGCCCACACCCACCGGCACGGTGACGCCGATCAGGGCGCTGTTCAGCGTGACGTCGGGCAGCGGCGAGACAGGCGGCCTCGCGTAGTCGCGGCCGGCCTTGCTGCGGTTGACCCCTGCGTAGAACTTGGCGAAGTTGAAGTCGTAGGTCAGCCCCAGGCTTGCGAGTTGCACTTCGTCGGTGGTGCCTGCGTTGTAGTCGTCGCCCGTCGTGCTGCGGCCGAAGGCAACGCCGATGTCCAGCGGCCCCTTCGCGTAGCCGAAGCGCGCGCCGATGTGGCGGCCGGTGCGCGTGCTGTTGGGCGGTGGCGGCGTGGTCCACAGCGTCTGCTTGGTGCCTTCATGCAATGCATACATTGCCTGGCCGTAGAAGCCACCCAGGTTCGGTGGCAGGAAGTAGGCGATGGAGTTGTTCGCGCGCGAGACGCGGTCGAGCCGCGAACCGGTGTTGGCGATGAAGGTGAGGGCGGCACCGGCGCCGTTGAAGCTGAAGGGGTCGACCAGCACGTCGTTGACGAACACCGGCATGTAGTCGCGGCCCACCCGTAGCTCGCCGAAGGTACCCAGCAGGCTCAAGGTCGAGCGGCGCGAGAAGGTGGCGATGCCGGTGGCGCCGTCGTCGTTGGTCACGGGGGCTTCGAGCCAGAACGCCGCCGCCATGCCGCCGCCCAGGTCTTCCTGGCCCATGAAGCCCAGCCGGCTGCTGGCGCTGCGGCTGTTGGCCAGCTCGGTACGCGAAAGCGAGACACTGCCGCCGCGCGGCGACAGGTTCTGCGCCCGGTTGGTGGTCGAGGTGATCGAGGCATCGAGCACGCCGAAGATCGTGAGGGTGGACTGGGCGTGCGCTGCACCCGAGGCGGCAAGGGCCAGGACCAGGGCGGCCTGGGCGGTCAATCTCTTCTTCATTCGGTTGTCTCCGTTGTTGTGCTGAGGGCTGCGTTGCCGGCCGCGATTCTTCTTTTGGGGCGGGGACACAACAAATGAAAATTGAGACCGAGAGGTCTGCTTTGCTTATGGCTGGGTGCCCCGGCCTCAGGGACACAACCCATGGCCGCGCGTGCAACGGGCGCTTAGCATCCGGGCTTTCCCGCCCGGGCCGTTGCGGCCTGCTCCCGTGCCATGACTCCGTCGTCTGCTGTTCTTTATGCGCGTCTCATGACGGGGGCGCGCTTTCGCCATCTGCAGGCGTTTGCCGCCATCGCCGAGTTCGGCAGCGCGCAGCGCGCGGCCGACGCGATCGGTCTCACGCAGCCCGCCGTGACGCACCTGGTGGCCGACCTGGAGGAGTTTCTTCAGTGCCCGCTGTTCCATCGCCATGCGCGCGGCATGCGCATGACGGACATGGCGCGTGAGCTGCTGCCGTTCGTGCAGCGCTCGCTGGCCACGCTCGAGGCGGGCACGCAGTTCGTGGCCTTTCGTCAATCGAGTGGGCACAGCATCGTGCGCGTGGGCGCGATCCATGGCGCCATCAACGGCCTGCTGGTGCGGGCGCTGCCGGCTTTCGGGCAATCGAAGCCCGACATCCTCGTGCAGCTGCAGGAGGCCAATGCCGCGGAGTCGAGCGCGTTGATCTCCAACCGCGAGGTCGACCTCATGCTGTGCCGTGAACCGCCGGTGTGGCCCGAGGGCTGGGAGTTCGCCGACCTTCTGCCCGACCGGCTCGTGGTCGTTGCCGGCCCGAATCATCCGCTGGTGCGCAAGCGCGGGCTGCGCCTGCCGGACCTGCTGGACGAGATGTGGCTCATGCTGCATCCCGCGACCCATGCGCGAAAGACCTTCGACGCCCTCATGGCCGCGCACGGCACGGCGGCGCGCTACCGCAAGCTCGAGGTCCGCTCCAGCGCGATGGTGCTGGCCCAGTTGCAGAGCGAGACGCTGCTCAGCTTCACGCCCTACAGCGCGATGCGCCAGTTCATCGACATGGGGCAGATCGCACTGATCGATGTGACCGACCTGCCCGCGTTGCCGCCGCTGGGCATCCTGAGCGTGCGCGACGAGCGCGGCGAGGCGGCGAACACGCTGAAGGAGCATCTGTTTCGCTACGCCAGGAAGCACCCCTGAAGCTATAAGCAGGATGCATGGCTGGGGGCCACAAGGCATTGGTTCCCCGTGGGGCAGTCATTGAAGAATGGCCTTTCCAGTTCATTCCAGCGACATCCATCCGACCATGCCAAGAAGAACCCGACTCCTCGCTGCCGCGCTGCTGTGCGCCGCGGCCTTTCACGGCCATGCCGCGCCGCCCGAGGCCTATCCGAACAAGCCGGTGACGGTCGTGGTGGCGTACCCGGCGGGTGGCTCCGTCGATGCCATGGCGCGAGCGCTGCATGTGGCGCTCGGCAAGCAGCTGGGCCAGCCGGTGCTGATCGAAAACCTCGGCGGCGGTGCCGGCGCCATCGGTGCAGCCAAGGTGGTGCGTGCCCGCGCCGACGGCTACACGCTGCTGCTCGGCTCGGTGAATGAAGTGGTGCTGGCACCGCTGGTCAATCGCGCCGTCAGCTACAAGACCGACGACCTGGTGCCGGTGGCGCGCGTCGGCGACTCCTCGTTCGTCCTGGTGGGGCGCCCCGGCATTGCGGCGCGCACCACCGACGAACTGATCGAGTTCGCGCGCAAGAACCCCGGCGCATTGAGCTACGCGACCTCGGGCATCGGCACCTTGCAGCACGTGGTCATGCGCGACATCCAGGAGCGCAGCGGCACCTCGATGCTGCACGTGCCGTACAAGGGCGGCTCCACGCAGGTGACCGACCTGCTGGGCGGCCAGGTCGACCTGACGCTGGTGGCCCCGGCCACCTTTCCCGAAGCCATCGAGAGTGGCCGTGTGCGCGGCTTCGGCACCACCGGCCTGCAGCGCGACGAGCTGCTCAAGCACGTGCCCACGCTCAACGAGAGCAAGTACCTCAAGGGCATCGACCTGAACACCTGGCTGGGCTTCTTCGTGCCGCGCAGCACGCCGCCGGACGTCACGCAGCGCCTGTCGGCCGCCGTCGATGCCGTGCTGGCCGACGACAAGGTGGCGGCGAACCTGCGGCGCATCGGCTTCATGCCGGCCGCCGCAGGCGCGCGCCCCGGCTTCGCCGAGGTCGTGGCCGACACGCAAGGCAAGATGCAGGGCATCGTCTCGCGCATGCCGCCCGAGAAGAGCGAGGTGGCGCGATGAGCCTGCTCGATCTTGCCAACCGGCACATCGACGAGATCGCGGCCATCCGCCGCGACATCCACGCCAACCCCGAGCTGGGGTTCGAAGAGGTCCGCACCTCCGCGCTGATCGCCGGCAAGCTGCGCGACTGGGGCATCGAGACCCACGAGAAGGTCGGCAACACCGGCGTGGTCGGTGTCGTGCGCGGCCGGCGCGCGGGGGCGGGCGCCATCGGCCTGCGCGCCGACATGGACGCCCTGGCCCTGTGCGAGCAGAACACGCTGGGCCATGCCTCGACGGTCCGGGGCCGCATGCACGCCTGCGGCCACGACGGCCACACGGCGATGCTGCTCGGCGCGGCTCAGGCCCTGGCCGAGAACCCGGACTTCGAGGGCACCGTGCACCTGATCTTCCAGCCCGCGGAAGAAGGGCGCGGCGGTGCGCTGGCGATGCTCGAGGCGCAGCTGTTCGAGCGCTTTCCCTGCGATCGCATCTTCGGCATGCACACCATGCCTGCGCTGCCGCTGGGCCAATTCGGCATCCGCAGCCAGGCGATGATGGCGGCGTCGGGGCGATGGCAGGTGTGCTTCAACGGCACCGGCGGCCATGGCGGCGCCTACCCGCACCTGTCGACCGACCTGAGCGTGGTGCTGGCGCACTTCATCCTCGGCCTGCAGTCGATCGTCAGCCGCAACGTGGCGCCGACCGACCCGGCCACCCTCAGCGTGGGCCACATCGGCGCGGGCGACCCGGAGGCCATGAACGTGATTCCGGCGGAGCTGCGCATCTCCGGCACCATGCGCGCGTTCTCGGACGAGGTGCAGGCGCTGCTCGAAAAGCGCCTGCGCGAGCATGCGGAGCACGCGGCCGCCACTGAGGGAGCGTCGGTGCACGTGAAGTGCTGGTGGAACTCCGTGCCGCTCGTGAACGATCCCGACGCGACGCGCAACGCGATCCGCGCCGCACACGACGTGGTGGGCCTGCAGGCTGTGAACCCCGAGCAGGCGCCGCTGACAGGCGGTGACGATTTCGCGTTCTTTGCGCGCAAGCGGCCCGGCGCCTACATGCTGATCGGCAACGGCCTGGGCAAGGGCGACGGCCAGGGCGACGTGCACACGCCGTACTACGACTTCAACGACCAGGCCTTGCCGCTGGGCATCGCCTACTGGCTCTCGGTCGTCAACAAGGAACTCGGCGGCACGCTGGGCGCGGCATGAGCGCGTGCGTCGATCTGCGCAGCGACACGGTCACGCGGCCCACGGCCGCGATGTACGAGGCCATGCAGCGCGCGCCCGTGGGCGACGACACTTATGGCGAAGACCCGACCGTCAACGCACTGCAGGCGCGCATCGCCGGCATGCTGGGCTTCGAGGCGGCGATGTTCGTGTCGTCGGGCACGCAGGCCAACCTGTGCGCGGTGCTGGCGCATTGCGGGCGCGGCGACGAGTACATCGTCGGCCAGATGGCGCACTGCTACCGCTGGGAAGCCGGCGGCGCCGCGATGTTCGGCGGCGTGCAGCCGCAGCCGCTGGACCACGCGGACGACGGCACTCTGCCGTTGGCGGCGATCGCCGAGGCGATCAAGCCGGACAACGAGCACTTCGCCGTCACGCGGCTTCTTGCGCTGGAGAACACGCTGGGGGGGCGATGCCTGCCCGATGCGTACCTTGGCGCCGCGACTGGCCTGGCGCGGCGGCACGGCCTGTCGACGCACCTGGATGGCGCGCGCCTGTTCAACGCGGCCACGGCCAGCGATGCGACGTCGCCCGAGGCCGGCGCACGGCGCATCGCGGGGCACTTCGACTCCGTGTCGGTGTGCTTCAGCAAAGGGTTGGGTGCGCCGGTCGGCAGTGCGCTGTGCGGCAGTGCGGCCTTCATTGCACGGGCGCGGCGCGTGAGAAAGGCGGCGGGCGGCGCGATGCGCCAGGCCGGTGTGCTGGCCGCAGCGGCGCTGCATGCGCTGGACCATCACGTCGAGCGACTGGCCGAAGACCATCGGCTGGCGAAGCTGCTGTACGAAGGCGTGTGCGACCGCCCCGGCGTGCGGGCAGAGGCGCCGCAGACCAACATCGTGTTCCTCGATCTGGCCGATCGCGGGCAGGACACGGCACACGCACTTCAAAAGCACCTGCAAGAGAAGGGCATCCGTGTCTCGATGCTGTACGGCCGGCTGCGCCTGGTCACGCACCGGGACGTGGACGAAGCCGGTGCGCTGCGCGCGCTCGATGCGCTGCGCGAATTTCTGAGGCGCTAGCGGCGCCGCTCAGCGCCGCGAGATCACGCGAACGACGGGTTCGCTGTGCACGCGAAAACCCATGCGTTCATAGATGCGCCGCGCGCCCGCGTTGCCCTGCATCACATGCAGCACCGGCACTTCGCCACGCTGCATCTGCTGCGCCACCAAGCGCGTGACGAGCCGCTTCGCATAGCCCTTGCCCTGCGCATCGGGGTGCGTGCAGACACCACTGATCTCGCGCAGCGTGCTGGCGGCCATGCGCTCGCCGGCCATCGCCACGAGCCGGCCGTTGTCGTCGAAGCAGCCGAAGTACTCGCCGAGTTCGATGGTCCGCGTGGAGAAGGGCCCGGGGCGCGTCAGGTCGGCCAGGGCCAGCACTTGTTCTACATCTGCCGCGCCGAGCCGGACTACATCAGGGAGCGTGTCGGCCACGGGCGCAGGTGCGTCCCAGATCATCTTCACGATGACCGATTCCATGTCGACCTGCCAGGTGGACGGCGCGGGGCCCGACCAGCCGATGGCATAGAAGTGCTCGTCCGGCGTGCAGAAGGGCAGCAGCGCGTCGAGGTCGGGGTGCAGTGCGTCGGCAAAACCGACGATGGGGGAGAAGCCTGTGGCGTACCGGCGTGCGGTCGATGTACCGCTGGCATAGGGCGCATGCGGGCCCGAAAGGGCGTGCCAGGTGAGATTCGTGAGGAGGTCTGTCATGGGACTGGATTCTTTCGGCCTGACAGGGACCGTTTTGCGCCGACCGTTGTGGGAGCGGCGCCTCCTCGTCGGTGACGAGGAGGTGTGTCGCGTCGCACGGCGAGGGCAACCTCGCCGGCGTCAGCGACTCAGTGCATCAGCACTTCATGGCCGTGGCTTGTGCGGCGAAGGCGTCGGAAGCAGCCTTGCATGCAGCGCCGAGTTGGGCGGCGTTGGCGCCGTAGCTGGCCCAGGTGGCCTTGGTCTGCTCGAGGCTGCCCTTGAGCGCGTCGGCGGCGGCACCGCTTTGCTTGCCCACGCAGGCGCTCACCTTGTCCAGGTACTCCTGGCATTCCTTGGGCACGTCGGCCGATGCCGTCGTGGTGGCTGCAGGCGCAGCAGCAGCCGGTGCGCTGGCGGCCGGTGCGGGTGCCGGCGTGGCCGGTGCGGTGGCAGCAGGTGCTGCGGGAGCGGCCGGCGCTGCGGGCGTGGACTCTTGCTTCGAGCAAGCGGTGATGGCGGCAGCCACGAAGATGAGTGCGAGCAGTTTGTTCATTTTTTCTTACATGAGCGAGTTGGATGATGTGCCACGCCTCGTGTCCTCCGGTGCGCAGTGCGCACACCAGGAACGCAAGATTCGGGGCCGGAACAGTATCACCGCGCCCTGTGCAACAGACCCCCGCGAAGGCAGGAATCGGGGGTTCGTAGATGCTCCAAAAACGTAACAATTATCTTGAATCGTTAAATATTGCCGGGTTAAGCAGTCGAAGCTGCGCGGGCGTACACAGGGGGCGTGATGGCCCGCCGAACCGGGTGCTCGACTGGTCTCGCATCTGCAAGCGGATGTTGTTGATTCTTTCGAATTACATCGAAGCGACGAGGCCGCGCGAAGTTTCCTGAAGGCGCGCTGCGGTCCATTTCCGGAGTCGACCGAGCGGCCTGCCGTGCCTCTTCGGCGGTCGCGCACATGGTTACAGCCCCGTGCCTCAGACCCGCTTGTCGCGGTGCGCGTTAGCCGGCAGAACATGGCCGGATGTGGCCCGGTTCCCGGGTGGTCGAATATGTGGCGCGGCTGGCGGCGATGGAAACGAACGAGGGTACGGCCGTGGCGGCGGGGCAGTCGCTGCGCGCCATCGACAACAGCCCGGTGCGCCGGCTGCCGCACCTGCTGCTGGCGCAGGACCACGGCGGCCCGATCGCGCTCAACCCGACCGCGCAGAAAAAAGACCTGCGTCCGGCCGAGGCCTGGTTCCGCGTGACGGTGGAGGGAGAGGACGACGCGCCGGTCGACGGCGTGCGCGAGGTGCGCGCGCATTTCGAAGGCACCCGCGAGAGCCTGGCCCGCCGCTGGATCCATGCGGCGACCTCGGTGCTGATCGAGCAGTCGGGGTTCTGAACAAGCGCGCCCGCTTGCGCCGGCCGGCCACGTGCCGGCAGGCGATGCCCGCGGTCTGCCTTACAGCCGGGTGTGCTCGGAGCGCGGCAGGCGGTCCTGGTCGGAACGCAGGACTGCCAGCATGCTCATGAGCGTCACGCCCGCGGCAAGACCGACCAGGAAAGCAAGCACAACGAGGGAGGGGTCGGTTGTCATGCGGTTCTAACGCCGACCCATCCCGCAAGGTTTACGAGTGTTTACACTTATTTGTCATGTCTGCAGGTCCGGGGTAAACAGGCGTCTGCAAAAGGGTCCCTGTGCTTCGGCACCCACCTGCCACACGGCGTGGCTATAGTCGTTCGACCATGCAGAAACGGATCGAGGTTGTCTTTGTCTCGCGGCGCAATTCGCTGCGCAGCGTGCTGGCCGAGGCCTGTCTTGCCCACCTCGATGCGAAGCGCTTTTCGGTGCGCTCGTGCGGGCAGCCGGGGCGGCTGGCGGCGGACGTGCACCCCGCGGCCGTCGAGGCACTGGGCAGCGCCGGCATGGCCTTGCCGACCTCGCCGCCGCGCAGCTGGGACCTGCTGGCGCGCGCGGGATCGCACAACGCCGATGTCGTCATCACGCTCGACCCCGCGCTCGAACCGCTGCAGCCGCGCTGGCCCGGCCAGCCCGATGCGGCCCTGTGGCCTTATCCCGACGTGGCCGGCGCCAACACCGGCCCGGACGACGCGGCGCATGGCGCGCTGCAGGTGCTGTACTCGCTGCGCCGCCGGCTCGAATTGCTGGTCAACCTGCCGCTCGTGGGCGCCGACCGCAGCGCGCTGCGCTCCGACATCCGGGACATGGCGCACATGCGCTGACGCGCGCTAGGGAGCGGCCAGCCGCAGCACGAAGGTCTTGGTGTGCGGGTCGGTGAGAAACACCTGCGCCACCTGCCAGGCCTGCGCATGCGCGTCGCGCCAGGCGGTGGCGTACTTGATGTCCAGGCGGGTCATGGGCGGTTCGTCGAGCCGCTCGAGCCGGCGCCAGAGCCGGTAGCAGTGCGCAACCTGCCGGGGCGAGCCGAGCAGTTCCTCGAGTTTGATGCGGTAGGTGAATGCCGCCACCATCACGTCGCGCACCGTGACGTTGCGCCCCTCGACTTCGATGGTGTAGAGGTGTTCGGCGGAGTGGGTCTCGTCCTTCATGCGGCGGCGCGGAAATCGGGGCGGACGGTGTCGACCTGCGGGGCAGGCCGGTCGGGAGGATGCGCAGAAAGAGGGAGACGGATCACGGCCGCTCCATCCTAGATGGCACGCTGTTTCGGCGCGAGTGCCGAAAGTCATGCGGATGTTCACACATGGTGTCCCTTTGCGCGAAGCGCGTGAAATTGTTATTAAACGAAATTAAATGCTAATACCTAGGAACTATGTCCTAGGGCGGCGCCGGCAGTAGCCCTAAGCTCCTCACTGACATGAGCGCCACACAGCAACATCTTTTCGTCGAACTTTCCGACGGTTGGTCCAGCGAGATCGACATCCGCCAGACCACCGGCGGCCGCTATGCCGGCGTTGCCGAACTTCGCCTGCGCGGGCTCAAGCGCGGCGTGCTCGTCTTCATGCAGCAACCCTCGCTGGACGCCGCGGTCGCGCGCGTGCGCCTGCGGGCCAGCCAGTTCGCCCGCGAGCGCCTGTCGCTCGCCGAAGCCCGGACCGGCGCACGGGCGAGCTGACCGGGTTCATCCGCACCCCGCGGTTGAAGTTTTTCTATCCCGGCCATCGGGATTGCCAAACCCGCAGCGCCCGCAAGCGGCGCACCATCGAGGCTCACGGATCTCACCGATGGAGCACACGACATGTTGAAGACCTTCAGGAAAGCCATGGGCGTCGCCATTTCGCTGGCCGGGTTCGTGGTGCTGGTGACCCAGCAACTCTGAACGCCCGGCCTCTTTTCCCGCATGGCCTCGCTCAGGGCCGGGGCGGCAGCAGCGGCGAGGTGTACACCGCCGGCGGCGGACGCTGCGGATACACCGAAGTGCCGAAGGTGTTGCCCATGCGATGCCCGGTCGCCGCGCGATTGAACAAGCCCAGCTGATTGCCCGGCCGCTGCGTGATCGCTTCCGAGGCCAGCCCGGGCGCGGCGTCGTCCGGCCCGCGTGCCGGCATCGTGGGCGCGAGCTTGCGGGTCAGGCAGTCGTAGGCGGGCGTGCGCTCGCCATTCACCACCACTTCGACGCAGCTGCCGTCGGCCTCGCCGCCGGAGGGCGACGTCTGCGCTGCCGCGCCAGTGGCGATCACCGAGAGCATCACGCCGAACAGCCACACACCGACGCGCATCGTTGCACCCCAGGAAGAAAGTAGAAGGAACGCCGTGCCATGGCAACGGCCAACCCGGCAGTCTGGACTGCGCGCAAGTCAGGAAGAAGACGGAATCTCGCGAGGTCGGAAGTGTGAACGAAACGTCACATGTCGGTCATGCACGGTCGCTAGTCTCGCCCGCACGCTCACCCGGGCCGCACGGCGGACGGCCGCTTTCCAGACCCTTCGTTGCTGCTGTTGATCCTCCGTCACATGACACGTACTTCCGCATCGGGCGGTGGCCTGACACTGTCCTGGTGCCTGGTCATGGCGCTGGTGATGTGCGCCGCCCATGCCGCGGCAGCCGACGACCCGGCGAGCGACGCGCCGGCGCTGCATTTCGACCTGCCGGCGCAGCCGCTGGCGCGCTCCCTCGCCGTCTTCGGCCACCTCACGGGGCATTCGGTGCTCGTCACCAGCCGCCTCACCGACGGCCGCGAGGCGTCGCCGGTGCAGGGCGACTTCGCACCGCGCGACGCGCTGCAGCGGATGCTCGTGGGCACCGGGCTGGTGGCGCGCTACACCGGCGCCAGCGCGTTCACGCTCGTGCCGACACAGCCGGCGACCGCCGCCCCCGATGAACGCGCGCCGACGGGCGCCGCCCCGGCCGGAAACGTCCCGGCCTTGCAGGCCTACGCGGCCGTCCTGCAGGGGGCGGTCACGCGCGTGCTGTGCATCGCGCAGCCCGACGCCTTCGGCCGCTACCGGCTCGCGGTCCAGCTGTGGATCGACCCGGCGGGCGCCGTCACCGAGGCCCGCCTGCTCGAGGGCAGCGGCGTGCCGGCGCGCGACGCCACGGTGCTCGCCAGCCTGCGCACGCTCGGCCTGGACACGCCGCCGCCGGCCGCGCTGCCGCAGCCCGTCACGCTGCTGCTGACCCCGCGCCCCGACCCGGCGCGCGACTGCCGGCCGTACCTGCGCGCGCGCGCAGGCTGAGTCGCATGTCCGAATCGATCAAGGCCTCGCTGCGCGCGCTGTTCCTGGCGCGCTATGCGCAGTTCCGCAAGCACCTGCACCACCGCCTCGGTTCGGAAGACCTCGCCAACGACGCGCTGCAGGAGGCCTACCTGCGCGTGGAGAACTCGACCGTGCGCAGTGCCGTGCGCTACCCCTCGGCCTACCTGTTCCGCATCGCGCTCAACGTGGCGGAAGACCAGCGCAAGAGCAATTCGCGGTTGCTGAGCGTGGGCGAGGTCGAGGCGTTGTACGACATGGCCGACGAGGCCGCCGACCCCGCGCGCGGTGCCGAGGCGCGCAACGAACTCGAGGCGCTCGAGCGCGCGCTGGCCGAGCTGCCGCGCCGCCGCCGCGCCATCGTGCTGGCCGCGCGTGTCGACGAGATGCCGCACAAGGACATCGCGGCGCGCTACGGCGTGTCGGCGCGCACCGTCGAGAAGGAATTGCGCGCCGGCCTGGAACATTGCTGCGAGCGGCTCGGGCGGGATTTCATCCAGCGCTTCGGTCCTGGCGCCGGAAAACAGTCTCCCCATGATGACCGCTGAAGAACCCCAGGCGACCGAGGCCATGAAGCAAACCCTGCAACGCGAAGCGCAAGCCTGGGTGGTGCGGCTCGGCTCGCAACAGGCCACCGAAGACGACGCCCAGGCCTTCCGGCGCTGGTGCGCGCGCAGCCGCGAGCACGCGCAGGCTTTCGTGCAGGCGCGCCAGGTGTGGCAGGCCATGGCGCCGGCCGCGCAGCGCGTGCGCCAGCAGGAAGCGCGCGAGGCGGCCCGCCGCCGTCTGCCGGTGCCCGGACGCCGTGCCTTCCTGGGCGGTGCGGTCGCGGCGTCGGTCGCCTACCTCGCGGTGTCGCCGCCGCTGGCGCTGTGGCCCTCGGTCACCGAATGGGGCGACGACTACCGCACCGCCACCGGCGAGCAGCGCGAGGTCGCCATGGGCGACGGCGTGGTGCTGCAGATGAACACGCAGACGCGCATCAACCTGCGGCGCGCCGCAGCGTCGGAGCCTGCAGGCGAAGCCATCGAACTGGTGTCCGGCGAGGCCGAAGTGCTGGCTGGCGGCCCGGCCTCGGCGCGCGTCACGGTCGCGGCGGGCGGCGGCACGGTGTCGGCGACGCGCGCGCGCTTCAACATCCGCCACCTCGACGGCGAGGTCTGCGTGACCTGCCTGGCGGGCCAGGTCGACGTGGCGCAGGGCACGCAGCAGGCGCGGATCGACGCAGGCCGGCAGCTGCGCTACGGCCCCGCGGGGCTCGGCGTCGTCACCGGCGTGGACACCGGCCCCGTCGTCGCCTGGCGCCGCCGCCAGCTGGTGTTCGACCAGGTGCCGCTGTCGCAGGTGGTGGCCGAGGTCAACCGCTACCGCCACGGCCGGCTCATCCTCACGAACGAGGCGCTGGGCCGCAGCCGCGTGCAGGCCAGCTTCTCCATCGACCGGCTGGACGACGTGGCCTTCCTCGTGCGCGACGTGTACGGCGCCGAACTCACGCAGCTGCCCGGCGGCATCGTGCTGCTGGGCGCCGCCAGCGCCTGAAGTGCGTTCGTGAAGATTTCGTGACATGGTGCAGTCGCGCCGGACCTTCGCTGTCATAGCTCGGTAGTCCACGGGCCCTTGCGCTTCGTGGCCCCGATCGAGCAACGAAACACGAACCCATGGAAGTCCGCATGCAACGCAGCAGCCGCCGCACGGTGTCCCGGCGCAATCCGCCGAACGCGTCCTCTTCTTCTTATTCGTCTGCCGCATTCGCGCAGGTCCGGCTCACGCCGCTGGTGCGCGCCATCGCGCTGCTGCTGGCCGGCGGCGCCGCGTTCGACGGGGCGCAGGCGCAGCAGGCGTTCAGCGGCGCGTGGATGGCGCAGAAGAACATGGCGCAGAGCACCGCGCTCGCCACCGGCCGCCTGCCGAACGGCCTGCCCGCCGCGATGCTCGCGGGGCCGCAGGCGCAGCAGCAGCGTGCCAACGAACAGCTGCAGCAGTCCCTCGGCAACCTGAACCTGGCGGCGCGCGCCATCGCAGCGCAGCAGTCGGCGCAGGCCGCGGCACGCGCCGCCGCGCAGCACGACCCCTCGGTGCCCGACGGCCTGGCCGAAGGCGGCCTGAAGGTCGACACGAACGCGCTCACCGCCGGCTGGCACAACGCGCGCCCGCTCACGACCGATTCGCAGCGCCAGGCCGCGGGCCGCACCGTGGTCACGGTCGAGCAGACGGCCGACAAGGCGATCCTCAACTGGGAGACCTTCAACGTCGGGCGAAACACCACGGTGAAGTTCGGCCAGCAGGCCAGCTGGTCGGTGCTCAACCGCGTGAACGACCCGAAGGCGCGGCCTTCGCAGATCCAGGGGCAGATCCAGGCCGACGGCACGGTGATGGTCGTGAACCGCAACGGCATCGTGTTCAGCGGCAGCAGCCAGGTCGACACGCGCAACCTCGTGGCCGCTGCCGTGGGCATGAGCGACGCGCAGTTCAAGCGCGGCCTGTACAGCGAAACGCGCGGCAGCACGCAGGTGCCGGTGCTGGCCAACGACCTGGTGCTCCACGCCACCGGCGCCACGCACGGCGCGGCCACCGCCGACGTGGTGGTGGAGCCCGGCGCGCGCATCGCCACGCGCCGGCCCACCAGCGTCACCGAGGGCGGCGGCTACGTGCTGCTGGCCGGGCGCGAGGCGCACAACCACGGCAGCATCACGACCGCCAACGGCCAGACCGTGCTGGCCGCCGGCGACGCCTTCGTGATCCGCAAGGGCATGGGCACCGACGGCAACAGCGACTCGAGCACGCGTGGCAACGAGGTCGATCCGCTGCGCCTGGCCGGCAGCGCCGCCGGCCGCGTGCGCAACACCGGCCTGATCGCCGCGCCGACCGGCGACGTGACCCTGGTCGGCAAGACCGTGGAACAGCAGGGCGTGCTGCTGTCCAGCAGCTCGGTCAACACGCGCGGCACGCTGCACCTGCGGGCGGTGGGCGAGGCCGGCGAAGCGCGCGTGACGCTGGCGCCGCAGAGCACCAGCGCGATCGTGCTGGAGAACGACGGCGCGACCGCGCTCGACGTGCAGCGCGACACCTTGCTGAAAGACTCGATGCGCCTGAGCGACGGCGGCTACAACCGCCGCGACCAGTCGCTGGTGAAGATCGACTCGGCCGGCGACATCGACTTCGACGGCGGCTCGCTCACCCTGGCCACCGGCGGCCAGGTGCAGGCGCGCGCCGAGCGCCGCACGCGCGTGGCCAGCGGCGCCGCCATCGACGTGGCCGGCGCGGTCGGCGTCGGCGTGGCCATGGCGTCGAACAACGTGAAGATCAACGTGCAGGGCAACGAGCAGCGCGATGCGCCGCTCAACCGCGACGGCAAGCGGCTGAACAACCTGGACATGTGGATCGACCGCCGCGACCTCGTGCGCGTGGCGGCCGGCGTCAACGGCTACGCCGGCGAGCGCTGGTACACCGGCGGCGGGCTGCTGGAGGTCGGCGGCTACCTCAACACCGACGGCCACACGGTCGGCGAATGGGCCGCGTCGGGCGGCACGGTGGCCTTTGCCGGCGGCGAGCTGGTCACGCAGCGCGGCTCGCGCATCAACGTGGCCGGCGGCACGCTCGACGTGCAGACCGGCCGGCTGCAGCAGAGCTGGCTCAAGGGTCCCGACGGGCGCCTGTACAACCTGTCGACCGCACCGGCCGACATCGTCTACACCGGCCTCTATCGCGGCTTCGAGGACGAGCACGCGCGCTGGGGCAAGACCACCACCGGCTACTTCTACAACCCGCTGATCGCGCCGCGCGAGCGGCTGGAAAACGGCTACACCGTGGGCCGCGATGCCGGCCAGGTGCAGGTCGGCACGCGCGCCGCGGTGCTCGAAGGCGACATCGACGCGACCGTGTTCCAGGGCGAGCGCCAGCAGCGCAAGCGCGATGTCGGCCTGGACAGCTACCGCCAGCTGCAGACCGCGGCCCCGCTGGCCGGGCGCCTGGTCATCGGCGGCGTGGCGCCGGTCTACGACGCCGCCACCGGCCTGCTGCGCGACAACCCGTCCGCGCGGGTCGACCGCGTCACCTTCGCCGAGGCGCCGATCTCGCCCGCCTCGCTGGCCGATGCGCTGGCCGCCGGCGAGGCACTGCCGAAGGACCTCGCGGGCCACGTGCGCATCGACAGCCAGTGGCTGCAGCGCCAGCGCCTGGGCGGCGTCGTCGCCTATGCGAACGACACGGTGGCGGTGACGTCGGCCCTTGCCGTCGCGCCCGGCGGCAGCATCGCGCTGCACGCGCCCACGGTGGCGGTGGAGGCCGACCTGGTCGCGCGCGGCGGCAGCATTGCGCTGGGCGACCTGGTCAGCCGCTTCGCCAGCGCCAACGGCGGCAGCTGGGTCGACATCTCCATCGCCGACGTGCTGCCGGTCGGCTACGCGCCGCGCGTGGCGGTGGGCGAGGGCGTGCGGCTGGATGCGCGCGGCCTGTGGAGCCACGTCGCGCAGTCGCCCGATCGCATCGAGGGCCTGCCCTATGTCGACGGCGGGCAGGTCACGCTGCGCAGCACCGGCGATGTGGTGCTCGGCGCGCGCAGCGTGGTGGACGTGTCGGGCGGCGCGGCCCTGCTGGCCGGCAACGAACTGCGCGGCGGCCGCGGCGGCGACGTGACGCTGATGGCGGCCCAGCCCGGCAACGAAGGCGCGGGCCCCGGCACGTTGCGCATGGATGGCGAGGTGCGCGGCCACGGCGTGAAGGGCGGCGGCAAGCTGACGCTGGCCAACGGCGCGGCCATCGGCATCGGCGAACTGCCCGCGGGCGGCGACGGCCAGCTCGCGGCGGGGCGCAGCAGCACCGTGCACCTGCGGCTGGCCGGCGACTACGTGATCGCGGCCGGCAGCGAGATTCCGATGGACTTCGCCGTCACGGTGTCGCGCGCGCTGCCGGGCGAGGCGCTCAAGGAGAGCGTGCAACCCGGCGTCAGCAACGCGCGCACCGTCATCACCGGCGCCGACTGGGTGGTGCCGCCGGGCACGCAGGCGTTCCTGCTCGACGGCAAGGGCTACGAGCCGGGCCAGACGGTGCCGGCCGGCAGCGTGCTGGCGGCCATCACCCTGCTGGCCCAGGGCTACGTGCTGCCCAGGGACGTGTTCCCCTCGGGCCTGCCGATCCCGCCCAAGACCACGTCGTACAAGGCCGGCACGGTGGCCGCCGCCGACACCGTGATGCCCGCGGGCACGCCGATCGTCGCCGGCACCGCGCTGCCGCGCGCGGTCGCGGTGCAGCCGCTGCTGCGCCTGGACACCGACCTGTTCCAGAGCGGCTTCGCGCAATACACGGTGCGCGGCCAGGACGGCGTGGCCGTGGCCGACGGCGCGCGCGTGGAGGTGCGCATGCCGGTGCAGCGCTTCGACCCCGTCGCCGGCGCGCTCGCGCCCACCGGCGCCGACCCGTCCATCGCGCTGCCGCTGTGGACCCCGCCGGTGTACCAGGACGATCCGGTGAAGCAGAAGCTCACCCAGCGCGCCGGCGCCGACCTGACGCTGGAGGCCGGCACGCTCTACCAGCGCGCGCCGCTGGTGGTGGGCGAGGGCGCCCACATCGCGCTCGACCCCGGCCGCACGCTCACGTTGCGCGGCAACGACCAGATCACGGTCGATGGCACGCTCTCGGCCTGGGGCGGGCGCGTCGCGCTGCTGCCGGGCGAGCACGGCATGGGCAACGCGCGCAACCTGGCCGACGGCATGCCCAACGCACGCTCGTACTGGATCGGCGAGCACGCGCTGATCGACGTCGCCGCGCGCCCGGTGGTGGCCACCGACGCGCGCGGCCATCGCTACGGCCAGGTGGCCAACGGCGGCACCATCGAGATCGGCGGGCGCCACGTGCTCGATGCCACGCAGGTGGACGCGGCCGATGCCTTCGTGGTGCTGCGCCCCGGCGCGCGGCTGGAGGCCTCGGGCACCTCGGCGACGCTCGACCTGCCGGGCCGTGGCGCGACCGAGGTCGCCAGCCACGGCGGCACCATCGCGCTGAGTTCCTTCCGCGGCCTGTTCCTGGACGGCGACCTGCGCGCCGCCGCGGGCGGCGCGGGCGCGGCCGGCGGCATGCTGGCGCTGAACCTGGACACGCCCCTCTACGGCACGGTGGCGCGCTACAATCTGAAGGGCGAAAACGTCGACGACGCGGTGCGCGTGCCGCGCGAGATGCTGCTGGCGCAGGTGCAGGGCCGCAGCGCGGTGGCCGACGCCGTGGGCCTGCGCCCGGGCCAGGCGCACGGCGCGCTGGCCTACGGCACGGCGCGCATCGGCGTCGACCGCATCCACGACGGCGGCTTCGACAACCTGTCGCTGCTCAGCCACGGCATGCTGTCCTTCGACGGCAGCGTCGATCTCTCGCTGGGCCAGAGCCTGCGCCTGACCACCACCGCGCTGGCCCTGGCCGAGGCGTCCGTGCCCGATGCGCGCGTGGCACTGGCGGCGCCCTACATCCGACTGGCCGCCAGCGGGCGCACCCAGATCGACGACTACATCCTGCCCAACCCGGTGCTCGGCTCGCGCAACGCCGGCGGGGGGGCCGGCACGCTGGGCGTGCCGCTGGTGTCGGCCGGCAGTTCGCTGCGGCTGGACGCGCAGCTCATCGACCTGGCGGGCATGGTGCAGCAGGGCGTGCGCGGCACCATCGTGCGCAACGTGCCCGAGGACCTGGTCGTGGAGCGCAACGCCTTCGACCGCACGCTGCTGCGCAGCAGCGGCGACCTGCGCCTGTCGAACAACGCCAGGTTCTACGTGCCGGGCGACCTCACGCTGGCGGCGGCGCAGATCTACCCGGCCACCGGCGACAGCGGGCTGGTGCAGGTCGGCCAGCGCAACGTCATCGACAAGTGGGGCACCCGCCAGGCCGAGATGGACATGAACCGCCGGCTGGTGATCGAGCGCGTGGGCGACACCCCGGCCATGCCGCAGTCGGCCTTCGGTTCGCTCACCTTCCACGCCGCCCACATCGAGCAGCGCGGCGTGCTGCGCGCGCCGCTGGGCGGCATCGCGCTGGGCAGCGTCTTCGGCGACACCGCCACCAGCACCGTGCAGCTGCATGCGGGCAGCCTGACCTCGGTCAGCGCCGACGGGCTGCTGATGCCCTACGGCGGCACGCAGGACGGGCTGACCTACCTCTTCAACGGCAAGGACGTGGCCTACCGCGTGCCCGGCGTCGGCCCGGCCATCACGCTGTCCGGCCATGCGGTGGACGTGCGCGAGGGCGCGGTGCTCGACATGTCGGGCGGCGGCACGCTCACCGGCACCGCCTTCCTGGCCGGACGCGGCGGTTCCACCGACGCGCGCATGCACCCGCTGGTGCAGGTGGGCGCGCAGCGCAAGGGCTTCGTGCTGCCCGGCCTGGCGACCAACCCGGTCTATGCCATCGTGCCGGGCGTGCAGCCGCTGCAGGCGCCGCTCGGCGCCGAGAAGGGCGCGAGCGATCCGGCGCTGGGCCGGCAGATCACCATCGGCGCCGGCGTGCCCGGCCTGCCGCCGGGCCGCTACACGCTGATGCCGTCCACCTACGCGTTGCTGCCCGGCGCCTTCCGCGTCGAGCTCAACGGGCTGGCCGCGCAGGTCGGCGCGCCGGGCAGCGCGACGGCGATGCGCAACGGCTCCTACACCGCGCCCGCGCAGCTGGGCGTGGCCGGCACCGGCATCCACGACGCGCTGCCGCTGCAGGCGGTGTTCACGCCGGGCGACGTGCTGCGCACCTACGCGCAGTACAACGAGACCGGCTATGCCGACTTCGCCGTGGCGCAGGCGCTGCGCGACGGCGTGCCGCGCCCGCTGCTGGAGCGCGACGCCAAGGCGCTGCGCTTCCAGTTCGGCCTGAAGGGCTCGGCGGGCGAGATGCCCGGCGAACCCGCGCTGCGCTTCGCCGGCACCGCGCGCTACGCCACGGTGGGCGACGGCATGGGCGGCACGGCGCTGGTGATCGGCGGAACGGCGCGCTCCTTCGAGGTGCTGGGCGACGGCGCCGCGCCCACGCCGGACTTCAAGGGCACCTCGCTGCATGCGCGCGACCTCAATGCCATCGGTGCCGCGCAGCTGGCCATCGGCGGCGCGCCGGCGGGCACCTTCGTGCAGGACGCCACCGCGGCCGACCGGCTGAGGGACGCCAACCGCCTGGGCTTCAGCGGCGCCGCCGAGGGCATCGTGCTGCGCGAGGGCGCGGTGCTGCGCGCGGGCGAGGTGTTCCTGGTCACCGACCGCCGCGACTCGGGCATCACCGTCGAGTCCGGTGCCGGTATCGACACGCTGGGCCGCGGGCCGGCGGCCTGGGACTCGCGCCGCGGCTACATCTACGAGCCGGGCTTGCGCAGCGTGCTGGCGGTGTCCAACGGCTGGATCGACATCCAGCCGCCGTCCGCGTCGAGCGGCGGCCAAACGGGCCCCGGCCGCATCGACATCGGCGTGTGCGCCTCCAGCGGCAGCTGCAGCGCCGGCGCGCGGCTGTACTCCGAAGGCACCATCACCGCCGCCACCGACCAGGCCTTCACGCTGGGCGAAAGCACGCGCTACGGCACGCGCAACCTGGTGCTGGCGCTGGGCGGCATCAACGTGGGCGGCGAACGCGCGCTGGGCGACGCGGCCGCGCGCGGCGCGCTGCCGCCGGGCCTGACGCTGAACCAGTCCGTGCTCGACCGCCTGCTGCGCGGCGACACCAGCACCGGCGCGCCGGCGCTGGAGAACCTGGTGTTCACCGTGCGCGACGCGGTCAACTTCTTCGGCTCGACGCAGCTGTCGACCATCGACCCCGCCACCGGCCAGTCGACGATCGCGCGCCTGATGCTGACCACGCCCGCCATCTACGGCTGGGGCGACGCCGACAGCGTGGCGCGCATCCACACCGACGTGCTGGTGTGGAACGGCACGCGCACGCCGCCCGGCCTGGTGGCCACCGGCGGCGCAGGCACCGGCAGCGGCCGGCTGCAGATCGACGCCCGGCGCATCGAACTGGGCGCCGCGCGCGACATGCGCGTGGACACCGTGCACGACATGGACCGGCTGGTGCTGGGCTTCGGCGAGGTGCAACTCAACGCGAGCGAACAGGTCACGGCGCGGCAGAAGGGCTCGCTCTCGGTTTACCAGTCGCAGGGCGCGTGGGACGAGGCGGCCAAGGGCTATGTGCGCACGGGCGGCGCGCTGCGCATCGACACGCCGCTGTTGACCGGCGAGGCCGGCTCGGTGATGCGCTACACCGTCGGCGGCGACGTGCGCGTGGCCACGCCGCAAGGCATGCGGCCGGGCACGATGACCGACGCCGAGGCGTCGCGCGCGCTGGGCGCCGAGATCGCCATCGACGGACGCAGCGTGACGCTCGACACCGCCGTGGTGCTGCCCAGCGGCAAGCTGGTGCTGCGCGCCGACGGCGACGTGCAGCTGCACGACGGCGCGCGGCTGGACCTGGCCGGCCGGCGCCTGCGCTTCTTCGACGTCGACAAGTACAGCTGGGGCGGCGACGTGGAAATCGAAAGCCGCACGGGCAACGTGCGCCAGGCCGCGGGCGCGCAGATCGACCTGTCGGCGCAGAACAACCGCGCCGGCCGGCTGGCCGTCACCGCGCTGGGCGCGGGCGCCGGCAGTGTCGAGCTGCTGGGCCGTATCGCGGGTGGCAGCAGCGGCGAGTACGACGCGGGCGGCACGGCGGTGCCCTACGCGGCGGGGCGCATCGACGTGCGCGCGCAGCGCCTGGCCGACTTCGCCGGCCTGAACCGCCGCCTGACCGACGGCGGCGTGGTCGGCGAGCGCAGCTTCCAGCTCAAGCAGGGCGACCTGGTGGTGGGCGACGAGCTGAAGGCGCGCGAGATCAACCTCTCGGTCGACGGCGGCCACCTCACCGTGGCCGGCACCGTGGACGCCGGCGGCGTGCAGGTCGGCAGCATCCGGCTGGCGGCGCGCGACGGCGTCACCATTGCCGGCAACGCGCTGCTCGACGCGCACGGCACGCGGCTGCGCGTGGACAGTTACGGCCAGGCCATCGAGGCGCCCAACCGCGCCACCATCGAGATCGACAGCGGCAAGGGCCGGCTGGTGCTGGAGAGCGGCGCGCGCATGGACCTGCGCGCCGGCACCGACGGCACGCCGCGCGCCTTCGGCACGGTGGAGCTCAACGCGCCGCGCCTGGGCGGCGCGCGCGGCAACGACATCGACATCGACGCCGGCGGCACGCAGCGCATCGAGGGCGCGCGCACGATCACCGTCAACGGCTTCTTCCGCTACGACGACGCGCCCACGGGCACCGACCCGGACATCAGCGGGCGGCCCTACCAGCGCATCGACCAGGCCTACCTGCAGGCCAAGCACGAGGACAGCACGGCCTTCATGCGCAACGTGCTGGCCAACAGTGCGCTGGTCGACGGCCGGCTGGCCGGCCTGCGCGCGTACGGCGATGCCTTCCACCTGCGCCCCGGCGTGCAGATCGTGAGCCGGACGCCCGATGGCGACCTGCAGATCGACGGCGACCTCGACCTTTCGGCCTTCCGCTACGACAGCCTCAACGCGCGCACGCAGCGCACTGGCGTCTACGGCTCGGGCGAGGCCGGTGCGCTGGTGATGCGCGCGGGCGGCAACCTGAAGATCCACGGCAGCATCAACGACGGCTTCGACACCTCGGCGCTGCCGGCCACGCGCGACGACGACGGCTGGGTGCTGCTGAAAGGGCGCGTGCCCTTCGGCGGCGACGTGGTGGTGCCGCGCGGCGGCGCCGTCACGCTGGCCGAGAACACCTTCCTGCAGCCCGGTCGTGCGCTCAACTTCCAGGCGCCGCTCAAGGCCATGAGCCTGGCCGCCGGCACCGTGCTGCCGGTGCGCGCGGTGCTCACCGAGGGCTACACGCTGCCCGCGGGCACCGTGCTCGGCGGCGCGGTGCGCGATGCGTCCGGCCAGGTCCTTCATGCGGCCGGCACCGTGCTGGCGCAGCCGCTCGTGCTGGGCGCGAACATGCAGCTGGACCCCGGCGTGCGGCTGGCGGGCGCGGCCAAGGTCGGGCCGATGCTGTGGCCGGTCGGCGTGCCGCTGCCGTTCCCCGACGGCGCCGTGCTGGACGTCAACCAGCCGCCGTTCTACCGCTACAACGGACCGGTGCTGGCGCGCGAGGTGCCGCTGCAGCGCGGCGCCGTCATCCCGGCCGAGACGGTGGTCGTGCTGCCCGGCGGCGCGGCGTCGGTGCGGCTGCGCCTGGCCGATGGCGACGGCAACCAGGGCCGCAACTTCGCCATCGCGCCGATGCTGGCCGAGGGCTCGCAGTCGTGGTCGATGCGCCTGGTGGCCGGCGCCGACACGCAGGCCGCCGACAGCCGCGCGCTGCAGCCGCGCGGGCCGCAGCGCGACCTGCTGCTGGCCGACACGCACTACGGCAACGCCTTCACGAAGGAGCTGGTCTCCGGCGGCAAGGTGTGGTCCTGGAACCAGCAGGCGGCCGACGAAGGCTGGGGCAGCTTGGGCAGCATCCTCACGCCGGAGGAGGTGTCCTGGGGCATGTGCGACATCGGCTACTGCGACCTGGTCTCCGAGACCCCCGAGGTCTGGGACTTCAAGTCCTACCCCGTGCGCCAGCCGCTGTTCAGCGTGGTGCGCACCGGCACCGGCGACCTGGACCTGCTGGCCGGCAACGACTTCACGCAGCGCTCGCCCTACGGCATCTACACCGCCGGCACCCGCGCCGCGGCGCGCGCCGACGACGCCGACTTCCACCTGCCGCGCGCCAAGGGCCCGCAAGGCACGGTGCTCAACGGCGGCTACGACATCTTCGAGCAGTTCGTCGACAGCCAGAGCCTGTACCGCGCCTGGTACCCCGACCATGGCGGCAACCTGCGCATGCGCGTGCAGGGCGATGCGCGCGGCGACACCATCGGCGTGCGCGGCAACATGCGCCGCACGACCGACGAGCTGGGCATCTTCCGCAAGCAGATGCCCAGCGCCATGCTCGGCAACTGGCTGTGGCGCCAGGGCACCGGCAGCGTGGTGCCGGGCGCCGAGGGCGTGCCCACCGCGTGGTGGATCAACTTCGGCAGCTACGTCGCGGGCCACGAAGGCACGACCTACGACCTCGGCGGCCTCTGGCCCTACCTGGTCGGCTTCACCGGCATCGGCACGCTGGGCGGCGGCAACCTGGTGTTCGAGACCGGCGGCAACGCCGGGATGATGGAGCAGATGGGCGACCACAGCGCCACCTACGTGGCGCGCAGCCAGGGCCTGCATCTCGCCGTGGGCAGCACCGGCCGCGTGACGCGCGCGGGCGAACTGCTGCTGACCGGCGGCGGCGACCTGGACGTGCGCATCGGCGGCACGCTGAACCCGGCGCCCGAGGTGCGCGCAGTGCCCGCCAGCACCACCTGGCAGGCCGGCAGCCTCCAGCGCTACGACCGCATGCGGCTGGACCTGAACGGGGTCTTCGCCAACCTGCGCGGCGCGCTGCGGCTGGAAAGCGGCGCGGTGGGCGGCATCGAGCTGGACTTCGGCACGCCCGGCCCGAAGGACTCGCGCGCGCTCAGCCCTTACGTCGCCGGCTCGTCGATCGCCTCGGGCGGCCCGGTGCTGATTCCCGGCGACGCCGGCGTGCGGCTCGATGCGCGCGGCGATCTGGTGCTGGGCGGCGTGGCCGATCCGGGGCGCGTGCCCACGCTCACGCACGGCACGCCCTTCAGCGCCAACGGCACGCAGCACCCGGGCGAAGGCTGGACCTGGTTCTCGCTGTGGACGCCGTCGACCGCGATCGACCTGTTCAGCGCCGGCGGCAACCTCACGCCGACGCTGGGCTGGACCGACCTGGGCGATCGCACCAACCACCAGGCGACCGACGGCCGCTTCGTCTACCCGGCGGTGCTGCGCGCGCTGGCGGCCAGCGGCAGCCTGTACTACGGCAGCGCGAGCTCGGGCGTGCGCGACGAATCGAGCAACGGGCCGGTGCTGTCGCCCTGGAGCCTCACGCTGGCGCCGTCGCCGGTCGGCCCGCAGTACGCGGTGAAGCGCACCGCGCAGCTGGAGCTGCTGGCGCGCGACTCCATTCACGCGGCGGGCTACACCGTCACGCCCTCGGGCGCCGATCCGTCGCGGCTGGTGGACCCGTTCCAGCCGGGCTTCGCCGCGCTGGGCGGCGAACTCTGGTACGGCCGCGAGCTGATCCACAACACGGCCGCCGACGCGCTGCTGCCCTCCATTGCACTGGACGGCCAGAATTCGTGGCTGCGCTTTCCGCTGTTCACGCTCACCTCGCCCAGCGTGGCCGACGTGGCGCCGGCGGGCCAGCCGCCGTCGCGCTTCTATGCGCTGGAGGGCGACATCGTGGGCCTGCGCACCGGCTCGATCGTCTACCGCGGCTCCAACACCGGCGTGGCGACGCCGAACGGGCTCTGGTACGAAGGGGCGGGCCCGGTGGCGATCCGCGCCGGGCGCGACATCGTCGGCGCCGGCACCGCGCTGGGCGAGGTCGATCTCGTGCCGTCGGAGGGCGCGGGCTGGCGCGGGCGCGACTTCCCCGGCCGGCCGGAACTGCCGCCGCAGCCGCAGACGCTGAACGCCGCCTCGGCGCGCGGCAACCTGATCGTGCACCGCCACGCCGACGACGTGTCGGTGGTGGAGGCCGGGCGCGACATCCGCAACAGCAGCTTCCACATCGCCGGCCCCGGCGAGCTGGTACTGAGCGCCGGGCGCGAGCTGTACATGGCCGACAAGGGCGAGCTCAAGAGCCTGGGCGCCATCGTCAACGTGAAGCCGGGCGACCGCAGCAGCGGCGCCGGCATCTCGGTGGCGGTGGGCGTGGGCCGCGACGGGCCGGACTGGGCCGGCTTCGCCGCGCGTTATCTCGACCCCAAGCGCCGTGCCGCCAGCGGCCAGCCCTTCGCCGACCAGCCCGGCACCGCGCTGTACAGCTACGGCGGCGAGCTCACGCTGGCCGGCTGGCTGTCGCAGCAGTTCGGCTACGGCGGCGACGAGGCCGGTGCCGATGCCTACCTGAAGCGCAAGCAGGCCGAGATCGACGGCCAGCGCAGTGAAGGCGGTGGCAGCACGCGCCGCGACCTGGTGCGCGAGTTCGGCCTGGCCGAAGGCCTGCACCTGGTGAACTGGCTGCGCGATCGCTTCGGAGGGAGCAACAGCCAGGGCCGCCACTTCGACGCCGCCACCATGGACGCGCAGGCCTTCTTCGCCGCGCTGCCGCCCGAGCAGCAGCAGGTGTACCTGCGCAACGTGTACTTCGCCGAGCTGCGCGCCGGCGGGCGCGAGTACAACGAAGAGGGCGGTCCGCGCCGGGGCAGCTACCTGCGCGGGCGCGAGGCCATCGCCACGCTGTTCCCCGCGCAGGCCGCCGACGGCAGCGCGCGCCGCTACCAGGGCGACCTGACCATGTTCAGCAGCGCCAACTACTACGCGAGCAGCTCGGACCCGTTCACCAAGCGCCCGCAGGCCGGCAAGAGCTACCTGCGGCGCGACGCCTGGACGGCCGCCGGGCGGCCCAGCGACATCGGCGTGTACGACGCGCTCGACGCCGGCATCCACACCAACTTCGGCGGCAACGTGAACATCCTCGTGCCGGGCGGGCGCACCCTGGTGGGGGTGGACGGCGGCTTCGTGCCGGGCGAGGGCTCGGGCGTGCTGACGCAGGGCGCGGGCGAGGTGCAGATCTACTCGCTGGACAGCATCCTGCTGGGCCAGAGCCGCATCTTCACCACCTTCGGCGGCGGCATCCTGGCCTGGTCGGCGCAGGGCGACATCAACGCCGGGCGGGGCTCGAAGTCGACCGTGGTCTACACGCCGCAGCGGCGCCTGTACGACGACGCCGGCAACGTCAGCCTGTCGCCGACCACGCCCAACACCGGCGCCGGCATCTCCACGCTGAACCCGATCCCCGAGGTGCCGCCGGGCGACATCGACCTGATCGCGCCGCTGGGCACCATCGACGCCGGCGAGGCGGGCATCCGCGTGTCGGGCAACGTGAACCTGGCGGCGCTGCGCGTGGCCAACGCCGAGAACATCCAGGTGCAGGGCAAGTCCACCGGCGTCCCGGTGGTGGCGGCGGTGAACGTGGGCGCGCTCACCAACGCCAGCGCCGCCGCCTCGCAGGCCGCCACCGCGGCGCAGGACGCCGTGCAGCGCGACCGCGCGGCGCAGCGCCAGGCGCTGCCCTCGGTGTTCACCGTGCGCGTGCTCGGCTTCGGCAACGAACCCGCGGGCGGCGAGGGCGGCGAGGGCGGTGGCGCCGGTGCCGGCCGCGAGCGCAGCGGCGCGGCCTACGACCCCAAGGGCGTGGTGCAGGTGCTCGGCGCGGGCGCGCTCACGACCGCGCAGATGCAGTCGCTCACGCCGGGCGAGCAGCGGGGGCTGAAACGCTGAGGCGCTGAACCTTTGCGCTACCCGCGCAGGCGGAAAAAACACAAGGGCCTCCCATGCGGAGGCCCTTCTTCTTATGTGCGCGAAACCCGTCGCGCCGGACCTCGTGCCGATTTCTTGATGAAGTTTTCGTGACAAACGACAGTCGCCGCGCACGCCGTGCGTCTAGGTATCGGTACGCAGCAGCGACATGAAGGCTCTCCACCATGAGCCGCTGCCACGCGAGCTTCATCCTTGAGAACCGAGCTGTAAATGCATGACATGAAGAAGAACGCCCCACCGACCTGCTGGAGAGCGGTGTGGCTGGCGGTGATGGCGATCGGTGCCCCGGTGGCAGCGTTCGCACAAGCACCTGCCGCTGTCTCCACGCCGGCCGCGACCTCGGCCACCCCACCGGCCGCGCCCGCGGCCGCCGAACCGGCCCGCAAGGTCGACATCGCCGAATACATCGTGCGCGGCAACACCGTGCTGGACGCCCGCGCCATCGAGAAGGCGGTCACGCCCTTCCTCGGCCCCGAGCGCACGCTCAAGGACGTGGAGGGCGCGCGCGACGCGCTGCTCGCGGCCTACCAGGCGGCGGGCTACCAGTCGGTGTACGTCGACCTGCCCGAACAGCAGGTCACGCAGGGCGTGGTGTTCCTGCAGGTCAACGAAACCCGCGTGGGCCGCGTGCGCGTGGTGGGCGCCGAGTACAACTCGCCGCTCGACGTGCGCGACCAGGTGCCGGCGTTGAAGGAGGGCGGCGTGCCCGACTTCAACAAGGCCCAGGCCGAGCTCACCGCGCTCAACCGCAGCCCCAAGCGCCAGGTGATGCCGCTGGTGCGCCCCGGCACCATGCCGGGCACGATGGACGTCGACCTGAAGGTCGAGGACCAGAGCCCGTGGCGCGCCAGCGTAGGCCTGAACAACGACTACAGCGCCGACACGCGCAAGCTGCGCGCCAGCGCCTCGCTGGGCCACGACAACCTCTGGCAGATGGGCCACAGCGCCTCCATCAGCTTCTTCGGCGCGCCGCAGGACCTGAACCAGACGCAGGTGTTCTCGGCCTCGTACAACGCGCCGCTCAAGGGCACGAACTGGAGCCTGGAAGCCAACGCCTTCGTGTCCGACAGCAACGTGGCCACCGTGGGCGGCACCACCGTGCTGGGCAAGGGCCACTCGATCGGCCTGAAGGCCACCTACACGGTGCCCAACACCGGCAACTGGTGGCATGCCTTCAGCGTGGGCGTCGACTTCAAGAACAACAAGGAAGCGCTGACGCTCAAGGGCAGCGGCGACACCGTGCCGCTCAAGTACGCGCCGATCACGCTGTCGTACTCGGGCTTCCGCCAGACCGACAAGAGCCAGTACGGCGTGGGCGTGTCGCTGGTGGCGGGCACGAGCAGCTCGTTCAAGTACGGCAGCGACTGGGCGGCCTTCGACTACAAGCGCTACAAGGCCTCGCCCAGCTTCATGGTGCTGAAGACCGACCTCAACGGCGCGCACAGCTTCGAGGGCGGTACGCAGGTGGCCTTCCGCGTCAACGCGCAGATGACCGATTCGCCGCTCGTCTCGAGCGAGCAGATCGCCGCGGGCGGCATGAACTCGGTGCGCGGCTACCTCTCGGCGGAAGCAACCGGCGACTACGGCGTGGTCGGCTCGGTCGAGCTGCGCAGCAAGCCGCTCGCCTTCCTGGGCAGCACCGTCGAGAACTGGCGCGTGTACGCCTTTGCCGACGCCGCGCGGCTGCGTCTGAAGAGCCCGCTGCCCGAACAGGCCGACCGCTTCTCGCTGTATTCGGTGGGCGTGGGCACGACCTTCAAGGTGGGCACGTATTTCTCGGGCCGCGTCGACATCGGCTATCCGCTGGTCGACGGGCCGCGCACCAGGAAGCACGACACGCAGGTGAATTTCAGCATCACCGCGAGCTACTGACCGAACGAACGACCGACGGCAACAGCCATTCCTCTTTTCGATTTTTTTCTCATTCCACGAGCTTTCCGGAGAACCCTGTCATGCGACGACTTCTTTTCATCGCGCTCACGCTGCTGAGCACGCTCCTGCCGGGCCTGGCCCATGCCTGGTGGCAGGCCGAGTGGGCCTACCGCAAACCCGTCACCATCGACGGCGGCCCGCAGGCCGGCGCCATCGGCAGCGATGCCGGCCGCGTGCCGGTGCTGGTGCGCCTGCACACGGGCAACTTCAAGTTCGAAGGCGTGAGCGAGACCGGCGCCGACCTGCGCTTTGTGGCGGGCGACGACAAGACCGTGCTCAACCACCAGATCGAGCAGTTCGATCCGCTCCTGGGCATCGCGCTGATCTGGGTCGACGTGCCCAACGTCTCGGCCGGCACGCCGCAAAAACTCTGGATGTACTACGGCAACCCCAAGGCCCCGGCCTCGGGCAACGGCCAGCGCAGCTTCGACCCCGACTACACGCTGGTCTACCACTTCGCCGAAGGCGCGGTGCCGCCGCGCGACACCACCGCCTACGGCAACAACGGCCAGACCGCCGCGGTGCCCGTCGAAGGCACGGTCATCGGCAAGGGCGCCCAGCTCGGTAACGGCGCGCTGATGCTGCCAGCCACGCCCTCGCTGGCCGTGACGGCCGGCGGCACGCTGACCTTCTCGGCCTGGATCAAGCCCGACTCGCTCGGTGCGCGCCAGGCGATCTATGCGCGCCGCGACGGCGCCGGCGAGCTCGTGGTCGGCATCGACCAGGGCGTGCCCTTCGTGCAGGTGAACGGCCAGCGCAGCACGCCCGGCCAGCCGGTGCAGGCCGGCCAGTGGTCGCACCTGGCGGTGAAGGCCGAGGGTGACAGCGTCGCGCTGTATGTGGGCGGCCGTCCGGCCGTGTCGCTGGCCGCGAAGCTGCCCGCGCTGAACACCGCCGCCGCGCTCGGTGCCGATGCACCGACCGCCGCACCCGCTGCACCGGGCGCTGCACCCGTCGCCGGCTTCGCCCCGTTCACCGGCGCGATCGACGAAGTGCGCCTGTCGAAGGTCGCGCGCCCCGATGCGCTGCTGCTGGCCGATGCCGTGTCGCAAGGCGCCGAGTCGCGCCTGGCCGCCTTCGGTCCCGACGAGCAGCAGGCCGGCAAGAGCCACTTCGGCTTCATCCTGGCCGCGATGCCACTGGACGCATGGATCGTGGTCGGCCTGCTGGGCCTGATGATGGCGCTGTCGTGGGCCATCATGATCGGCAAGGGCCGCAACTTCGGCGCCACCTCGCGCGCCAACGCCACCTTCATCGAGCACTTCCGCGAAGCCGCTGGTGCGCCGCTGGACCGCCTGGCCACCAACAACACGGTGCCGCAGGAAGTGCGTGCCGATTCCTCGCTGTGGCGCCTGTACGAAGTGGCGATCGAGGAGATGCGCCGCCGCCATGACCGCGGCTACGACCTGAACGCGGTGTCGGCCTCCACCATCGGCGCCATCCGCGCCGCGATGGACGGCGTGATGGTGCGCGAGACCGAGCGCATGTCCAAGCGCATGAACTGGCTGTCGACCACCATCGAAGGCGCGCCGTACGTGGGCCTGTTCGGCACCGTGATCGGCATCATGCTGGTGTTCGTGGTGGCGGCCATGGCCGGCGCCGTGGACATCAACTCGGTGGCGCCCGGCATGGCCGCCGCGCTGCTGTGTACCGCCGCCGGCCTGGGCGTCGCGATTCCCGCGCTGTTCGGCTACAACTGGCTGGCCTCGCGCTCGGACGCCATCGGCGCCGACATGGCCGTGTTCGTCGACGAGTTCGTCACGCGCCTGGCCGAAGAGCAGGGCGAGGGCCGCTCGCTGCCGGTGGCCGTGCAGGCGCGCCGCGCCTGAGGACCGCGCACCATGGCAAACACAGCCGCGAAGTTCGCCGTGCGCAAGCGCACGGGCGGCATCAACATCACGCCCTTCGTCGACGTGCTGCTGGTGGTGCTGGTGATCTTCATCCTCACCAGCAACGCCAGCATCCCGGGCATCAAGGTCGACCTGCCCAAGGCCAGCGCCTCGGTGGCGTTGGAAAAGCCCAAGACCAAGGCCATCACGATCGACAACGCCGGCAACGTGTTCCTGGACGCCTACCCGGTCACGCTGCCCGAGCTCGAGGAGCGCCTGCGCACCGAGAAGGCGCTGTCGCCCGACTTTCCCGTGATCGTGCGCGGCGATGCCAGCGTGCAGTACGCGAAGGTGGTCGACGTGCTCGACCTGCTGCGCCGCATCGAGCTGAACCAGATCGGCCTCGTGACCGGCAAGCAGAAGTGAGGACCGGAGCGTGAACCCTCGCGACCCGATTTCTTCTGCCTCGCCCGCGCCGCGCTCCAGCGGCACGGGTGGAACGGCCGCGCTGTGGCGCCGCTGGGGCGGGGTGGTCATCGGCCTGGCGATCGTCGTGGCGCTGGCGCTGCTCGTGTGGCGGCTCCTGTCCGACACCGCGAGCCAGAAGCGCGTGGTGGCCGATGCGCCCACGCTGATGCTGCCGCCGCCCCCGCCACCGCCGCCCGAACCCGAGAAGCTGCCCGAGCCCGAGCCGGAAAAGATCAAGCCCGAAGTGGTCGAGCCCGAGCCCAAGCCGGTCGAGCCGCTGGAAGCGCCGAAGGACGACGCGCCGCCCAGCCCCTCGAAAGACCTGGGCGATCCGGTGACCATGGACAGCGCCGGCCAGGCCGGCAACGACGCCTTCGGCATCCAGGCCGGCAGCGGCGGCGGCATGAGCGGCACCGGCGCCGGCGGCGGCCTGGGCAGCGGCTCGTACGCGCGCTACGTGTCGAGCATGTTGCAGCAGGCGCTGTCGCGCGACCCGCGCACGCGCCAGCTGGTGTTCGACGACATCCAGATCGACCTGTGGCTCGGCGCCGACGGCAAGACCACGCGCGCCCAGCTGGTGCGCGGCACCGGCACCGAGGACATCGACGAGGCCGTGCTGGCGCTGGTGCGCGGGCTCGACCGCGTCGACGAACGTCCGCCGGCCTCGATGCGCTTTCCGATGCGCGTGTCGATGAAAGGCCGCCGGCCATGACTTTCCACACCTGTACGGCCGACGCCCGGCCCGACTCCTTTCCTCCAGTGAACGAAGCGATGAACACCCTGCACAACACCCTCCCGCGCCGGGGCGCGATGCCGGCCCTGCGCCAGTGCGCGCTCGCGGCGGCCGTGGCCTCCGCCTTCGTGCTGTCGGCCGGCACCGCCATGGCCCAGACCGCCGCCGCGCCCGCGGGCGAATCCGCCATGGTCAAGCTGATCCGCGGCCTCATCCAGAGCGGCACGCTCGCCAAGGACGTGGGCGAAGCGCTGCTGGCGCAGGCCCAGACCGAGGCCATCGCCGCGCAGCAGGCACAGCGCCAGGCGGCCGTGTCGGCCACCGCCGCATCGGCCACCGTGGCGGGCGGCATGCGCCTCGAAGCGGGCGACGTGCGCGTGCCCTACATCTCGCAGACCGTGCGCGACCAGATCCGCGACGAGGTCAAGGCGCAGGTCATGGCCCAGGCCAAGGACGAAGGCTGGGCCGCGCCCAACGAGACGCCCGAGTGGAGCAAGCGCATCCGCTTCGAAGGCGACGTGCGCGTGCGCAACGAATCGCGCAGCTACGCCGGCAACAACAGCGACATCGAGATCAACTGGCCCTCGCTCAACCAGGGCGCTGGCTACGACGTCAACCCGAACACCAACCTGTCGCTGCCGTCGATCCTGAACACGCGCCAGGACCGCCGCAACCTGTTCCGTGCCCGCGCGCGCGTGGGCCTGCTGGCCGACCTGTCGGAGAACACCAAGGCCGGCGTGCGCCTGGCCTCGGGCAGCGACGAGAGCCCCGTCTCGACCACCACCACGCTGGGCGGCGGCCTGGGCAAGAAGAGCGTGTGGCTCGACCAGATGTGGATCTCGCACAAGCCGACCGACTGGCTCACCGTGACCGGCGGTCGGTTTGCCAACCCCTTCATGTCGACCGACCTGCTGTATTCGAGCGACCTGAACTTCGACGGCATTGCCGCGCAGTTCGACAAGAAGCTCGCATCGAACCGCGACCTCTCGCTGTTCGGCACGCTGGGCCTCATTCCGCTCGAGTACTCGGCGGACGGTTCGCCCACGCGCAGCCAGCGCAAGATGAAGAGCGAGAACAAGTGGCTGCTCGGCGCGCAGGTGGGCGCCGACTGGAAGATCAACGAAGACAACCGCGTGCGCGGCGCGCTGGCGTACTACAACTTCCGCAACGTCAGCGGCCAGGTCTCCGAGCCTTGCGCGCTGTACGCGGGCGCCGACGGCTGCAGCACCGACTGGTCGCGACCGGCCTTCATGCAGAAGGGCAACACGCTCATGCTGCTGCGCGACATCTCGCTCGACCCGCTCAACCCGGCCGGCACGCCGCAGCCGCAGTACGTGGGCCTGGCCTCGAAGTTCCGCCTGATCGACCTGAACCTGCGCTGGGACACCCAGGTGGCCGGCAACAACCTGCGCCTGGACGCCAACTTCGTGCGCAACACCGCCTACGACGCCAACGACATCTGGAAGCGCGGCGGCATTCGCGGCGCCATCGTGAACAACTTCGGCCCGACCGGCGGCACCACCCAGTCCGACTTCAAGAGCGGCGGCAACGCCTACATGCTGCAGGCCACCTACGGCAAGCCGGCACCGGCCGCGCGCGGCGACTGGAACGTGCTCGCGGGCTACAAGCGCATCGAGCCCGACGCCATGCCCGACGGCTACAACGATTCGAGCTTCCACGGCGGCGGCACCAATGCGCGCGGCTACTTCCTGGGCGGCTCGTACGCGATCGACAAGAACATGTGGTTCACCGGCCGCTGGATCTCGACCAAGGAGGTCTACGGCCCGCCGCTGTCGATCGACACCCTGCAGCTCGAATTCAATGCGCGTTTCTAAGAAGGAGTCCGCCGTGTCCCGAACGATCTTCCCGGCGCTGGCCCTGGCCGCGCTGGCCGCCACGGCCGGCGTCGCGCAGGCCCAGCAGCCGCAGGGCCAGAGCATGGAGGAGCGGCTGCGCGCGCAGCTGCGCACCACCACCACCCAGCTGCAGCAGGCGCAGAACGAGCTGGCCGCGCTCAAGGCCGGCCAGCCCGCGGGCAAGGCGCCCGCGGCACCCGGCGCGGCACCGGCCGCGTCCGAGCTCGAAACGCTGAAGAAGGAACTGGCCGCCAGCCAGGCCCAGCTTGCGTCCGAGCGCCACGCGCGCGGCCAGGCCAGCGCCGGCAACGCGCAGCTGCGCGAGCAGGCCCAGGCCGCCAGCGAGAAGGCGGGTGCGCAGATCGCGCAGTTCCGCGGCGCCTACGACGAGCTGCTGAAGATGGCGCGCGCCTCCGAGGCCGAGCGCCAGCGCCTGGCCGGCGAGGCCGCGCTGCAGCGCACCGCGCTCACGCAGTGCGAGGCCAAGAACACGCAGCTCTATGCCGTCGGGCAGGAAGTGCTGCGCGCCTACGAAACCATGGACGTGGGCAGCGTGCTCGCCTCGCGCCAGCCCTTCGCGGCGCAAAGCCGCGTCAAGTACGAACAGATCGCGCAGCAGTACGGCGACAAGCTCTACGAGAGCCGCTTCGACGTGCGCGCCGTGAGCGCGCCGGCGCCTGCGGCTGCTGCATCCCCCACGGAAGGAAAGCCCCAATGAACCCCGCACAAGCCACTCCCGCAGCCGGGCTCGGCCGCCGCCTGCGCGCGGCAGCCGGCGTGCTGCTCGTCTCGTCGGTCGGCGTCGCCGCCGCGCAGCAACCCGCTGCACCTGGCCCCGCCGTCGTCGCACGCATCGGCGAAGTGACCATCGGCCAGGACGAGATCGAGAAGCTGCTGCAGACCCTGCCCGAGACCGAACGCGCCGCCGTCAAGGCCGACCGCGCGAGCCTCGACGGCTGGCTGCGCCAGCGCCTCGTGAGCGAAGCGCTGCTGCGCGACGCCCGCGCCAAGGGCTGGGCCGACCGGCCCGACGTGAAGGCCAAGATCGACGCCGCCACGCGCGAGATCACCGCGCGCATCGTCGCCACCAGCTACCTCGAATCCGTGAGCCAGGTGCCCGCGGGCTTCCCGTCGGACGCCGAGGTGAAGACCGCCTACGACCAGGGCAAGACCGGCTTCAACCTGCCGGCCGCCTACCGCGTGGCGCAGATCTACCTGGCCACGCCCGAGCGCGACCCGGCCGCCATTGCCAAGGTGCGCGACGAAGCCAACCGCCTCGCCAAGCAGGCCCGCAGCGGCGACTTTGCAGCCGTGGCGCACGCCAGCTCGCAGGACCGCCGCAGCGCCGAGCGCGGCGGCGAGGTCGACACGCTGCCGCTCGCGCGCATCCTGCCCGAGCTGCGCGACACCGTGGCCAAGCTCAAGCAGGGCCAGGTCAGCGAACCGGTGCAGGCCGAGGCGGGCTTTCACATCGTCAAGCTGCTCGACACCCAGCCCGCGCGCACCGCCACCCTCGAGGAAATGAAGCCGCAGCTGCAGGCCGCCCTGCGCCAGCAACGGCAGCAGCAACTCGTCCAGGCCTACATGGCTCAGCTGGCGCCGCCGGCGCAACTGAGCATCGACAGCGCCGCGCTCGACGCCGCGCTCAAGAAGACCAACTGAACAAATTCCCCCTTTTTCCTGAAAGAACAACCACACCATGAACACCACCGCCACGACCCCGGACACCGACGACCAGGCCGCCACGCCGGCGCCTTTCGAGATGCTCGACGCCGTCACGCCCGACCAGGTGTCGGACGCCATCAAGGCCGCCGGCGGCGCCGTCACCGCCATCGAACAGGATGGCGTGGTGCGCCTGCACAGTGCCAGCCACGGCATCGGCTTCCAGGTGCTGTGGGGCAATGCCGTCACCACCACCCAGTACACCGACTTCACCCTGAGCTGCCCGCTGCGCGTGCAGGGCGGCACGCTGCCCGAGGCCGTGCTGGCCGCCTGGCACCGCAGCAAGCGCTTTGCGCGCGTGGCGCAGCACGGCGACTTCGTCGTGCTCGAGATGGACGTGGTCGTGGCCGGCGGCGTGAGCCCCGCCTACCTGGCGTTTGCCGTGCGGCTGTGGATGCAGATGATGGGCGAGTTCTTCCTGCACCTGCGTAACTACGGCCCCGCCGCCGAGACGCGCGGCGATGCGGCGAATGCCGACGCTGCCGCTGCCACCGCCGCCGTCCAGGGTGTGCCCGCCGCCGCGTGAGGCCACTGCCCATGCGCGCCGCATCCGGCCTGTCCGTGGACGACCACCACCATCCCTCGCACGACTCGCCCACGGGCCGCGCCATCCAGGCCGCGGCGCGCCAGGCCCAACGCGCGCGCCGCGCCGAGACCGTGCGACTGCGCCAGCGCGCCGCGCTGCTCGAGCTGCTGGTGCAGACCATGGCGGAGCTGCACATCTCGATGGCCGAGCTCAATGCGGCGCGCAAGGCGCTGGCGCCTGCGTGGCGGCAGGTGGGGGACGGGGGCGCTTTGCTCGATCGCGATCTGGAGCGTTGACGCAAGGCGGCGGGGCAGCGAAGGGTAGGGCAGAATCGCCCGCCCCACGCTCCCGAAAGGCCGCCCCGTGACGACGCCCGCCCGCTCTGCCCAGATCGCCCAGACCACGCCCACGGGCGCCGCCATCGCAGAGAAGGTGGCGCAGGCCTACGACTTCGGCGAGGTCCGGTCGTGCGAGCTGCTGCGACGCAGCTTCAACCATGTCTACGGCCTGCAGTTTGCCGACGGCCGCCACGCCGTCGCGCGCCTGAGCGCCGACCGCCCGCGCGGCGCCCCCAACATCGGCTACGAAACGGCGCTGCTCGTGCACCTGAAGGCCAGGGGCGTGCCGGTGGCCCGCGCGCTGGCGGCACGCGATGGCGCACATGCCGTCGCGATGGACCTGCCCGAGGGCGAGCGTCCGCTGATCCTGTTCGAGCACCTCGACGGCGACGTGCCCGGCGACGTGCTGCCCGACGTCGAAGCCACCGGCCGCGGCCTGGCACTGCTGCACGAAGCCGCGCAGGACTACCACGGCCCCGCCAGCCGCTACACCCTGGAACTGCCCGACCTGCTGCACGCGTCGCTCGAGCGCCTGCACGCCGCGCCCACCATGACCGACACGCTGCGCCCGGAGTTCAGCGCCATCGCACGCGCACTCGAAGCCCGCATCACCGCGATGCCGGCCCTGACGCGCGTTCACGGGCACGGCGATTGCCGCGGCATGAACAACTTCGTGACGGAGGGGCTTGACGGCGTGCGCGTCGCCTCGTTCTTCGACTTCGACGACGCGGGCCCCGGCTGGCTGGCCTACGACCTGTGCGTGTACCTGTGGGCGATGCACCCGCGCACTGCGGGCGGATCGCTCGACGCGACGTCGCTGGCGCGTTGGCGCAGCTACATGGCGGGCTACCGCAGCGCGCGCCCGTTGCCCTCGGCGGATGTCGACGCCGTCGCCGCCTTCATGGCGGTGCGGCAGTTCTGGCTCATGGGCGAACACGCGGGCCGCATCGCGGTGTGGGGCACGCAGTCGATGCCGACGAGCTGGCTGCGCACGCAGGTGAAGATGTTGACGGCGTGGGCGGAGTTGCGAACGCCCGAGTGAGGATTCGTCTCAGGCTTGCGCGACCCAGCCTCTGAACGCCATGCCCGCATAGAACAAGCGGACGTTGGTGAAACCCGTCTCTTCCAGCAGTGCCTCTTCCTGCGCCGGGCTGAGCAGCGTCAGCGTGGAACCGATCGCGGAGGCAGCCTTGCGTGCGTTGTCCGGATCGACACCGGAAGCCGCTGCGAAGGCGACATAGCGCGAGAGCCACAACTCTCGTTCTCCGTCCGCCTGGGGAAAGCTGAGATGCGCCATGACGAACGGCGCACCGGGCTTCAGGCGACGACGAATTTCCTTCAACGTCGACCTGCGTTCATCGAGCGTCAGGAAGTGCATCGTCAACAGGCAGGTCGCCGCGTCGAACGGGCCTTCAGGTGCGGTGTCGGTGTAGCCGTGGTGCAGCGCGACCCGCTCGGCGAGCGCACCGAGCGTTTCCGCGGCGAGGTCGAGCATGGGCTGCGACGGATCGACGCCGACGAAATGCCATCGGGGATGCGCCTGCGCGAGCACCTTTAACTCCATGCCACCGCCGGCGCCGATGACCAGCACGTTGGCCGCATCCGGCGCGCGCTCGGCGACGAGCAGGGCTGCCATCGTCTGCAGGTCGTGCAGGCCTGGCACCAGGCGGGCGGTTTTCTCGGCGTAGTTGTTGGTGGTGGACGACGTGCTGAAGGCGGCGGTGGGCTGGGACATTTCCACAGTCTATGTGGGCGTCGCGCGTTTCGCAGGCGCAGGGCTGCGGGAGAATCCAGTCAGAAGCGGGCCTCGCCCGAACCCGACGTCATTTTGCGGAGACCGCCTGCATGCCCATCCCATCCCTCAGCGTCCGTCGTGCGGTGTCCGACGACGCCGCACGCATCGATGCGCTCTACGGCCAACTGGTCGCAGACACGGCGCGCTGCGTGCTGCCCGAACGCCTGCAGGCGTTGTCCGAAGACCCGAGGACGGCGCTTCTTGTTGCGGAGGTCGACGGCCAGGTGTGCGCCACGGTGCTGGTCTCGCTGTGCGAGGACGTGATGTACAAGCGGCAGCCGTTCGCGGTCGTGGAGAACGTCGTCGTCGACGCGGCCGCTCGCAACCGAGGGGTCGGGGCCGCGCTGATGCGGGAGGTCGAGGCGTTCTGCGCGGCGAGCGATTGCTCGAAGATCATGTTGCTGAGTTCGGTGGAGCGTGAGGACGCCCATCGGTTCTTCGAGCGCTGCGGCTTCGATGGCTCGATCAAGCGCGGGCTCGTCAAATATCGACGGTCCTTTGCTTGAAATCCCGGCCCGGAGCAGGCCTTCGGTCGACCTGCCACAGCCTCAGGCCAGCGTCGATGCCCGCCCCGCCTGCGACCCCTTCGCAAGCCGCCACGTCATCCCGATCCCCACAACCGTCGCGATCAGCCCCACCAGGAACACACTGTCGTGACCGTAGTGGTCGGCAATCAGCCCCGCCATCGGGCCTGTGACGCCGTATGCCAGGTCCTGGAACGCCGCGAAGCCGCCGATGGCCGTTCCGCGCAGGTGGGCGGGCACGCGCTTGACGGCCTCCAGTCCCATGGCGGGGAAGACCATCGAGCACCCCATGCCGGTCAGCAGTGCGCCCACCATCGCCACGACGGGATGGGGCGCCAGCCACAGCAGCGCTTGACCCACAGCTTCGATCGCGAGGGAGACCAGCGCGACCTTGGTGCCACCGATGCGGTCGGGCAAGCGACCCGCCAGCAGACGCACTGCGACGAAGCCCAGGCCGAAGCACGTCAGTCCGTAGCCGGCACCCTGCCAGCCATGCGCCAGGAAGTACAAGGGAAAGAACGCGCCCAAGGCGGCGAAGCCGACGCCTTGCAGGCCCACGACCGCGCCTTGCTTCCAGATGAGTCCCAGCACATCCGAGAACGGTGCGCGGCGCCCTTGTGCAGACATGGCGGGCGCGATGGACCACAGCATCGCGCCGCTGACCAGCGGCAAGGCGATGCTGCCCGCCATCAGGCCGGCGAAGCCGAGTCGCTCCAGCAGCCAGAGGCCCAGCGGGCCGCCTACCGCGAAAGCGCCGTACATGCCGGTGCCGACGAGTGCCATGACCTGCCCGGAACGCGCGGGGCCCATGGCCGCCATCGCCCAGCCCAGCATGCCGACGAGCGCGAAGCTTTCGCCGAGGCCGAGCACGAGACGCCCCACCAGAAGAACCAGGTACGCGCCGACGCCATGGCCCAGCACGGGCAGCGAGGACGCCCAGCACAGGAGCGATGCCGCCGCATAGAGGACAAGGCCCCAGAACATGGCGACCTTGCCGCCGCGTTCGTCAGCGAGCCGACCCGCCCAGCCGCGACTCAGGATGGTGGACAAAAAGGCAATGCCGACGCCCAGGCCGGACGCGACATTGCCCATGCCCAATGTCTGCGACACGTGGAGCGTCACGGCCGGCATCGACATGGCGACAGACAGGTAGGCGAGGAAAAGCGCGAGGGTCATCCAGACCAACGTGCGCAGGGAAGACGAGTTTGTTTGGACGTTCGTCATCGAGCGCCGCTCCTTGAGTTTTCAAAGGCGGCACCAGCCGGTCGAATGGGCGGGACGATGAGCACCGAAGCGACCAACGCACACCGCCAGTCGGCATGCGGGTGCCACTGGTGATGCGTTGGTTGACGTAAACGCTTACGGCTGGATGGAGCTCTGAACAGGTCAGAGTCGATTTTTGCAGCGGCGATTCTAGCAACGTGATTTCGATACGGGATCGTTCGTTCGCAGACGTCGGCCTCGGTCTTCAAGCGCTTGCCGCTCGCCGGCGCTCCCTGTCCGGCTACAGTCGGATGGCTCCATGTCCCTGACCCTATGAACAGCATCACTTCCCGCGATCCCGCCCGAACGGCGCGGCGCTTCGCTGCACCCTCTCTCTTGTCGACGCCCACCCTGACGGTGGAGCGCACATAGCCATGCACGAAATCATCTGCCCCCATTGCAGCAAGGCATTCAAGATCGACGAAGCCGGTTACGCGGACATCCTGAAGCAGGTGCGCGACGGCGATTTCGAGAAGCAGTTGCATGAGCGGCTGGAACTGGCCGAGCGCGACAAGCGCGCCGCCGTCGAACTCGCACAGACCAAGGCCGCCGGCGAACTGCAGAAGGCTGCCGCCGCCAAGGACGGCGAGATCCAGGAACTCAAGGCGAAGCTCGAGGCCGGCGATGTCGCGCGCAAGCTCGCCGTGAGCGAGGCCCTGGGCGCCGTGGAGCGGGAGCGCGACGCGCTCGCCAACGAGCTTGAAAAGGCCAAGCAGGACAAGCTGGCCGCCACCGCGCTCGCCGAGGCACGGCATGTGGGCGAACTGCAGAAGAGCGCCGCTGCGAAGGACGTGGAAATCCAGGAACTGAAGGCCCGGCTCGACGCCATCGAGGTGGCGAAAAAGCTCGCGATCAGCGAGGCCGTCAGTGTGGTCGAGAAGGAGCGGGATCAGTGGAAGAGCGGCCTCGAGCGGGCGGAGCTCGAGAAGCAACTCGCCGAGAAATCGCTCAAGGACAAGTACGAGACGCAGATCAAGGATCGCGAAGGAGAGATCGAGCGGCTGCGCGACATGAAGGCGCGCCTGTCGACCAAGATGGTCGGCGAGACCCTGGAGCTGCACTGCGAGACCGAGTTCAATCGCATCCGGTCGATGGCGTTTCCCCGCGCCTATTTCGAGAAGGACAACGACGCGCGCACGGGCAGCAAGGGCGACTACATCTTCCGCGACGCGGACGAGGCCGGCACCGAGATCGTCTCGATCATGTTCGAGATGAAGAACGAGAACGACCGCACCGCCACGAAGAACAGGAACGAAGACTTCCTGAAGGAACTCGACAAGGACCGCACCGAGAAGGGCTGCGAGTACGCGGTGCTGGTGTCGCTGCTCGAGCCCGACAACGAGCTGTACAACACCGGGATCGTCGATGTGTTCCATCGCTACCCGAAGATGTATGTCGTGCGCCCGCAGTTCTTCCTGCCCATCATCACGCTGCTGCGCAATGCGGCGATGAACTCGCTCAAGTACAAGTCGGAGCTGGCGCTGGTCAAGGCGCAGAACATCGACATCACGAAGTTCGAGACCGAGCTGGAGACCTTCAAGGCCGCCTTCGGCAGGAACTACGACCTGGCCCACGGCCACTTCCAGAAGGCGATCGCGGAGATCGACAAGTCGATCGACCACCTGCAGAAGACGAAGGAGGCGCTGCTCGGCACCGACCGCAACCTGCGCCTTGCGAACGACAAGGCGCAGGACGTGACGATCAAGAAGCTGACGCGCGGCAACCCGACGATGGCGGCCAAGTTCGCCGAACTCAAGAAGCTCGGGTCTTCCGAGACGGAATGACGCTGGCGCCGTCGCTACCCAGGAAACACATGAACAACATCACCATCGACTACCGCCAGGACGTGCCTCTGGACCCTGCCGACGTCGCCCGCGTCTTCGACCGTTCGGGCATCAAGCGCCCCACGAACGATCTCGCCCGGATCGCGCGGATGTTCGCCGCGCCCAGCCTCCTGCTGTCGGCCTGGGTCGACAACGAACTGGTGGGGCTGTCGCGGTCGCTGACCGACCACGCGTACTGCTGCTACCTGTCGGACCTGGCGGTGGACAAGAAGTACCAGGGCCATGGCATCGGCCGGGAACTCGTGCAGCGCACGCAGGCCATCATCGGCGACGAGGTGTCGCTGATCCTGCTGTCTGCGCCCGACGCGATGTCTTATTACCCGACGCTCGGCTTCGAGCTGGCGCAGAACGCGTACGTCATCCGGCGCAAGCGCTAGAGGCCACTGCGCCACGCCTCACGGCGACCGCCGTGACCCCGCCAGCCCGGCCTTCGCATCCAGCAGGTGCCCGAGCGGCAGTGCCGTCTCCGACTTGATCTCGCGCAGCACGATGCTCGAGCGCACGTGCGTCACGCCGGGCAGGCTGAACAGCACCTCGTGCAGGAAGCGCTCGTAGTGCTTCATGTCGGGCACGGTCACGTTGAGGATGTAGTCCGCGGGCCCGTTGGCCGACACGCAGCGAATGATCTGCGGGCTTGCCGCCACGGCTTCTTCGAAGCGCTGCACCATCGCTTCGCTGTGGCGGTCGAGGTTCACCTCGGCCACGGCCGACACGTGCAGGCCCACGTGTTCGGGATCGACGAGCGCGGTGTAGCCGCGGATGACACCGGCCGCCTCCATGTCCTTGATGCGCTTCCAGCAGGGTGTGGGCGACAGGCCCACGGCCTCGGAAATCTGCTGCACGGTCTGCCGGCCGTCATGCTGCAGTGCAGAAAGAATCTTGAGGCAATGCTCGTCAAGAGAAACAAAACCGACGTTCATCGTGATTTTCGAGTGGATTCTTCTTCAAACAAGGGTCTGCGCCAGTGTATTGAAGAAACACTTACTTGGGGGGGCGCAGAACAATTCCGGGCATGAACGCCCCACTTGAAGCGACCGCACTCCGACGGCCCGACTACCAACTTTCCGACAACCTCTGGGCCGATGCCGGCTCGGTCTTCCTCACCGGCACGCAGGCGCTGATCCGCATCCTGGCGATGCAGGGCCAGCGCGACGCGGCACGCGGCCTGCACACGCAGGGCTTCGTGAGCGGCTACCGCGGCTCGCCGCTGGGCATGGTCGACCAGGCCATCTGGAAGGCCGGCGAGCGCTTCAAGAAGACCGGCATCCGCTTCGTTCCTGCCGTGAACGAGGAGCTCGCGGCCACGCAGGTGCTGGGCACGCAGCGTGTCGAATCCGACCCCGAGCGCACCGTCGATGGCGTGTACGCCATGTGGTACGGCAAGGGCCCGGGCGTGGACCGCGCGGGCGATGCGCTCAAGCACGGCAATGCGTATGGCTCGTCGCCGCACGGCGGCGTGCTGGTGGTGGCAGGCGACGACCACGGCTGCGTGTCGTCGTCGATGCCGCACCAGAGCGACCACGCCTTCATGGCCTGGCGCATGCCCGTGATGCAGCCCGCCAGCGTGGCCGAGTACCTGGAGTTCGGCCTGTACGGCTACGAGCTGTCGCGCTACTCGGGCGCGTGGGTCGGCATGGCGGCGTTGTCCGAGATCGTCGAGAGCGCGGGCACGGTGGACCTCGATGCGGTGAATGCGCGCGTGGCCGCCTGGGAAGACGCCGATGCCGTGCGCGCCGCCACCGGCCACGCCGCGCCGCCCGACGGCCTGCACTACCGCTGGCCCGACCTGCCGTCGCTGCGCATCGAGTCGCGGCTGGAAGACAAGCTCGCCGCTGTGGCCGCCTTCACCCGGCGCAACAGCATCGACCGCCACGTCATCGTGAGCCCGCATGCCAAGGTGGGCATCGTCACCTGCGGCAAGGCGCACCACGATTTGATGGAGGTGCTGCGCCGGCTCGAACTCTCGCCCGTTCAGCTCGCGCGTGCCGGGGTGCGGCTGTACAAGGTGGGCCTGAGCTTTCCGGTCGAGCAGACGCGCCTCAAGGAATTCGCGCGCGGGCTCGGCGAGATCCTCATCGTGGAAGAGAAGGGCGCGGTGGTCGAGACGCAGCTGCGCGACATCTTCTACAACGCCCCGCCCGATGCGCGCCCCGTGCTCGTGGGCAAGCACGACCACGCGGGCCAGCCGCTGGTGTCGGCGCTCGGCGAGCTGCGGCCTTCGCGCCTCATCGAGCTGGTCGCGCACTGGCTGGCCGCGCACTTTCCCGAGAACCACGACCTGGGCGATCACCTGCAGCATGTGCGCGACTTCACGCCGCCCGAGCTGCTGGCCAACGCGAGCGATGCGGTCAAGCGCCTGCCGTACTTCTGCGCCGGCTGCCCGCACAACACCAGCACCAAGGTGCCCGAAGGCTCGACGGCGCGCGCGGGCATCGGCTGCCACTTCATGGCCAACTGGATGGACCGCAGCACGGCGGGCCTGATCCAGATGGGCGGCGAGGGCGTCGACTGGATCTCACACGCGATGTTCACGAAGACGCCGCACGTGTTCCAGAACCTGGGCGACGGCACCTACTACCACTCGGGCTACCTCGCGATCCGCCAGGCCGTCGCGGCCAAGGCCACGCTCACCTACAAGATCCTGTTCAACGACGCGGTCGCGATGACCGGTGGGCAGCCGGTCGATGGCGTCATCAGCGTGGACGCGATCGCGCGACAGGTGGAGTCCGAAGGCGTCACCAAGGTGGTGGTCGTGAGCGATGCGATCCATCACTACGACGCCATCAAGAACAAGTTTCCGGCGGGCACCGAGTTCCATGACCGCGCCGCGCTCGACGAGGTGCAGCGCCGCCTGCGCGAGATGCCCGGCGTGACCGTGCTCATCTACGAGCAGACCTGCGCCGCCGAGAAGCGGCGCCGCCGCAAGAAGGGCGAGCTGGCCGATCCGCCCAAGCGCCTCTTCATCAACGAGGCCGTGTGCGAAGGCTGCGGCGACTGCACCGTGCAGAGCAACTGCGTGGCCGTGCTGCCGCACGAGACGCAGATGGGCCGCAAGCGCAAGATCGACCAGACCAGCTGCAACAAGGACTACTCCTGCGCCAAGGGCTTCTGCCCCAGCTTCGTGGGTGTCACCGGCGGCAAGCTGCGCCGCAAGAGCGGGGCGCTCGCGGCCGGGCGCGATGCCTTCCTGCACCGCGTGGGCGCGCTCGCGCATCCCGCGCCGCACGCATGGACCGGCCCGTACGACCTGCTCGTGACCGGCGTGGGTGGCACCGGCGTGGTGACGGTGGGCGCGGTCATCGCGATGGCCGCGCACCTCGAGGCCAAGTCGGCCAGCGTGCTCGACTTCATGGGCTTCGCGCAGAAGGGCGGCTCGGTGTTGAGCTTCGTGCGGCTGGCCGACACGCCCGAGCGGCTGAACCAGGTGCGCATCGACACGCAGCAGGCCGACGCCATCCTCGCGTGCGACGTGGTGGTGGGCGCCTCGGCCGACGCGCTGCAGACCGTGCGGCACGGGCGCACGCGCGTGCTCGCGAACATCCACGAGATTCCGGTGGCCGAGTCGCTGCGCAACCCCGATGCCGACCTGCATGTCGACCTGCTGCTGGAGAAGATGCGCTTCGTCGCGGGCGAGGAACAGGTCGAGACCTTCGATGCGCAGAGCCTGGCCGAGGAGTTCCTGGGCGACACGCTGGCCGCGAACATCGTGGCCACCGGCTATGCGTGGCAGCGCGGCCTCGTGCCGCTGAGCCTCGAGGCGCTCATGCATGCGATCGAACTCAACGGCGTGGCCGTGGCGGCCAACCAGTCGGCGTTCTCGCTCGGGCGGCTCGCGGCCGGCGACCCGGCGGCGCTCGATCAGCTGCGCGCGGCACCGGTCGAGGCTGCGGCGCACCAGGTCGACGACCGCCCGTTGGATGCGCTGCTCGCCGATGCGCGTCGCCACCTCACCGGCTACCAGAACGCTGCATGGGCGCAACGCTTCGAGCAGCGCATTCGCGCACTGCAGGGGATCGAGTCCGCACTGCCGGGCGGCGACGCGAGCCTGCCCTTCACACGCAACGCAGCGCGCAGCCTGCTGAAACTCATGAGCTACAAGGACGAGTACGAGGTCGCGCGCCTGTACACCGACGGCGCGTTCCTGCAGAAGCTGAAGGACCAGTTCGAAGGCGACCTGAAGCTCGAGTTCCACATGGCGCCGCCACTGCTCTCGCGCCCCGCGCACGGGCAGGCGCCGGCCAAGGTGCGCCTCGGTGGATGGATGCTGCCGGCGATGAAGTGGCTGGCCCACGGCAAGCGCCTGCGCGGCACGCCCTTCGACCTGTTCGGCCACACGGCGGAGCGCCGCACCGAGCGCGCGTTGATCGAGCACTTCGACCGCCTGCTGCAGGAGATGGCCACCGCGCTGACCCCCGACAACCAGCCGACCGCCGCGCGCATCGCGGCGCTGCCGCTGTCGGTGCGTGGCTTTGGCCATGTGAAGCTGGCGAACCTGGATTCGGCGCGCCTGCGCGAGGCCGAGCTGCTGCACCGCTTTGCGCCATCGCGCTACGCGAAGCCGGTGGACGCACCCAGCGCCGGGCAGATTCGGGGTATCGCCATCGTGGCAAGCGCGCAGTAGCGGGGCCGGTGGCGGGTGCTTCGCTCGGATACGATCCTTGCGAAACACTCACTCCCGCCACACCTCGACGATCACAGGACATGCGCGCCTTCCTCTACTACGCCCTGATGCTCCTGCTCGGATATGCCTGGTACAGGTACGGACAGAAGCTGCTGCGCAAGGGCTATCGCGATGAGAAGGGTGAACTCACCCAGGGGCTCGTAGGGCCCGTCGGATTCCTGCTGACCGCTGGCGTGACCTGCTACCTCTTCTTCGCCATGCTGCGCGCCCTGGTCCGGGGCGAGGTGCCCTGCGTCGGAAAGGGCTGCGTGGGGCAGGCCTACACGCTGGCGGCGCATGCGGGCGATTACTGGGCCAACATGTTCTTCTTGGCGTGGTGCGTCCTGGGCCTGGGCTATGCGATGTACGTGACGCTCAGGATCTGGTTCCGGGCCTAGCCCGCGCAGGGCGCGCAGCCGGCTCCCGCGCCAGCATCTCGACGACCAAAGCAATGAACCACTGGTGCAGCGCCGAGGTCTCGTGCCGCTCGTGCCAGACCAGTTCGACCGTGCGCGCCGGCGCCGCCAGCGGTGGTGCCACGCGCTTCAGGCCCGTCATGCGCATCGTCTCCAAGCCCTCGGACCAGGGCAGCACGGCGATCAGGTCCGAGCGGCGCACGGCCTCGTAGGCCGCTGAATAGTGGCTCACCGTGCTGACCAGGTTGCGCTGCAGCCCGCGGCCTTGCAGCACGCGGTCGTAGATGCCGCCGACACGGCCCGCCAGGCTCACGTCGAGGTGGCGGGCAGCCAGGAATTTCTTCAGCGGAATCTTGTCCAGCTTCGCCAGCGGATGGTCGTTGCGCATGAAGCAGGCGAAGTCCACCGACCACAGCCGGCGTGAGCGCATGAAGCCCGGGCGCTGCACGTCGTCGTTGTAGGCGCCGATGGCGAAATCGGCGCGGTTGTCGTCCAGCGACTGTCCGAAGTCCACGACCGTGCCGGGGTGGGTGTGCAGCCGCATCCCTGGCGCGAGTTCGCCGAGCCGTTCGAGCAGGCGGGGGGCGACGATGCACGCCACGTAGTCGGTCATCGAGACCGTCAGGCGGGCGTCGCTTTGCGAGGCATCGAAGCTCTCGCCCTCGAGCGTGCCCCGGATGGTGCGCAGCGAGCGCGCCAGCGGCGCCCACAACTCCGTGGCGCGCCGCGTCGGGCGGATGCCCGCGCCGTTGCGCACGAACAGAGGGTCGCCGTAGGTCTCGCGCAGCCGGCGCAGCGCGTTGCTGACCGTGGGCTGCGTCAGCGACAGCTTGGACGCGGCGCGCGTCACGTTGCCTTCGTTCATGAGGGCTTCGAAGACCTTCAGCAGGTTGAGATCGGCGTTGCGGTAGTTCATGGGCAGGGGAGGCTGAAACCATTCATACGGTCAATGGAGTGGATTCATCATATAAATTTTTCGGAATTGTGACGCGATCCTACGATCCCGTCATTCCTCGCCGCCCATGCCCTCGGAACCCGGCAAACAGACCCATGAATCAGATCCTCGTCAAGAACGCCCGCCTGCTCGATCCGCTGAAGCCCGAGCTGCAGGACCGCCACGACATCCTGATCGAGGGCGACACCATCCGCGAGGTGTCCGACCGGCCGATCGTGGCGCGCGATGCGCGGGTCATCGACGCCGCAGGCAAGACCGTGATGCCCGGCCTGATCGACCTGCATGTGCACGTGGTGGCCGTCGACCTGAACCTGCAGCGCCAGGCGCTGATGCCCAACGTGCTGGCGACGCTGCGCAGTCTGCCGATCCTGCGCGGCATGCTGCGCCGCGGCTTCACCACCGTGCGCGACGCCGCCGGCGCGGGCGATGCGTTCAAGCAGGCGGTGCAGTCGGGGCTGGCGCAGGGGCCGCGCCTGTTCGTCTCGGGTCGCGCGCTGAGCCAGACCGGCGGCCATGGCGACGGCCGCGCGCGCTCCGACTACCTGGTGGCCAACGCCGTGTGCCCCAACTGCGCCCGCGTGGGCATGCTCGCCCGCGTGGCCGACGGCGTGGACGCCGTGCGCAAGGCCGTGCGCGAAGAACTGCAGATGGGCGCGGACCAGATCAAGATCATGGCCGGCGGCGGCGTGGCGTCGCCCACCGACCCGGTCGATGCCCTGGGCTACAGCGAGGATGAGATCCGCGCCATCGTCGGGGAGGCCGCGGCCCGCAACACCTATGTACTGGCCCACGCCTACACCCCGGCCGCAATCCAGCGCGTGGTGCGCTGCGGCGTGCGCACGATCGAGCACGGCAATCTGGTCGATGCACCCACCGCCGCGCTCATGGCCGAGCACGGCGCCTATGTGGTGCCCACGCTGGTGACCTACGACGCCCTCGCCAACGAAGGCGCGGCGCTGGGGCTGCCGCCCGCCAGCGTGGCCAAGGTGGAAGATGTGCGCGGCGCCGGGCTGCGCTCGCTCGAGATCTACAAGTCGGCCGGCGTGAAGATGGGCTTCGGCACCGACCTGCTGGGCGAGTCGCACCGCCTGCAGAGCGACGAGTTCCGCCTGCGCGCGCAGGTGCTGTCGCCGGCCGAGATCATCGCCAGCGCCACGCTGATCGGCGCCGAGGTGCTGGGCATGAGCGACCGGCTCGGCCGGTTGATCCCGGGCGCGCTGGCCAACCTGCTGCTGGTCGATGGCGATCCGATGCGCAATCTCGATTGCCTGCTGGGGCAGGGCGAGCGCATTCCCCTGGTGATGAAGGCCGGCGTGGTCGAGTTCGACGCGCTGTAGCCCGCACCCCGAGCTGTTCAGACAACCCGCCGGATGCCTCCGGCCCCTTCAAGGAAACGACACATGCCCAAGCTGACGCAAGCCGTCTGGCGGTACCGCCACGACCAGATGGTCCGGTTGATGGACGAACTCGCCGTCGATGCGCTGGTGTTCACCACCGCGGATTTCTTTCAATTCGCCACCAACTTCCACACCGACGTGCAGCCCTGGGAGCGGCCGATCTTCGCGGTCGTGCCGCGCCAGGGCGAGGGCTTCCTGGTCATGAACGAGCTGTCGACGAACCACATGCGCTTCTCGATGGAAGCGCACAAGGTGTGGATCACGGACGTCACGTTCTATGCCGAGCATCCGATGGTGAGCAACCGCCTGCCGCTCGTGTCGCAGCTCCCCGAGATCCTCGCCGAGCGCCTGAGCCGCGCCGGCCTGCGCCGCTCGCGCATCGCGCTGGATGCCGGCAGCGGCGTGATGGCGGCCGTGCAGCGCCTGCTGCCCGACCTGAACGTGCGCGTCGCCACCGCGGAAGTGCGCAGCCTGCGCTGGCAGAAGCACGCCGAGGAACTGGCCGTCATGCAGGCCATGGCCGGGCTGACGGACTGGCTGCAGGACCGCTACCGCGAAGCGATCAAGCCCGGCCGTCTGGTGCAGGAGATGGACTGCGCGATGGCCAGCCTGTTCGTGCAGGAGGCCGCCGAGCGCTTCCCCGGCGAGCAGTTCGAGGTCGTGCGCTGCTGGACGCTCAGCGGCCCGGCGTCGGCCTCGCCGCACGGCGACGGTGCCTCCTGCGGCGCGCGCATCCGCGAAGGCGACGTGCTGGTCAACATCGTGATTCCCCGGCTCAACGGCCTGACGATCGAGAACGAGCGCACCTGGTTCTGCGGGCGCCCCGACGACCAGAAGAAGGCGCTGTGGACGGCCGCGCGCGATGCGACCGATGCGGCCATCGGCGCGGCCGTGACAGGCCGGCCCGTGTGCGCGATCGACGCCGCGGCGCAGGCCGTGATCGAGCGCGCCGGCTTTGCCGACTGCATCCGTCACCGCACGGGCCACGCCATCGGCATCGTGCACCACGAGTACCCGGAGGACATGGCCTTCAGCCAGCGTCCGCTGCTCGACAACGAGGTCTATTCGGCCGAGCCCGGCCTGTACGTCTACGGCGTGGGGGGCTTTCGCATCGACGACACGGTCGTGGTGGGCGCGACGCCGCGTGTGCTCACCGCCACGCCCAAGTCGCTCGACTACGCCACCGTGGGTTGAGACCGACGCCCGCCCGCATCTGCTTTCGCAACCTACCCACCTCGACCTCCCCATGACCACCCGTCGCACCATGCTTTCCGCGTTGGCCGTTGCAGCTTCGCTGCTCGCCGCACCCGCCTTCGCGCAGGGCTTTCCTTCCAAACCGATCAAGGTCGTGGTCCCGCAGCCGGCCGGCTCAGGGCCGGACACCTTGGCGCGCACGCTGGCCGATGTGCTCGCCAAGAGCATCGGGCAGAGCGTCGTGGTGGAGAACCGGCCCGGCGCCAACGGCACGCTGGCTGCGGCCTATGTGCTCTCGCAGCCCGCGGATGGCTACACGCTGTTCCTGGCCGGCGTCTCGAACATGTCGTGGAACCCACACCTGTACAAGTCGCTGGGGCACCAGCCGGCCCGCGACTTCACCGGTGTCGCCGTCATTGCCAACACCCCGTTCGTGACGGTCGTGTCGCCGGGCCTGGGCGTGAAGACGCTGCCCGAGCTCATCAAGATGGCCAAGGCAGAGCCGCAGCGGCTCAGCTTTGCATCCGCCGGCATCGGCAACTCCACCCATCTTGCGAGCGAGCTGCTGAAGTCGCGCACCGGCATCCAGATGCAGCATGTGCCCATCAGCGGCGCAGGTGGCCCCAACGCGCTGACCAGCGTGATGGCGGGCGACACGCCGGTGATGACGACCGTCCCCGTCGGCGTCGTGCCGCTGGTCAAGAGCGGCAAGCTGGTGCCGCTGGCGGTGACCGGCGAGCGGCGACTGCCGCAACTGCCCGACGTGCCCACGTTCAAGGAGCTGGGCATCGACATGGAGGTGCCCGGTTGGTACTCCCTGGTGGCGCGCGCGGGCGCACCCGGCGACGCGGTCGCGCGGCTCAACGCCGAGATCAACAAGGCCCTGGACACGCCCGAGATGAAGGAGCGCCTGGCCGGCCAGATGCTGGTCGGCGTCAAGTCGACGCCGGCCGATGTCCTGAAGTTCACGCAGCGCGAGTCGGCCGCCTGGGGGCCCATCATCGATCGCCTGGGCATCGCGCAGTGAGTGCCATCGAGCCGGCTTCCTTCGAGGCCCTGGACCACGCGCTGCGGCGGTTTCCGGGGCACCGGCTCTTCACCGTGCTGGCGATCGACCCCGGCCTTGCGGCGTCCCGGCGCCTGTACACGAGCGACTCGGTGGCCTACCCGTGCGGCGGCACCAAGCCACTGCACCATGACAACGACTTCTTTCGCGAGGTGGTGCAGGGCGGCCGGGCGCGCATCTGCGTTGATCAGGAAGCCTGCCGCCGCGCGTTCCCGGACCATGCGCTGATCGACGCGCTGGGCTGCCGGTCTGCAATCAATGTGCCGATCCGGCACGACGGCTGCACCCTCGGTTCGTTGAACCTGCTGCACGAGGAACACTGGTATCAGCCCGACATGGTGCCCGCGCTGATGCGCTTCGCCGAACAGGCCGCACCCTTGCTTCTTTCGCTCCGATACGTTGAGATGCCCGCATGACGATCCATCGCCGAACCTTCGTGCTGAATGCTGCCGTGTCCCTGTATGCGGCATCGCTCGCCACCGCGGCGCGTGCAGCCGGCCCGGGCTACCCCGGCAAGCCGATCACCATCGTGTTTCCTTATGCGGCAGGCGGTGCCACCGACGCCATGACGCGGCAGATCGCGGACCTCATGGCCAAGGCGCTCGGCCAGCCGGTCGTCGTCGACGCGAAGCCGGGCGCCGGTGGATCGATGGCGCTGCAGCAGGCCGTGCGCGCCAACCCGGACGGGCACACGCTGGTGCTCGTGGCCAGCGGAACGATGGCCGTCAATCCCTACCTGTACGACCTGAAGTACAAGCCGGTGGAAGACCTGGCGCCCATCACGATCCTGGTCGACATTCCCTTCGTGGTCGTGACAAGGCCGGACTTTCCCGCACGCACCCTCAAGGAATTCATCGCCCATGCCAAGGCGAATTCGGGAAAGATCTCGTTCGCGAATGCAGGCGTGGGCACGCAGGCCCACCTGACGCAGATGATGTTCATGAAGGAGGCCGGCATCTCGGCCAACGTCGTTCCCTACAAGGGCGGCACGGGCGCCATCGCCGACCTGCTCGGCGGGCACATCGACGCCATGATCGACAACGCCGCCGCGCAGGTTGCGAACGTGCAGGCCGGCAAGGTGCGCGCGCTGTTCGTCACGACGCGCGAGCGCAGCGAATCGCTGCCCGGCGTGCCCACGGCGCAGGAGGCCGGCTTGCCCGGCTTCGTGACCTCGGGATGGTTCGGACTGGCCGCGCCCAAGGGCACGCCGCAGGCCATCGTCGACAAGCTCAACGCGGTGATCGTCCAGGGCATGGCGCGGCCTGAGACGCGGAAGAGGTTGATTGACGCGGGGTGGATGCCGGTTGGCAGTTCGCCTGCTGAGGCCGCGGCGCGGGCCCGGTCAGACCTTGCGCGCTTTGGGCAGATTGCGCTGCAGATCGGGCTGAAAAAGGAGTAAAGGTCTGCTGGTGAGTTGACTTTCGTCACTTTCGGCCGGCGGCGCATGACCCTAACATGCGCGCCATGAGCATTCCTGCGTCGACCCGGGCGTCCGCCATCCTGATCGTGGACGACCACGACCTGGTGCGCCTGGGCGTGCGTGCCTTGCTCCAGGCGCAGGCCTCGCCCGACGGGCCGGCGGTCGAGGTCTTCGAAGCCAGCAGCATGGCGCAGGCACTGGCTGTGTATGAGCGCTCTCAGGCGAGCATCGGGCTGGTGTTGCTCGATCTGGCACTTCCTGACACACGAGGCCTGAGCGGCGTGTCCGTTTTTCTCCAGTGTTATCCGCAGGCCCGCGTGGTCGCGTTGTCGGGCGCCGGCGCCACCGCGCTGGCCCAGAACGCCATTGCGCAAAGTGCGTTGGCTCAGGGCGCCAGCGCGTTCTTGCCGAAGTCGGCCAACCTCAAGGAGGTGGTGAGCTTCATCCGTGCCTGCGGCCTGCTCGGGCGGGACGTTGTCGATGGCCTTCCAGGTACGTCCAGGTGGGTTGCGCGGGCACCCCGCCGTGCCGCTGGTGGCGCCCTGAGTTCGCTGACAGGAAGCCAGGCGCGTGTGCTGCAGATGATTCTCGAAGGCAAGTCCAACAAGGAGATCGCACTGTTGGCCGAGCTGCGCGAAGGCACGGTGAAGAACTATGTTTCGACGATCCTCTTGCTGTTCGGTGTGCAATCGCGCGCGGAACTGATCAGCAGCCTGCGTTGATTCACCGCAGGAGGTGCAACGCGATCGTCGAAGAAACAAGAACGAAGGGCCAATTCATGAATGACGCTGCCCGATCGATGCATCAGGCCCCGGCGGCCGCCGATCTGGACCATCGGGTGCTCCGCGAACACGTGGCCTCGGTGTATGCCGCGCACACGACGGCCACCTGTGCGCACATCGGCTTCGCCATTGCCATTGGCATCTTCGGCTACTTGAACATCGATTCGACCCACCACCTGCTGGTGATCGGCATGGTCGCCGCCGTCGTGTCGATGAATCTGTATGCCTTGCTTGCGCCGCGGTGGACGCCGGATGTCCCCTTGTCCGAAAGCCACCATTGGGCGCGCCGCTACGCGTGGATCGTGACGCTGGTCAGCGTGACCACGGCGCTGCCATGCGCCTTGTTCCTCGTGCTCATCCAGAGCCCGGCAATGACGACCGTTGTGATCGTCGTGATCATGGTCAGTTGGACCCGGGCCATTCAGGCCCGTTGGCCGATCAAGGGGGCCATGTTCGGCTGCGGCATCCCCGTGATGGGCGGGCTGATTCTTGCCTTGATCTGGCACGGTGGCACGCTGCACTGGTTTCTGGCGCTCTTCAGTTTCGCCAATCTGGTACTGACACTGCACGAAGGGGTGAAGCAGAACAAGCGGCTGACAGCCTCCTTGATGTTGCAGTTCGAGAACGAGATGCTCGCCGCACAGTTGCGCGAACGCATCGCCGCCGTGGAGCGAGCCAGCGCGGAAAAGACTCGCTTTCTTGCCGCGGCCAGTCACGACCTGCGCCAGCCGATGCATGCCATTGCACTGTTCGGCGCGGCCATGGAAACCGCACTGCACGACCATCCTGAAAGAACGAATGCCAAACGCCTGATGCGCGCCGTCGACGCGCTCGGCGCGTCACTGGACACCATGCTCGACGTGTCGCATCTCGATGCAGGCGTCGTCGTGTCTGAACCGCAGGCCCTGGAACTCGATGCGCTGCTTCTTGTCCTCAACCAGACCTTCACCCCCTACGCTGAGCAGAAGGGCCTGCAATTGCGCATCCGTGCCAGTGGCATGTGGGTGCGCAGCGACATCCAGCTGTTGTTCCGCCTGCTTTCGAATCTGGTCGACAACGCCTTGAAGTACACCCAGGAGGGCGGTGTGAGCGTGGTCGCGCGGCGGCGAGGCGACAAGGTGTGGCTGGAGGTTCGCGACACCGGCGTCGGCATTGCGCCTGAGCAGTTGAGCCGCATCTTCGAGGAGTTCTATCAGGTCGACAACCCGGGCCGCGACCGGGCGCGCGGACTCGGAATCGGGCTGTCGATCGTCCAGCGCCTGTCGCACCTGATGTCTCACCCGATCGAGGTGCACTCGCGACCGGGACGTGGCACGCATTTCCGCGTGGTTCTGCCGCAGGCCGAGGCAGCGATCACCGCACCGGCCGAACTGCTGCTCGATGAACTGGAGATGCCCGCGCATCGCAGCCTTGCTGCACCGAACCTGCCCGGGCCGGTGCTGCTGATCGACGACGAAGCGGAGATTCGCCTGGCCATGGCGGCACTGCTGCGCGCGCACGCCGTCGATGTGGTGGCTGTGACGGACGAATCGCATGCGGTCGAAGCATTGACGCACCCGGATGCGAAAAGCCTTCCGTTCTCGATGCTCTTGTGCGACTACCGGCTGGCCGACGGGGGAGATGGACTCGAGGTCGGCCTGCGCTTGCTCGAGCGCTTTCAGCTTGACATTCCCCTTCTGCTGATAACTGGCGAGACGGCCCCGCAGCAACTGCGGCGTGCACAGTCATCGGGGGTGCCGATGCTGTTCAAGCCGGTGAGCGCCGCTGCGCTCCTGCAGGCGATGGCAGAACTGACGTCCGTCACGGGGCAGACGCGGTTTTTTTCTCCGGCGACCCGGTACTTCATAGACCCGTCGCCGGTGACCTGATTGCCTTCCTCTCCATTGCCAAGGCGCTGTTCGTGGGTCGATGCTGGATTCAAATACGTCTTGCCAAGTCGTTACTTTTCAAAGTCAGGAGAGAAGAATAGATCGGGGAAGAAAATCCTCAATCGCCACGTGCATCCTCTAGATATTGGAAGGAGAAGACGCCGTCTCTATTCCGATCTAATGGTTCTAATTAGTCATAACTGCCTCACAAAAAATTATCAATTTCCCACAGCTTTCAGGTTGTGTGACTTTCGGCATGGGGAAATTTCTCCCGCCAGCCATACAAACGTCGACGGCGATCTGACGGGCCACGCTGGGAGGCCCGATCGCCATGGACAACGTTGCCATCTCGGCAGCATTGGCTTCGACAAAATTGAAAGGCAAGGGAATGAAATTCAGAAAACCTGCAGTGGCTGCTGCAACGGCAGTCGCCTTGATGCTTGCGGCATGTGGGGGTGGCAGCGGAGGCGGAGGTGGAGGTGGCTTCCCCGTGGGGCTTATCGGGCCTGGAACGGACGACCCCGGAACACAAGGGCCAGGAACACCAGGCCCTGGAACGCAAGGGCCCGGGACGCAGGGGCCTGGAACGCCAGGCCCAGGAACGCAGGAACCTGGAACCCAGGAACCCGGAACACCCGCACCCGCGCAGTATGAGACGCTCCCATCCGCCTGGGACGGGGACAAGGATTCCTACATTGCATCAGTGCCGGCCGTCGTGCAGCAACTGAACGATCAGGGCGCCAAGGGCAGTGTCCGCATGCGTCCCGTGGGAAGCAATTCGCTGTATGTCAATCCGCAAGCCGCCAACGACAAATACAGCTACAAGGAATTCACGCTCACCTTCTCCGGTCGCGATGGCTGGGACGGGGCCAGCAACGCGCTGCTGCAGCGGTTGGAAGACGAGGGCGCCAAGGGCTATGTGCTGCACCACCTGGTGGGGGAGACGCACACCCTGGACGATTCCCTCAACGCCATCCGCAAGGCCAGCTTCATCCTGGTCAAGAACGAAAGTCAGCCCGTCACCTACACCTATCGGAAGTTCAGCTTCGATCTGATGATGCCGGCAGACTTCATTGCACAGTTGAATGCGTGGGGACAGGAAGGCTATCGCTTCCTGAATACGGAGTTGGGTCTCAGCCCGAGCGTGAATGCGATCGTCGTCAAAAGCTCTGCAGCCTCAGGGGCGACCTACAGTTACGCGTTCGAACCCATCGTCTCCGATCCCAAGCCGCAACTCACCAGCCGCGGTCAAAGCGGATTCCGCTACAGGGGCTATTTCGAGTACTTTGCGAACCGCAACGGACAGCCCGTGCGATGCGTTTTCAATACCTACGAACTCGACAGCAGCAAGCCCGCGGCAGTGGCCTATCGCTTCTCGGATGAAATCCCTGGGGGCCCGGTCGATATCAATACGACCGAAGGACTCGCGCGACTCAATGACCAGGCGAGCCAAGGATTTTTCTACGCCGGCCTGAGTGTTCCTACCGGAGCGAGCGGGGGCGCCGCGATGTTCTTCGCGGACTATGCGGTCTATGTTCAGGGCGCATTGCTGGCGGACCTCAATCGCGGAGGCGCCGTTCTTTTCCCCTAGACATCTGGCATTGGGGCCGCCTGCCTGGGCAGGCGGCCATCCTGTCTAGAAGTTGCCGCGCAAGGTCACCATGGCGCTGCGCGGTTCGCCGTAGACATTGCCCCAGGCCGGCGCGCCGACGGTCTGGTAGTAGGTCTTGTCGAACAGGTTGTTCACGTTCAGCGCGGCCGACCAGTTGCGGTTGATCTGGTAGGAGACACGCGCGCTCCAGACCGCGTACGAGGCCTGCTCCAGCTTGATGGACCCCGTGGTGCGTGAACTCGCGGTCTGGAAGTTCACGCCGCCGCCCAGCGTCCAGGCGTTCAGCGCGCCGGGCAGTCGGTACTCGGTCCACACGCGCACCATGTGCTTGGGCGAATACGTGCTGGCGAAATCGATGCCGGCATTGGCCGTGTCGTTCAGGTACTTGAAGTGGTTGAACGTGTAACCCGCGAACACCTGCCACCCGCGGGCCACTTCGCCGCTGATCTCCGCGTCGAGTCCCTCGCTGCGCACCTTGCCGGTGGACACGGAGCAGTAGGTGCTCCTCGTGCAGACATTGACCAGGTCTTCCTGTGCCCGGTTGTTCTGGTCGAGTCGGAACAGCGCCAGCGAAGCGTTGACCTTGCCGTCGAGCAGCTCGCCCTTCAGGCCCGCCTCGTAGTTGCGGCCCTTGACGGGAGGCAGCCTGTCGCCGGCGGCGGTCATCGCGTTCTGTGGCTGGAAGATGTCGGCATAGCTCACGTACGCCGACCATTGCGGAGTCAGGGCGTAGATGAGTCCGCCATAGGGCGTCAGAACGCCGTTTTCGCGATAGGGCTCGGTCGCCGGGTCGCCGGTGATGCGGTCGCGATCGCTGGCCCGGTAGCGCGTGACACGGGCGCCGGCGACCAGCGTCAACGGGTCGCTGAGGCTCAGGCGTGCGACACCGTAGGCGCCCGATTGCGTGATGCGCGTCTCGGTGTCGCCGCCGCGGTAGCGCCTGGCGACGAAGGTCGCGTCGCTCGGCTCGGCGATCGCCGAGACCGGTGCGAAGACGTTGTTGGCAACGCCCGCCAGTTGCATCAGCGAGAAGTCGCTGTGGTTGAACATGCGTCCGGTGTTGGCGCCGAAGCTCACCGAATGCCTTCTGCCGAAGGCGTCGAACTTGCCGTCGACGGCGAGGTCGAGTGTCTTGTTGTCGGTCTTGAAATCGAACAGGCCGCCGTACATCACGTTGCCCGCCAGGGTCACCGGATTCACGGCACCCAGCGGGAAGGCGTACTTGATGTCCTGCTGCTCGCGCACGTAGCCGGCGGTGACCTTGAGCGACCAGTCGGCGTCGAAGCGGTGCGCGAGTTCGGCGAACGCCGAGGTCTGTGCGCTTTTCCAGCGGTTCCAGTCGGCCGCCAGGTAGGTCGACCGGCGCAGGTGCAGGTCGGCGCCGTTGCTGTAGCTCGGCAAGCCCTGGAAGAACGGGGTGGCGCGCAGTTTTTCGTGGCTGACGCCGAGGGTGAGCACGGTCTGCGGCCCGATGTCGGCGGCGAGCACGCCGTACAGCACGCCAGTGCGGCTCTTCGCGGTGTCGTAGAAGTAGTCGCGGTCGTTGCCGCTCGCGACGACGCGGCCGCGCAGCGTGCCGGCTTCGTTCAGGGGGCCGCTGGCATCGACCTCCGCGCGGTAGTTGTTCCATGAACCCGCGCTGGCCGAGAACTGCAATTGCTTGTCGGCCGTCGGACGCTTGCGCACCATGTTGATCGTGGCGCTGGGCGAGCCGGCCCCTTGCAGCAGGCCCGTGGCGCCGCGCACCACCTCCACGCGATCCAGCGTGGCGGCACTGCTCGTGAAGCTGTTGGCCTGGGGATAGTAGAAGGCGCGGTTCACCCCGTCGTACTGGTAGCTGTCCACGCGGAAGCCCCGGGAGTAGACATAGCGTCCGCCCATCGGGCTGTCGTACATCGTGATGCCCGTGGTCTGGGCCAGCACGTCGTCGATGGTGTGCAGGTTCTGGTCGTCCATCTTCTGGCGCGTGACCACCGTGACGGACTGGGGGATCTCCTTGAGCGTCTGCTCGCCCTTGCCGACGGTGACGATGCGGCTGGCATACGACCCCGAGCCCTCGGTGATCGCGCTGCGCTCGGCCTGCGCCGTGACGCGCACTTCACTGAGCAGGTTGCTCTGCGCGTCCGCGGGTGCGGCCGGTGGGGTCGCGCCCGGTGCCGGATGACGCAGCGTGTAGCCGCCGCCCGCGCGTGCGACCGCTTCGAGGCCGGTGCCCGCGAGCAATCGCGAAAAGCCGTCGCCGACCGCGTGGGTGCCGCGCAATCCACCGGTGCGGCGGCCTTCTGTCAGCGAGGGCTCGAAGGACAGCGTGACGCCGGCCTGTGCGGCGAAGCGAGACAGCGCCGGGCCCAGTGCGCCTGCGGGAATGTCGTAGGCCGCGGTGGCGGCTGCCGGCGGGTTCGCCTGTGCGGTCGCGGCGCCCGAAGCGGCGAGCGCGAAGGCCAGGCAGAGGGTTCTCACGCCGTGGGTCACGGCGCTCGGGCGCGCGGGCATGCAAAGGGAAAGTGGCCGCATGGGCGCGGTGCGGGAGGAGGGCAATGCCATGGTTCGGTGGTCCTGTTCTTGCCGTACTCGCAGCACGGCTCCATGGCTTGCCCGACCAGGCTTCAAAAAGGGACAGGAATCAGCGAAAAAATTTTCGATCTCAGGCCGGCGCCACCGTCACCCACCACCGCGTGCGCGTGAGCACCTGCACGGGCAGTGTGGTGGCCACCATCGACAGCACGTAGTCGGTATCGCGCAGCTGGAAGGCACCGGACAGGCGCAGGTTCGCCACCTCCGGGCTGCAGTGCAGCAGGCCGGGCCGGTAGCGCGACAGCTCGGCGCAGAAGTCGGCCAGGCGCATGTTCTCGGCGTAGAGCACGCCCTGTGTCCACGCCTGGCTCTCGGGCGAGACGGCGGTGAGGGCCGAGGCGCCCTGGGCGTTCAACACGGTCTGCCGACCGGCCGCAACGATCCCCGCAGGCGACGACGCGCCGCGCAAGGTGACCTCGACCGCGCCCTCGGTGACCGCCAGACGCACATCGGGCGATGCGGTCTCGTGCGCGTCGTCGCCCAGGCGCACGGTGAAGCGCGTGCCGAGCGCGCGCAGCCGGCCCTGCACCGTTTCCACGATGAAGGGGCGCGCGTCGGCCGCGGTCGTGACCCGGATGGCGCCCGCGCGCAGCCGTACCGTGCGCTGCGTGCCGTCGATGCGCACGTCGATCGCGCTGCCGGTGTCGAGCAGCACGCGGCTGCCGTCGGCCAGCCGCACCTCGCGCCGTTCACCGGTGGCGGTGGCGTGGTCGGCGGTCCAGCTGTCCCACGGCGCCAGGCGCCAGGCGAGCCAGGCGGCCGGCGCGGCAGTCGCCAGGACGGCCAGCGTGCGCAGTGCGGCCCTTCGGTTGCCGCGTGCCTGGCGCGCCAGCACCGGCACGCCGATGTTCGCCGGCACGGCGCCGAACTGTTGCGACAGGCGCTCGGCACGCTGCCATGCACGTTCGTGCGCCGGGTCCGCACGGCGCCAGGCCGCGCAGGCCGCGTGGTCCGCTTCGCCTGCCCGGCCGGAGTGCAGCCGCACCAGCCATTGCGCGGCCTCGCCCAGCGCGGCGCTGTCGGGTGCGGATGCCGGTGGCCGTGCGCTCATTCCACCAGCGCCAGGCAATGCGCGAAGCCCAGGGCCATGTGGCGCTTGACGGTGCGTTCGCTGACCGCCAGGCGCTGGGCGATCTGTGCGTAGGTCAGGCCTTCGAGCTGCGACAGCACGAAAGCCTCGCGCGCCTTGGGCGGCAGGCCGTCCAGCATCGCGTCGATGGCGTCCAGCGTCTGCAGCAATTGCAGGCGCTCTTCGGGCGACAGCGCCAGCGCCTCGGGCACCTGCGCGAGCGCATCGATGTACGCGCGCTCCAGTGCCTGCCGGCGCCAGTGTTCGCTGACCACGCCCTTGGCCAGCGTCGTCAGGTAGGCGCGCGGCTCCCGCAACGTGGGCAGCACCTGCGGTCGCAGCAGGACGCGAACGAAGGTGTCCTGCGCCAGGTCGGCGGCGCTGTGCGCACAGCCCAGGCGCCGGCGCAGCCACGTGCTGAGCCAGCCGTGATGCTCGGTGTAGAGCGCGTGCACGGTGTGGGTGTCGGCGGAAGGCATGAAGAGGGAAGGCGATGCAATTGAGAATTACTCTCATTTTAAGAGCATCGCGGCCTGGCGCGCTGAGCGCAGCGTTCGGCATGCTGCGCAGCGCAGCCAGACGCCGTCCCGGTACGGATCACGAATCCCGCAATCCGCAACCCCTCACCGCAACCCCGACTGCCGATCCGCCGCCTCCACCAGCTGCATCAACCCCGGCCCGATGGTGTCCAGCAGCTGCGCCTTTTTCCAACGAAACCCCGGCACCGCGCAGTTGAACAGCAGCCGGCGCGGCCCGTAGCGGATGCGTGCGGCCGCGCCCGCGGCGAGCACGCCGAAGCCTGAATCGCCCAGGTTGATGGCGAAGCCGCGCTTGCCGTAGTGCGTCACGCTCTCGCGCACGCCTTCGAGGCAGCGCGCGTGCTCGTCGGGCCGCTCGTGCTTCACGCGGGCCAGGAACTCCTGGCGTTCGCCCGCGGGCAGCTGCGCGAGCCACGCGCGGCCCATGGCGGTTTCGACGATGCCGCGCACGGCGCCCACGCCGGGGCGCTTGAGGGTGCCGCCCTCGTGGGCACACGTCTCCAGGTAGACCACGTCGAGGTCGCTGGTCACGCCGACCGACACCGCGCCCTCGACGCGGTCGGCCAGCTGCTGCATGGCCGGGCGCAGCAGGGCCAGCATGGGCGTGTTGATGACGTAGGGGTAGCACAGCGCCACGGCGGCGGGGCCGATGAAGTAGCGGTCCAGGCGTTCGTCGTGGTCCAGGAAACCCATGGTCAGCAGGGTGCGGCACAGGCGCGAGACGGTGGGGCGCGACAGGCCGAGCTTGGCCGCGAACTCGCTGTTGGCGTGCGCGCGCGGGTCGCCCACGAAGGTCTGCAGGATGAGCAGGCCCTTGGCCAGGGTGCCGGCGATGTACGGGTCTTCGTCCCGCACCCGGCGCAGGTCGTCGGAATGCTTCATGGGCTGGCGGCGATTCTGGACAGGGCGGGGCATGGGAGTGAATTGCAGTTTCAATGATTGAAATTCAGTGCCGGCAATTGTGGACCTGCTTCCTACAGTCGCGGCCACCATGATCCGAGACATCCCCCACTTCGAGGCCCTGCGGGCCGACATCCGCGCCTTCGTTCGCGAACGCTGGCATCCGCTGGAAGAGCAAGTCAGCCGCGACAACGACATCCCGCCCGACGTGGTCGACGAGCTGCGGCGCAAGGGCTACTTCGGCTGGAGCATTCCCGAGGCGTACGGCGGCCTGGGCCTCACGACCGAGGAACTGGTGCTGTGCGCGATGGAGCTGTCGCAGTCGTCGGTGGCGCTGCGCGCCCGCGTGGGCACCAACACGGGCATCGGCTCCGAAGCGCTGGTGGCCGACGGCACCCAGGCGCAGAAGCAGCGCTGGCTGCCGCGCATGGCCACGGGCGAGCTCACCGGCTGCCTGGCGCTCACGGAGCCCGAGGCCGGCTCGGAGGCGAGCAACGTGCAGACCACCGCGCGCCGCGAGGGCGAGCACTACGTGCTCAACGGCAGCAAGCGCTTCATCACCAACGCGCCGGTGGCCGACGTGTTCACCGTCATCGCCCGCACCGAAGACGGCACGAAGGGCAGCAAGGGCGTGTCGGCGTTCCTGGTCGAGCGCGGGCCGGGCCTGACGACGGGCGCGCCCTACCGCATGATGGGCCAGGCTGGCTCGTTCGTGTCGGACGTGCACTTCGACGAATGCCGCGTGCACGCCGACCAGCTCATCGGCGGGCGCGAGGGCATGGGCTTCCAGACGGTGATGAAGGTGCTCAACAAGCAGCGCCTGCACCTGGCGGCGCTGTGCACGGGGCCGGCGATCCGCATGCTGGACCTGGCCATGGCGCACACCAGCAGCCGCAACCAGTTCGGCCAGGCCGTGGCCGACTTCCAGCTGGTGCAGGCCATGATCGCCGACAGCCGCACCGAGATCTACGCGGCGCGTTCGATGATCCTCGAGGCGGCGCGTGCACGCGATCGCGGCGAAGACGTGGCCATGTCGGCCTCGATGTGCAAGTACTTCGCGTCGGAGATGTGCGGTCGCGTGGCCGACCGCGCGGTGCAGATGTTCGGCGGTTCGGGCTACGTGGCCGACTTCAGCCCCATCGAGCGCTACTACCGCGACGTGCGCCTGTTCCGCCTGTACGAGGGCACGAGCCAGATCCACCAGCTGAACATCGCCAAGCTGGCGCTGCGCGAGGCGGGCGCGCGATGAACGTGCGCACCGACCTCGCGGCACGGGTGCGCGACTTCGTCGAGCGGCATTGCATCCCGCTCGAATCGAATGCCCACGTGCACGACCTGCGGGCGATGGATGCGGCGCTGTCGCAGCTGCGCCCGGTCGCGCGCGAGCTGGGCCTGTACCTGCCGCAGATGCCGGTGGAGGAGGGCGGGCTGGGCCTGTCGTGGGTCGAGCGCGCGGCGGTGTTCGAGGAGGCCGGGCGCAGCTACCTGGGCCCGGCCGCGCTCAATTGCGCCGCGCCCGACCAGCCCAACATGATCAGCCTGCTGCGCCAGGGCACGCCCGCGCAACGGCAGCGCTACCTGCGGCCCTTGGCCGAGGGCCGCATCCGCTCGTGCTTCGCGATGACCGAGCCGGCGCCCGGCGCAGGCTCCGACCCGTCGATGCTGCGCACCACCGCGCGGCGCGAGGGTGATGGCTGGGTCATCGACGGCCACAAGTGGTTCATCACCGGTGCGGTGGGCGCGGCCTTCTGCATCGTGCTGGCGCAGACGGAAGAGGGGCCCACGCAGTTCATCGTGGACATGGAACACCCGGGCCTTTCGCTGGTGCGCGCCATCAAGGCCATCGACCCCTTCGCCGTCGGCGGCCACGGCGAGCTGTGCTTCACCGCCTGCCGCGTGGGCGCCGACGCGGTGCTGGGCGAGGTGGGCTCGGGCTTCGTGGCGGCGCAGCAGCGGCTGGAGCCGGCACGGCTGTCGCACTGCCTGCGGCTCATGGGCCGCGCGCGGCGCGCGCTCGAGATCGCGCAGGCCTATGTGAGCGAGCGCACGTCCTTCGGCGATCGGCTGGCCGACCTGCAGCAGATCCAGGCGATGGTGGCCGACTGCCACATCGACCTGCATGCGAGCCGGCTCATGAGCCTGGACTGCGCGCGCCGCATGGACGAGGGGCTGTCGGTGAAGACCGAGTCGGCGATGACGAAGGTCTTCGTGTCCGAGGCCCTGAACCGCGTGGCCGACCGCGCGGTGCAGATGTGCGGTGCGCTGGGCATGTCGGAAGACGCACCCATCGCCCTCATCGTGCGCGAGCTGCGGCCGTTTCGCATCTACGACGGCGCCTCCGAGCTGCACCGCGCCACGCTCGGGCGCCGCTTCCTCACGCACTGACACGTTGAAACACAGAGAAACTGGAGACTGACGATGACGTCCTTGATCAAGAAAATTTCGCACCTGGCTGCCGGCCTTGCATTCGGCCTGGCCGGCTCGCTGGCGATGGCTGCCTTCCCCGATCGCCCCGTGAAGCTGGTCGTGCCTTTCCCCGCCGGCGGCAGCACCGACCTGGTGGCGCGCGAGGTGGCGCTGGCGCTGGGCCATGCGCTGGGCCAGCCGGTCATCGTGGAGAACAAGCCCGGCGCCGGCAGCCTCATCGGCTCGGAGCTCGTGGCCAAGTCCGCGCCCGACGGCTACACGCTGCTCATGGCGGGCCTGACCAACATCTTCCTGCCTTACGTCCACAAGGGGCTCACCTGGAACCCGGTGGACGACTTCGTGCCCGTGGGCCTGGTGGCCGACCTGCCGAACGTGATCGCGGTCAACGCGAAGACGCCGTACCAGAAGCTGCCCGAGCTCATCGCCGCCGACAAGGCCAAGCCCGGCCAACTCGCCTTTGGCTCCGCGGGCCCGAGCACGCCCTCGCACCTAGTGTGCGAAATGATCAACCACCAGGCGGGCATCAAGATGCAGCACGTGCCCTACAAGGGGAACGCGCCGGCGGTGAACGACCTGATCGCCGGCCACATCCCGGTGATGTGCAACAACCTCGGCGGCACGCTGCCCTACATGAGCAGCGGGCAGATCCGCATCCTGGCGCAGACCGGCCGCACGCGCTCGCCCTCGGCGCCCGACGTGCCCACCTTCGCCGAACTGGGCCTGCAGGGCTTCGACAGCGGCCTGTGGGTGGGCATCGTCGCGCCCAAGGGCACGCCCGATGCCGTCATGCGTCCGCTGCGCGCGGCACTGGCCAAGGCCTTGCCCGCGGTGAAGGACAAGCTGGCCAAGCTGGGCGCAGCCGCGCTCGACCCGTCGCTGCCCGCCTACGGCCAACGCATCGCCGCCGACCGCAAGCTGTGGGACCCCGTGCTCAAGCGCGTCGACCTGAAGGGCAACTGATGGGCCAGCCTGCCGACCACGCGCCCCTGCACGGGGTGCGCATCCTCGACATGGCGACCGTGCTCGCCGCGCCGTTCTCGGCCACGCTGTGCGGCGACATGGGCGCCGACGTCGTCAAGCTCGAACTGCCGGGCGGCGGCGATCCGCTGCGCGGGCTCACGCCGGTGCACGAGGGCCATCCGCTGTTCTGGAAGACCGCGAACCGCGGCAAGAAGGGCATCTCGCTCGACGTGCGCAAGCCCGAGGGCCGCGCGCTGTTTCTGCAGCTCATCGCCGGCTTCGACGTGCTGGTGGAAAACTTCCGCACCGGCACGCTGGACGGCTGGGGCCTGGACATCGCCACGCTGCATGCGGCCAACCCGCGGCTCATCGTGCTGCGCCTCACGGGCTTCGGCCAGACCGGGCCGTATGCGCGCCGGCCGGGCTTTGCGCGCATCTTCGAAGCGATGAGCGGCTTCACGCACCTGACCGGCGAGCCCGATGGCCCGCCGCAGCACATGAACTATCCGCTGGGCGACGTGGTGGCGGGCCTGTTCGGCGCCTTCGCCATCAGCACCGCATTGGCAGAGCGCAACGCGCTGCCGCTCGTGCAGCAGCGCGGCGCCGAGATCGACCTGTCGGCCACGGAGGCGATGTCGCGCCTGCTCGATCCGCTGGCGGCCGAGCACCGCATCGGCGGTGTGGTGCGAGAGCGCACTGGCTCGCGCGCCACCTACACCGCGCCGTCCAACGTGTTCCGCGCGCTCGACGGCGTGTGGTTCGCGCTGGTGGGCACGGGCGGGCCGATCTTCGCGCGCATCTGCCGCGCGATCGACCGAGAAGACCTGCTCACCGACGTGCGCTTTGCCGACAACGCCGCGCGCATCCGTCACCTCGAGGCGCTGGACCGCATCATTGCCGACTGGTGCGGCAGTCTTCCATTCGCGGAACTGGCCGTGCGGCTGGACCGCGAAGACGTGCCCTACAGCAAGGTGTATTCGATCGCCGACCTGCGGGCCGACCCGCACATGCAGGCACGCGGCGCCTTCATCGATGTGCCCGACGAACAGTTCGGCACCGTGCCCGCGCCGGCGGCGGTGCCGCGCTTCGTGGGGCGCGAAGGCGTTCGCCCGGCCGCCACGGGGCCGCGCACGGGGCAGCACAACGCCGAGGTGTATGGCGCGCTGGGCCTGGGCGAGGCACAGCTCGAGGCACTGCGTGACGCGCAGGTGATCTGAAGCGCGCCTGCGCTTTCGCCTGCCCTGCGGGGTAGGCGTTTTGTCATGCCTGTCCCCGTGCCGTCGCGGGACACCTGACTCCCCCAGAAAAGGGCGCTCCGCTCATGTGCGAAAGCGGTGCGATTCCTACAGTCATCCCCATGCCGAACGCTTCTTCCCACGCCGGGAAGGCCAGCGGCTTCGGCCGGCCACGATCACCGGGGACACCGCATGGAACCGCTCGAAGTTCTGCCGAGAACCGCCCTGAGCCTGCTGCGCGAAGACGCCGGCATGTCGTTCATGGAGGTTGCGCTGATCGGTGCGCTGGTGATGGTTGTGGCCATTTTGCTGGTGCTCGCCCTGCGGCGCAGTGCCTGAACACGGGGAGCCCGCCATGCAGGAATTCAACGCTGTTCTCGAACTGCTCGCGATGCTGGCCACCGACATCCGCATGCTGGCGCTCTTCGCGCTGCTCGGCGTGGCGGCTGTCAGCGACTGGCGCTCTTATCGCATTCCCAACTGGCTGACCTTCGGCGGCGCGTGCTTCGCCCTCATCTACGGAACGATGGCGGCACGCACGCCGGCGTCGGGCGCGGCGAGTGCATTCGGTGGCCTGGCCGTGGGCTTCGCCGCGATGCTGCCGTTCTATGCGCTCGGGATCATGGGCGCCGGCGACGTCAAGCTGATGGCGATGACCGGGGCCTTCCTGGGGCCCCAGCAGACGCTGATGGCCTTGCTCTTCACTTTCATCGCGGGCGGCGTCGCGGCGCTGGCCTTCGCGATCCATCGCCGCCGCCTGGTCCACATGCTTGGCAACGTCAAGGCCACAGCGCAGGGCATGGTCATTTCCACCATCGCAGGCATGCGGCCCGACGGGCGCCTGCAGGCGGGCCAGTCCGTGGGCAAGTTGCCCTACGGCGTCTGCATCGCGGCGGGCACGGTGGTCCAAGTGCTGGCGCACCAGCTGGGCTTTGTCTAGCTCCTACATGTTTCACCCCTGGCGGAGGTTCGTATGAAGAACATCAAGGCGATCGGGCTGATCTTTCTGGCCCTGCTGTTCGGGCTGGCGGCCGCGGTCTACGCGACCGGCTGGATCTCCCGACAAAGTGGCATCGCGTCCAACAAGGTCGTGGTGGCCGCCGTCGACATCGACCTGGGCAGCCGCGTCAATGCGCAGATGCTGTCCACGGTCGACTGGCCCAGCGGCTCGGTGCCGAACGGCTCCTTCAGCGACATCAAGGCGCTGAACGACCGCGTGGTGAAGGTCGGCGTGCTGCGCGGCGAGGCGCTCATGGAGGGCAAGCTGGCGCCGGTGGGCACGCAGGGCGGGCTGTCGGCAGTGATCGCCAGCGGCAAGCGGGCCATGACGGTGCGCGTCAATGACGTCGTCGGCGTGGCGGGCTTCGCGCTGCCGGGCAACTACGTCGACGTGATGGTCAACGCCCAACAGGACAAAGGGCGCGGCGAAGACGCGCTGCAGATCAGCAAGACCGTGCTCGAGAAGGTGCTGGTGCTGGCGGTGGCCCAGGAGGCCAACCGCGACGACACCAAGCCGAAGGTCGTGAGCGCGGTGACGCTCGAGCTCTCGCTCGAAGACTCCGAGAAGCTCGACCTGGCGCGCAGCGTGGGCACCCTGTCGCTCGTGCTGCGCAACCAGATGGACAAGACCACGGTCGCCACCCTGGGCATCACCAAGGGGCAGCTGTTCGGCGAGAAGAAGGACATCGTGCCGGTCTCCACCGCGGCGGCTCCGGATCGCCCGCGGGTGCGGCTGGCAGGTCCCGCCACGCCGCGAGCCACCGAATGCGTGGAGGTGATCCAGAGCGCCGCCCGTTCGGTCACCTGTTTCTGATCGTCCATCAGGAGGAACACCAAGTGCGCCCACTCACAACAACCATCGCCCGTCTGCTGGCGACCCTCGCGACAGTGGCGACCCCCGCCATGGCCGCGGAGGTCGTGGCAGCCGCCCCGGCCACGGCCGTCGCCATGCCTGCGCCTGCTGCAACCGCTGCAGCAGCAACTGTTGCGGCAGCACCCGCAGCCCCGGCCAGCCGGCGCTGCACTGCCATCATCCCGGACTCCGAGCCGACCTATGCCGTGCTCGGCAAGTCGGTGGTCATTCCGTTGAAGGCGCGCGTGGTGCGCATCGTGTTCGGCGGACAGCCGCAGGGCCGGGCGACCGCGCCAGCAGCACCGGCGCAGCCCGGAGCAGCGATGCCGGCGCCCAATGCGAACGTGGGCGACGGCGTAGCTGACATCGAGGTCACGCTGCTGAGTCCGACCGACCTGTTCTTCCGCGGCCGCCAGGCCGGCTCGATGAACGTGGTGCTGCAAAGTGCCGACGGCACCTGCTACATCAAGGATGTGGTCGTTACCGTCGACCCCGGGGCGCTGCAGTCCAAGCTGGCGGAACTGATGCCGGAAGAGAGCCGCATCCGAGTGCGCAGCGCGGAAAAATCCATTGTGCTCACCGGCGAGATCAGCGACGCGCTCAAGCTCGATGACGTGATGAGTCTGGCCTCGGCCTACGGCGCCGACGGCAAGAAGGTGGTGAACCTGCTGCGTGTCACTGCGCCACAGCAGGTCATGCTCGAAGTGAAGATCGCCGAGATCAGCAAGAACTTGCTGGACCGCCTTGGCGCACGCGTCGGGCTGGCCCGCTCCGGTAACGGTGGTCTCAACAGCTATTCGCTGATCTCCAATTTCCTGAGCGGCGGTGGCGGCCTGATCGAGGCGTTGAGGATCGGTCGCACGTCGATCTCCATCGACGGCCAGAAGGACGACGGCCTGGTGCGCATCCTGGCGGAGCCCAACATCATGGCCATCAGCGGCCAGCAGGCGAGCTTCCTGTCGGGCGGCAAGATCTTCATTCCGGTGGCGCAGAGCTCCTCCAGCGGCAATGGCACGAACATCACGCTGGAAGAAAAGGAGTTCGGCATCGGGGTCAAGTTCACCCCGACCGTGCTCAACGGCGGCCGCGTCAATCTCAAGATGGTCTCGGAGGTGTCGGACCTGTCGCAAACCGGCTCGCCTTTCACCACCATCGGCGGCGTGACCGCCGTGCTGCCATCGCTCACGGTGCGCCGTGCCGACACCACCGTGCAACTCAACGACGGGCAGAGCTTCGTCATCGCAGGGCTCATCAAGAGCAACGTCACGGAGTCCATCAAGCGCTATCCCGGATTGGGCGAAGTGCCGGTGATGGGGGCGTTGTTCCGCAGCACGGAGTTCCAGAACGACCAGACCGAGCTGATGTTCGTGATCACGCCCCGCCTGGTCCGGCCGCTGGCCGAGTCGCCTCGCCTGCCGACCGACAACCACGTCGTTCCCAGCCGTGCGGAGGTTTATCTGAACGGCAGCCTCGAAAGCGCCACCCCGGCACCGGCCGCACCGGCCACCAATACCCAGTGAGGAGCATCACCATGTTCATCAAGTCGACGACTCTCGCATTGACGCTGCTCCTGGGCACCGGATGCTCCCACGTCACTCCCAACTACGACGCGCGCTTCGGCGACGCGGTGCGCGACGCGAAAAGGAAGATGACGATCAATCCCGATGCCGGCAAGGACGGCAATCCGGTGGCGGGCATGGACGGCCGGGCGGCACGGGAGTCGATGGTGCAGTACCAGAAGTCCTACAAGGCGCCGCCGCCGGCGGTGAACGTCATCAACATCGGTGGCGGGATTGGTGGTGGAGATAACGGCGGAGGGGGTCGTTAGGCGGCCCTCGAACGATTCTTGAATTCGATCAGAAAGGAGTTGCCACGCAAAGATAGAAGTCACTCAACCCAAGAACCAATGCAAGATTTTTCTGTTTTCTTACTGCAATTCAAAGGTGAAAAAAATGAACCAACTTTTTGTCCGTGCCGGCAACTTCATGTCCTCGTTCGTCAAGGAAGAGGATGGTGCTCAAGTGATCGAGTACGCGCTCATCATCGCAGTCGTGTCGATCGCCCTGGTCATTGCACTGCAGGGCCTGACCACCGGAGGTTATTTCACAACCTTCATCAACCGCGTGGCCGCTTGCCTCCAGGGCAACATGGGCGTCTGCAACCCTTAAGCCCGGCAATCGCATCTATTGGAACGATGGCTATGGCGGTGGCGGTGGCGGGGCCGGCTTGTCCGTTGCCCGCCGCCGCCCAGTACAAAGCGAGGTACTCATCATGTTCAAGTCATTCTTGCGGGATGAGAGCGGCGCCCAAGTGATGGAGTACGCGCTGGTCATTGCCGTGATCTCGATCCTGCTGGCCATCGAGTTGCGGCCATTGGTGACGGACACCAACCTCAGCAATGTTGTCGATCTCGTCCGCACCTGCCTTGGCGGCGTGACATGTGGCTGAAGCACAGAGCTTTTTCGAACCGCCACCCACACACAGGAAGCCGATCATGAAAGTCCACACTTCCGGCCACAGCCAAGGCGGCGCGGTAATCGTCACCGTCGCTCTGGTCCTGCTGTTCCTCCTCGGGTTCATGGGCATCGCACTGGACTTCGGTCGCCTCTTCATCGTGAAAACGGAGTTGCAGACCGCCATGGACAGTTGTGCCCTGTCTGCCGCGCAGGAGCTCGACGGCGCCAGCGATGCGTTGACGCGTGCCACCAGCGCAGGAAAGACCGCGGCCGATCTCAACAAGATCAATTTTCAAGGTGGGGCGACCGGCATCGCCCAGACCGATATCGTGTTCAGCGACTCGCTGATCGGCACCTACAGCCATACCTTTACGCCCATAGCGAATGCCAGGTACGCCAAGTGCCTGCATACGAAGTCGGGCATCGCGCCTTGGATTCTCAATGCCCTGGGCGCGTTCAGCGGAAGTGCTACTTATGGGGCATCGCACAGCGTGGCCGCAGTCGCCGTTGCCACCAGGGCTCCGTCCCAGTCCAATTGCCTCATTCCCGTCGGTATCTGCCAAAAATCCACCGCCCCCGGCTGGGGGTTCACGCGGGGGGAATGGGTCGAGGGCGTGACCAATGACAACGACGATGTGGAGTCCGGTCAGTTCCACTGGGTGGATTTCACCGGCAGCGGCGGCGGGGCGCGCGAGATCAAGGATCTCCTGACCAGCAGTGGGCAATGCGGTCTTCCCGGTATGGGTACAAACGTCGGCAAGGCAGGCAAGACCAATGGAGCGGTTGCCGCGTGGAATACCCGCTTCGGCATCTATCAGGGCAGCCTCAACGCCGCGACTGCCATTCCCGATCAGACCGGGTACGCCTGGTATGCCGACAGCTCTGCCGACGTGAAGCCAGGCAGGTATGACGACCTCGGCTCGAACGGATTTACTGCCAAGCGCAATTCATTCGCGCCTTACGAAGGGGACAACAAGAACCCCGACACCAAGAACCTCAAGACTCAGGGAAATTTCAATGCCACCGACTACACCAAGGGTGCCAATCGACGTGTGGTCACGACCGCGGTGGTCGACTGCCCGTCGATCACGCTCAAGGGTTTCGGCTGCATGCTGATGCTGCATCCGCTGGAAAAGAATGCGAGCGGAAAGAAGTCGAAGATGTGGCTCGAGTTCATTGGCGATGCGACGCTCGCCGGCAGTCCATGCGCCACCGCGGGTTTGGCCGGCGGCACAAACGGACCCAGGGTCCCGACGCTCGTTCAGTAGGAGCTGGCATGAAAAAGAAACAGAACGGCGTGGCTCTGGTCGAATTCGCCCTGATTCTTCCATTGCTGCTCATCCTGACGTTCATCACGACCGAATTCGGGCGGGCGCTGTACCAGTACAACACCATCGCGAAATCGCTGCGCGACGCCTCTCGCTATCTGTCCACCCAGGACCCGTCGATCGCAACCACGGATCCCTCCAAGATCACGACTGCCAGGAACCTGGTGGTCTATGGCAACCCGACCGGTGGCGGCTCGCCATTGGTCCTGGGCCTCGACACTTCTCACGTCCCCACCCCGACCTGGCAATTCAAGGGCAGTGGCCCGGCCATCAATACCGTGACCATCAAGGTCACGGGATACAAGTTCCGCCCGCTGCTCACCGGCGCGTTCGGGCTTGGTTTTGGTGATGCGAACGGAGAAATTCCCTTCGGAGATATCAGCGCCACCATGCGAGGTCAATCATGAATCGAACAAGACAGATGGGTGCGACTGCGGTGGAGTTCGCGCTGGTCCTGATGTTCTTCCTGACCTTTCTGCTGGGCATCATGGATTTCGTGCGCATGTTGTGGACGTGGAATGCAGCCGCCGAAGCGACGCGCTGGGGTGCGCGTGCGGCCGTCGTGTGCGACCGAAATGCCACTGTCGTGCTTTCCAACATGCAGAAATTCCTGCCCCAGTTGACGGCAGCCAATGTCAGTGTCGACTGGTACGACGCGGCAGGCAGCATCAGCGCGACCTGTACTTCCGCCAATTGCAGCGGCGTGAACGTCCGCATCGTCGATCTCGACTACCAATGGATTTCGCCCATCGGATTCGGAACTCGTTCTCCGATCCCGATGCCGGGTTTTTCCACCTATCTGCCGCGCGAAATCATGGGGCAGGACCCGAACAGCAACGCCGTCTGCTCCTAGCAACACACCGGACACGACCATGACCATGAAGATCGCCATCGTTTCCCCCAATCCGAACCACCTGCAGGACATGCGCAAGGTGCTGGAGCCGCGCGGCCATGCCGTCTCGCTTTTCGAAGGCGGCAAGAGCCGGATGCAGGCGGTCGTCGACAAGGTCGCACCCGACCTGCTGCTGGTCGACGGCATGTGCTGCGACCCGCAGGAGCTCTCGCTGGTGGAGGCCCTGACGCTGCGGCATCCGGCGGTGGCGGTGGTGCTCCTGTGCGCGATGCAGACGCCCGAGTTCCTGATCCACGCGATGCGCGCCGGCGTGCGCGAGGTGCTGCCGTCGCCCGCCGACACCGCCGCGCTCGAGGCCGCGGTGGATCGCATCGCGATCAAGATGGCCGGCTCGCAGGCGCGCAGCCCCGGGCGGGTGGTGGCGTTCATGCCCTGCAAGGGCGGCAGCGGCGCGACCTTTCTCGCGACCAACGTCGCGCACCAGCTGTCGCGCGAGCGCTCGGTGCTGCTGATCGACCTGAATCTGCAGTTCGGCGATGCGTTGTCGTATGTGAGCGACCTGCGCCCGACCGCGACGATGGCCGACGTGGCACGCGACATCGGGCGCCTCGACGCCTCGCTGCTGGCGGCGAGCGTGGTGCGCGTGTCGCCGAGCTACAGCATCCTGCCCGCGCCCGAGGACCTGGCGCGCGCGATGGACGTCAAGGCCGAGCACATCGACGCCATCCTGCAGGTGGCGCTCGCGCAGTACGACTTCGTGATCTTCGACCTCGGCACGCGCATCGACACGCTCACGCTGCGCGTGCTCGACCGCGCGGAGCGCATCTTCCCCGTGATGCAGACCAGCCTGCCGCACATCCGCAACGTGACGCGCCTGATGCAGGTGTTCAAGTCGCTCGGCTACGCCGCCGGCAAGGTCGAGCTGCTGGTGAACCGCAGCACCGGCGGCGGCGAGATCGGGCTGTCGGACATGCGCCGGTCGCTGCCCGGCGCGACGTTCACGACGGTGCCGGACGGCGGCAAGGACGTCGATGCGTCGATCAACCGCGGCGTGCCGCTGGCGGAGATGTCGCGCGGCAGCGCGCTCGCCAAGCGCCTCGACGAGATTGCCCACACCCTCAGCCCGCGGCCGGAGGCAACGCCCGGCTTCATGGGGCGGCTGTTCCGCCGTGCCTGAGACAGGGCGGATTCCCATCAATACCCAGGCGGAGGTGCCAACATGTCATTCAGGGAACAACTCAATGCGATCGACAGCGATGCCAGCGCGCGGCCGGCGGGGCCGGTCGTCGAGCTGACCGCGTCGCCTTTCGCCTCGGACACCTACAAGCTGCTGAAGGAGCGCATGCACCTGAAGCTGCTGGACCGCTTCGACCTGGCGGCGCTCGAAACCCTCCAGCCCGACGCGCTGCGGCAGGAAATCTCGACCATGGTCGGGCGGCTGCTGCAGGAAGAGCCCGAGGCGCTCAACGACATCGAGCGGCGCACGCTGATCCGCGACATCCAGCACGAGATGCTGGGCTTCGGGCCCATCGAGCTGCTGATGGCCGACCCGACCGTGTCGGACATCCTGGTCAACTCGCCCACCAGCATCTACGTGGAGCGGCGGGGCCGGCTGGAGCTGACCAACGTGAGCTTCACCGACGAGAAGCACCTGCTGCGCATCATCGACAAGATCGTCTCGCTGGTGGGGCGGCGCATCGACGAGTCCAGCCCCATGGTCGATGCGCGGCTGCCCGACGGTTCGCGGGTCAACGCCGTCATTGCGCCGGTGGCGCTGGACGGGCCGATGATGTCGATCCGCCGTTTCGCGAAGATCCCGCTGCGCATGAACAACCTCGTGAACGATCTCAAGTCGCTCACGCCGCCGATGGCGCAGATGCTCGAAGGCCTGGCCCAGGCCAAGGTCAACATGCTGATCTCGGGCGGCACCGGGGCAGGGAAGACCACGCTGCTGAACATTCTCTCGGGCTTCATCCCGGAGTCCGAACGCATCATCACCATCGAGGATGCGGCCGAGCTCCAGCTGCAGCAGCCGCACGTCGCGCGCATGGAGACGCGGCCGACGAACATCGAAGGCAAGGGCGAGATCACGCAGCGCGCGCTGGTGCGCAACGCGCTGCGCATGCGGCCCGACCGCATCGTGATCGGCGAGGTGCGCGGCGCCGAGGCGGTCGACATGCTGCAGGCGATGAACACCGGCCACGAAGGCTCGCTCACCACCATCCACGCCAACACGCCGCGCGATGCGCTGGCCCGGCTGGAAAACATGATCGGCATGGCGAACCTGAACCTGCCCCACCGCACCGTGCGCCAGCAGATCGCCTCGGCGATCACGGTGGTGGTCCAGGTGCTGCGGCTGATCGACGGGCGGCGCAAGGTCACGAGCATCCAGGAGATCACCGGCATGGAGGGCGAGATCGTCACCATGCAGGAGATCTTCACCTTCCATCAGACGGGCATGAGCCCCGACGGCCAGGTGCGCGGCCATTTCCATGCGACCGGCGTGCGGCCGAAGTTCATGGAGCGGCTGCACGCGTACGGCGTGGAGCTGCCCGACAGCATCTTCGATCCTGAAAAGCACTACGAATAGGAGCGCGCCATGTTCGACAACCTGGGGGGGAACACGCTGGTCACGGTCACGGTGCTGGTCTTCGTGACCGCGCTGCTCATGATCGAGGGGCTCTACCTGCTGTGGCGGTCTTACAAGGGGCCCGGCGCGCGCAAGATCGAAAAGCGCTTGCAGGCGATGTCCGCCGCGGTCGACCGCACGCCGCAGGCCCATCTCGCCAAGGAACGCATGCTCAGCGACATGCCGTGGATGCAGCGCCAGTTGCTGGCGCTGCCGCGGGCGCACCGGCTGGACCGCTTCATCCTGCAGGCGGGGCTGGACTGGACGGTGTCGAGCTTTCTGCTGGCCTGCGGTGCACTCGGTGCGTTCGCGTTCTTCGCCGTGTGGCTGGCGCACCAGCCCGTGTGGCTGGCGCTGCTGGCCGGGGCCGTGGCCGCGCTGCTTCCCATCCTGTACCTGCAGCATCAGCGCAGCCGCCGGCTGGATCGCCTCGAAAAGCAGCTGCCGGACGCGCTGGACCTCGTGACGCGCGCGCTGCGCGCGGGCCACTCCTTTGCCAGCGGCGTGCAGATGATCGGCGAGGAAATGCCCGACCCGATCGCCAGCGAGTTCCGCCTGGTGGCCGACGAGGTGAATTTCGGCGTCTCGCTGCAGCAGGCGCTGACCAACCTCAGCGAGCGCGTGCCGCTCACCGACCTGCGCTACTTCGTGGTGTCGGTGCTGATCCAGCGCGATTCGGGCGGCAACCTGACCGAGGTGCTGGGCAACCTGAGCCAGCTCATCCGCGCGCGCTTCAAGCTGCTCGCGCGGGTGCGGGTGCTGTCGTCGGAAGGGCGGCTGTCGGCCTGGATCCTGGGCATCATGCCGTTCGCCCTGGCGGCACTCATGAACATCTTCAATCCCGAGTTCATGTCGCCGCTGTGGACCGACCCGATCGGTCAGACGGTGCTGCGCTACATGCTGGTGCTGATGCTCGTGGGCATCGTGCTGCTGCGCAAGATCGTGAAGATTCACGTCTGAAGGAGAAGCGTCATGGCCATGTTGTTCCCCATCCTGGTTTTTCTGTCCGTGTCGCTGACGGTCATCGGCCTGGCGGTGTGGTTCTCCCCGTCGCGCACCGCGCAGCGGCTGCAGGCGGTGGCGATGCCGTCCGGCAAGTCGGCCTGGACCGAGACCGCCGTCAAGCTCGTCGGGCCGTTCGCGCAGCTGTCGTCGCCGACCGGCGACGCCGACCTGTCGCCGATGCGCGTGCGCTTTCTCAATGCCGGCATCCGCCACCCGGATGCGTACCTCATCTACTTCGGCCTGAAGACGCTGCTGCCGCTGGGCTTCGCGGCCGTCGCGTTCCTCATGCTGCGCGCGGCGGGTTCGGCGGGCGGCATGACGATGCTGCTGTGGCTGGCGCTGGCGGCGCTGGCCGGCTGCTACCTGCCCAACGCGCTGCTGTACCTTCGCATCCGCACGCGGCGCCGCGAGATCTTCGAGAATTTTCCCGATGCCGCCGACCTCATGCTGGTGTGCGTGGAGGCGGGGCTCGGGCTGGACGCCGGGCTGGCCAAGGTCACGGAAGAAATCCAGATCAAGAGCCGGGCGCTCGCACAGGAACTGCACTGGACCAACCTGGAAATGCGCGCCGGCGGCACACGCGAGAAGTCGCTGCGCAACCTGGCGCTGCGCACGGGCGTGGAAGAAATAGGCACCTTCGCCACCATGTTGACCCAGGCGGACCGCTTCGGCACCAGCATCGGAGAGTCGCTGCGCGTGTTTTCGGACGACCTGCGCCACAAGCGCCAGGTGCGCGCCGAGGAGCTGGCGGCGAAGGTGCCGACCAAGATGCTGCTGCCGCTGGTGCTGTGCATCTTCCCGTGCATCTCGCTCGTGATCCTCACGCCGGCGGCGATCCGCGTGATCCGGATGATCGGGCCGATGCTGACCGGGCATCAGTGAGGAGGCGACCGGGCCGGAAGGCCGGCCGGGCGCCGCTGCGGCGGATCAGGACGCCAGCGCGTCGAGCTGGTGCTTGATCGCGTAGATGTACAGCTCGAGCCGGTTCGTGACGCCCAGCTTCTGGTAGATCGCGCACAGGTGGTTGCGCAGCGTGTGCTCGGTGACGAAGGCACGCTCGGCGAGCGCCTTGTTGGAGGCGCCGCAGCCCGTCGCGACGATGCGGATGATCTCGCGCTCCTTGTGCGTCAGCGTGGCCTGCCGCGCGGTGTCGGGGTCGGCCTTCGGCGGCTTCCTGGCCGACGTGAGTTCGGAGAAGACGCGGCCCATGGTCTGCGCGTCGACGCACAGCTCGCCACGGAACACGCGCTCGATGGCGTCGAGCAGCTGCTGCGCCGAGGCGTCCTTGCCCACCACGCCGCGCGCGCCGCGCAGTATGGCCAGGTCGAGCGTGCGTTGCTCTTTCTCGGCCGTCAGCACCATCACGCGCGACACCTCGTTGGTCAGCAGCCGGGGCAGGATGTCCAGCGCGCTGTGGCCGTCCAGGTCGAGGTCGAGCACGATGACATCGGGCGCGAGGCTTTGCGCCGTGGCCACCGCCTCGTCGCAACAGCTGGCCGTGCCGACCACCTTCATGCGCGGCTGCTCGCCGTCGATCAGCTTCGACAGGCCCCACAGCATGGTCTTGTGGTCGTCCACGAGCAGCACGGCAATGGGATGGTCGGGATGGTCGAGGGTTTGCATGACGGACTCCTTCCTGTGTCTGCGGCGGGCGGTCAGATCGGGATTTCGATCCGTACCGCCGTGCCGCCATTTGCGCATCGGTCGACATGCGCCTGGCCGCCCAGGGCCGCGGCGCGCTCGGTGAGGGAGCGGGGGTGGAAGGCGGTGAAGCTTTCCTGGCAGGCGTCGTTCTCGATGCACAACGCCAGCTGGCCGTTCTTGCAATCGATGCGCACGCTGCCGTGGCGCGCATGGGTGTGCTTGCAGATGTTGTTCAGCCCTTCGCTCACCATCTGAAGCAGCTCCGCGGTCACGCGGTCGTCCAGGTGCAGCGGACCGTCGACGGCCATCACGATGTCGATGTCGATGCCGTACAGGCCCTTGATCCGCGCGGCCTGGCGTTCCAGGTGGGGCCGCACGAGCCCGCCGGGATCGTCGTTCGCACCGTGCCTGACTTCGCCGGCGTAGCGGCGCAGGTCGGCGATCACGCCGTCGGCCACGTCCGCGAGCTTGTCCAGGTCTTCGCGCAGCGGGTTGTCGGCGGCGGCCCGCTTGCGCAGCGCGCACAGGCCCATGCGCAAGCCGATGTAGGGCTGGATGGCGGTGTCGTGCAGGTCGAGCGCGATCTTCAGGCGCTCCGTCGATGCGGCTTCGGAGGCCATGCGGTCGAGCACCTCGATGGTCTCGATGACCGGGAAGATCTGTTCCATGAGGTGGGCGAGGAACAGCGCGTCGGACTTGCTCAGCCGCCCATCGCGCGACGAGATGAACACCCGGCCTTCGCCCAGGCGCATCGGCAGCGGCGCGCTGATGAAGGCCCGCGCCTCCAGCAGGGCGGCGATGGTGGTGCAGTGCGCAGCGCCGGCTTCGTCGGCGCTGCGCCAGGCGGTCGTGCCGGCTTCGAAGACACGGTGCTGCGCGCGCAGGTGGTTCAGCGGCCAGGGCAGGCGGCTGCTCAGCACGACGCTGTCGGGCGCCAGGGCCATGAGCGGCGATTCCGCGAGGCGGCCGATGGTCTCGATGCTCACCTGCTCGCAGGTGTCGTCCTCGCGCAGCGTGCGCAGCAGCCAGGTGCCGGTGGCGAGGTCGCGCGTCAGCAGGATGCAATGGCTGGCCCGGAAGAAGGCCAGCGTGCGCTCCATCGTGCGGGCGATGGTGCGTCCGGCGCCGAAGCGCGGGTTCGACAGCTGGCTCACGTCGCCCAGGAGCGCCAGGCGCCGTTGCAGCGCCAGCTTGGAGCCGCCCCAGTACACGATCATGTGCCCGAGCGCCAGCAGGAAGGCGGTGCGCATCAGCAGCTGCGACGTGTCGCCCGTGCACGTGGCCAGCCCGCAGGCGGTGAACGAGGCGACCGAGGCGATCGTCACGCGGGCGCCTTCCTCGAAGCCCCAGCGGAACGAGGAGGTGAGGATGGCGAAGAAGTAGAAAAGGAAGAACAGGCTGTGGGTGCCGTCGGTCACCGCCACGATCAGCGTGAACCACAGCACGTCGGACCAGTGGATGGTCCGGCCCTGGAAGTAGGGCCGCCCCACCGCCGTGCAGACGTGGATCAGCAGGCTGTGAAGGATGTAACCGAGGAAGGCCAGCCAGACCGTGGTGGGAACCTGGTTGTGGCTATCGGCGGCGTCGACCGTGATCGCCAGCAGGGCCGAGATCGACAGCACGAGCCGCATGCGTCCCACCATGAGCGCATCCGCCGCCAGGCTGGCGTCGATGCTGGGGGCGGAGCCGCGCACTCGCATGGGGATGCATCCTGTGCATGGACCATGTCAGGCACCGCGAGAGATCGCGGTACGGACGGGAGCGCTTGGCAGTGACAGTTTGGAATACATTTTTCTTGCCAGAGACCACAACGTGTGACGAGTTCACATTACTACTTTGGTGTTCAGATGCAATTGAAATCTTGTTCCATTAACATTTGGTAACTATATTTGCATTAGATTTCATGCGGATAAATGGGCCACTGCACGAGGGTGGCGAGAGGTCATGGCGCCGGCAGGGGAGGCCCCGGAGAGGGTGAGGTACCTCAACGGGGGCGTCCGCCCGCCTTGGCAAAGGCGCAGGCCGCGGTGTAACCCGGTTGCGCGGCCTCAGGGCAGGAACAGCAGCATCCCGTACACCGCAAACAGCATCAGGTGCATGAGCCCCTGGACCGGCGAGGTGCGCTGCCCGTTGAAGCTCAGCAGGCTCAGCACCGCCGTCACCGCGAACAGCAGGGTTTCCGCGCCCGAGATGCCCATGAGCACCTGCTTGCCCGTGACCAGCCCGATGACCAGCACGGCCGGCACCGTGAGCCCGACGGTGGAGACGAAGGCGCCCAGGCACAGGTTGATGGCGCGCTGCATCTCGTTGTTCATCGCGGCGCGCACGGCGGTGATCGACTCGGGCGTGAACACGATGATGGCGATGAGCACGCCGCCCACCGCCGCGGGCGCGCCGGCGGCGCCGATGCCGTAGTCGGTGACCACCGCGAGGTAGTGCGCGAGCAGCACGATGGGCAGGATCATCGCGAGCAACAGCAGCGAGCGAACGACCACGGCGCGCTTGTCCAGGGCTTCGTGACGGGCCTGCACCGCAGGCGAGGGCGCGGTCGCCCGCACCGACATCCGCCCCGGCGCCGGCTGGATGAAGAAGCGCTGGTGGCTGCGCATCTGCATCCAGAGAAAGGCGCCGTACAGCACGGCCGTGAGCACCGACATGCCGATCGCCTGCACCGGCGTGAACTCGCCCGCGCCCGAGGTGTGGTTGGGCAGCACCAGCGCCGTGCCGGTCAGCAGCACGATCATCGACAGGTAGGCGCCGGCGCCCTGCGCGTTGTATTCCTGGTCGCCGTGGCGTGCCGCGCCCGCGATCAGGCAGATGCCGATGACGAGGTTCAGGATGATCATCATCACGGCGAAGATCGAGTCGCGCCCGATGGTCGGAAACTCGCCCGGGCCCAGCAGCACCGAGGCGATGAGGATCACCTCGATCGACACGATCGAGAGCGTCAGGATCAGCGTGCCGTACGGCTCGCCCAGCTGGTGCGCCAGGTGGTCCGCCTCGCGCACCACGCCGAACGAGGCGGCCAGGATGGTGACGAACAGCGCCAGGAAGACGCAGCCGGCCACCACGGGGCTGATCGGCGCGGCCAGCCAGCGGTCGCCGAAGGCGACGAAGAGCCCGACCACGAGCCAGGCGGCGGCGATCAGGGCCCAGGTGGCGGGCGGCACGAGGCGGACGGGGGAGGGTGTTGTTGTCATGGGTGTTGTCACTCCGACATCAAGAGGGAAGCCAGGGCCAGCAGGCCGCTGCCGGCGAGGCTCAGCCCGCTGGCGGCCCACAGGGCTTTCACGTCGCGTAGCTCACAGCCTTCGCGGCGCGCATGCCAGGCGGCGTAGGCCAGGGCCACCGCCATGGTCAGCGCGGGCCAGTGCAGATCAAGACCGTTCATCGCGCGGCCCCCGATGCGGCGCGTGCGCGAGGGCATTCGGCGCGGTAGGACAGCCGGGTCGCGCCCGTGCGCACGTGCAGGCGCACGGCGCCGAGCGTCAGCCGGAAGGCATCCGGCACGGTGGCACGAGAAAGACGGAAACGGGAGAAGAAGCGTTGCGCGGCGAGGCGCCAGGAAGGGAGCAGTGCGGCCATGTCGAAACTTCGCGAGAAGTCAGGAAAGGGCCGTCCCTTGCAAGGTGAAGGTGCAAGACCGAGGTCGTCCTCGGCCCGGTTCGCGCAGGGCGCGCGAACGAAAAAATGATAGCAGGGAAATCGAGATCGACGCCCTCAGCCCCCGCGTGCGCGCACCTGGGCTGCGTGCAGGAGGCGGGCGCTGTCCACCTTCTGCTTGGACAGGAGCCGCATCCTGTTGCAGTTGGAACAGCGGTACAGGCGCAGCCAGGGCAACAGGCGCATCCACCCTCTGCGCGGCTGGCGGTCCATGTCAGCAAGGTGGCAGGGGCAGGCGGAAACCGAATGAGTCGACGACATTTGTCAGAGTGACCATGCTGTCCAGATCCCACCCTGACCAAGCTCTGCGGCTCTTCGGCTACTGGGAATTGAAAGTATTCATTCTTACGACAAATGTAAACAAGCACACTCACCCGTTCTGGGTATTCGGTGGCCTTCCCCCGCGTGCTTGCCGGCGCGCCACTGGCAGCAGTTCGCATTGCAAAACGAGTTGGAAGTGTGGAGCGCCCCTTGCGCAACACGTTCTCGTGCGCATCGAGGTCGTGTACAGCTGTCGCTACCAACACGCCCCGCTTTTACAAATTCGGCGAATTGGAAAGTTTGAACTTTTGGCTCAATTTATTTTTTCACTTCCATGAATTGCCGCCGGGTTTATCTCACACCTCAACAAGGCGTCATTTAAATCGGAGGCAGCCCATTGCTCGATTGGAAAACGAATGGATTACTCGCAGTTCTCCAGCGAAAACTCCTCTGGCACGCGTGAGAAAATAGAGATCAAATAGAAAGAAAATTAACCTTCACATGATCAGGTAGGGAGCGTGCCTGATGTATTTGGATGCAATTGAGAAAGGCGCGTGATTGCGCGCCTTTCTTGAAAACAAGAATCAAAGGGGGAGTCCGCGTGAACCACATCGTGGCGAGATTGTTCTTGCACGGTCGCATCCGATGAGTGACGCGTCGAGCCGTCATCTCGCGGCGCTTGTCGCCGACCGGCAGCACGACCGGCTGCTGCGACTGTCGTTCCCCCAGGGCGGGGAGCCCGCAGGTGGCGACCTCGTGGTCAACACACTCTCTGCTTCGGAAGGCCTGTCGCGCGACTTCGATTTCACGGTCGGGCTCCTGAGCAGCAATGCCGATCTGGCACTCAAGGACCTGCAGGGCAAGATGCTTTGCGTCGAGCTGGTGCGTCCCGACGGAACGCTTCGCTATTTCACCGGCATCGTCTTCGAGTTCCGGCTCGTGCGCACGGACGGCAACCTGGCCTTCTATGAAGCCCGGCTCGGCCCATGGGTGAAGTACCTGCGGCTGCGGGCGAACAATCGCCTCTTCCATCGCCAGACGTTGCGCGCGCAGACCGAGGCCGTCTTTGGCGACTACGGCGCACTGCCTCAATGGGAGTGGCTCGTTCGCGGCGACGATACACCTCACACGATGGCCGTGCAGGGCGGCGGGGCTGGCGGTGAGACTGACCACAACTACCTGCACCGGCGCTGGGAGGCGGCGGGCTACAGCTATTGGTACGAGCACTCGGCCGAAGGGCACACCCTGCATGTGTGCGACGACAGCACGCTTGCCAAGGCCGTGGACGGCTCGTCACCTGCGATCCGATTCCAGAACGAGGGTGGCGCGCAAGAAGAAGATGGCATCGGCCAATGGAGTGCCGTGCGCGAGTTGGTCTCGGCGCAAGCGGCCGTCAGCGCCTTCGACTTCAAGAACGCGCGTCCGCAGCATGCCGCTATGCCCAGTAACAACCAGCAGGGGGATGTGCCTCACCTGGAGGTGCATGAGTACGGTGGCGCGCGTCACTTCAAGACGTCGCTCGAAGGCGAAGGTGTGGCACGTCGGCGCATCGGCGAGATCGAGGCGAAGGCCAAGCGCTTCGAGGCGCAGGGCAACAATCGCTTCGTGCTGCCCGGGCGCTGGTTCCGGCTGACCGACCACTTCGGACGCACGCAAGGCGAAAGCTCTGAAAGCGAATTCCTCGTCCTCTCGGTAGAGCACCGCGCGAGCAACAACTACCTGCAGGAGCCCGCCACCGCGGAGGGCAAACCCAAGGGGTCACGGGCCGAGTACAGGAACAGTTTCGTCTGCAGCCGCCGCTTTGTTCCCTGGCGCCCCGGTCGCGGCTTTCACAGTGTGGAGCAGCGCGTGATGGCGCCACAGACGGCGACCGTGGTGGGACCGTCTGCCGAGGGCAGTATCCACACCGACGAGTACGGCCGCATCCGGGTGCAATTTCACTGGGACCGCGAAGGCCAGAGCGACGAACGCAGCTCCGCCTGGGTGCGTGTGATGAGCCCCTGGGCGGGTGGAGAGACGGGCGCCGTCTCCACGCCCCGCGTCGGCTCGGAAGTCATCGTGCAATGCCTGGACGGCAACCCCGACCACCCGATCGTCATGGGTGTGGTCTACAACGCGCAGCGCATGCCGCCGTGGAAGCTGCCCGAGCAAAAGGCCCTCATGGGTCTCAGAAGCCGTGAACTCGCAGGCGCCAGCGGCAACGAGGCTGGTGGCAAGAGCAACCACCTGCTGCTGGACGACACCGAAGGCAAGATTCAGGCGCAGCTCAAGAGCGATCACGACAGCAGCTCCCTGAGCCTGGGGCACATCACACGCATCGAAGACAACGCAGGACGCAAGGACGCCCGGGGCCAGGGCTTCGAACTGCGTACGGACGGCCACGGTGCGATCCGGGCCCAGGACGGGCTCCTGATCAGCACCGAGGCGCGCGCCAACGCCCAGGCCCACATCACCGACATGGGCGAGACGGTGCAGCGCCTGACCCAGGGACGAGAGCTGCACGAGGGCTTGAGCGAAGCGGCGCAACAGGCCAAGGCGCACGAGGCCGGCGACCAGGACGAGGTGACCCGAAGCCTGAAGGCGCAGAACGATGCGATCAAGGGTTCTGGCGGCGGCAACAAGGCCGAGGGCGAGTTCCCCGAGCTCAACGAGCCGCATGTGGTGCTGGCCAGCCCTTCGGGGATCGAGGCCACCACGGGTGGCTCGATGCACCTGGTGAGTACCGAGCACCACGCGATCACCAGTGGGGCGCACACCAGCATTGCGGCGGGCAAGAGCTTGCTGGTGAGCGCCAAGGAAGCGGTGCGCATCGCAGCCTTCGAGAAAGGCATGCGGCTCATCGCCGCCAATTCCGACATCGACATCCAGGCCCTGAAGGACAACATCAACATCCTGGCCAAACTGGACGTCAAGGCCGAAGCCAACAAGATCACGATCACGGCCAAGGAAGAAGTGATCATCAACGGCGGTGCCAGCTACACCCATTGGAACGGAGCAGGCATCGAGAACGGCACCAATGGCATCTGGCGCGAGCACGCGGCTTCCCACATCACGACGGGCCCCAAGAGCCTGCCGGTGCCGGAGATGCGTTTACCTCAAGCCGTGTGCAAAGAGTGCATGGCAAAGGCGGCAGCGCGCGCTGCCGCAGTGGCACCCCGGCAGTGACCGTGTCAGCGTACCCAGCCCAACAAGCGACGCCGGTCGACGGCGGTCTGCAGCCGCACGAGCCCGTGGTGTTCAACAAGGAAGTCGCGCAGACACTGGTGCATGACATGGGGGTGCTGCTGGCCTGCAGTGCGAGCATGCCGCGCTATGCGTTGGTCGAACTCGGCCAGTGCGAGATGGCCGGTCGCGAGGCCATCGCCCTCGCTGTGCAAGTGCATGGGCTGGAGATGGAGCGCTTGTTCGAAGGCACGCCCGAATCCGAACTCGCCGATCAGGGGCCGTGGTTGATCCGGTTTCCGGTGCAGCCTGCGGGCACTCTGCTGGAGACGCTGGCCCTGCATGCAGGCGTTCATCATGCGTTGAGCATGGTGGCCTCGCCCCTCGCTTTGGGCGACCTGGCGAGCCACATGAGAAGCTGGCTGGAGGGCCTGATTCCGCCGGACCCGATGATCGAGGACGATGAACCCTGTGGTGCGGTGCTGCGCTGGTCCGACCCACGCATCGGGCTGGACATGCCCGGCTGCTGGCCCGCAGCGGATCGCCAGCAATTCATGCAGGCATTTCGTTGGTGGGCCGCCTGGCGTGCCGATTTCTCACCGCGCTTGATGCAGGGGCCCAGTTTCAACAGGGCAGCCCCGCGCGCCGAGCCGCTGCCGCTTGACCAGACGCTGCTGCTGGCACTCGACCAGCTCAACACGGCGGAAACCATGCTCGCTTCCGTGCGTGAAAACGACATCGAGCCCGGTGAACTCGATCACATGGCGCCGGCGTTGCAACACCGCCTAGCGCATCAGCTGCGTGACGATGCCCGGCGCCTTGGCTTGGACGACTGGGCCGATCAATACATGTTGCTGGCCATGGGGTTGCGCCTGCATCCCGACATTGCCGATGCACAGGCACTGCAACCCATCCTTGCCGCTGCGGTCACTGGCGAGCGAGGCCTCGGTGCCGCCATTGCGGACATCGACAACGCGGTGTGGCAAGACCTGGTCGAAGAAGCGCCGCACGTGCTTGCGCTGCATTCGCACGCACTGCTCGAACCCCTGCGTCAACGACGTCTCGCTGCCGTGTCCGCACATCCCTTTCACATCCCGCGCACCGAAGCTCGCTGAATCATGGCCACCGTTCCCAACCTCGGCAGCAGCGCTGCCAACGCGCAATCCGCAAAGAATCGCATCCCGGGCGTTTGTGATTGCAGTGACCCGGTCGACAAATCGGCGCTCATCCTTTATCCGAGCCTGGGAACGCCGTTGCTGCTCAAAGAAGGGCAGACCAAGTGCAGCATCTTCATCGTCGGCGAGTCGAGCTTGAAGGCGGCCTCGGGTGCAGGCGCTGCCATCCCCGCACCTGCGCCCAACCTGCATGTCTTCGTCGACCGCCATCTGAGGCTCTACTCCATCAAGGAAAAGGGCACCCAGACCGACACGACCACCGGCACGCTGTTTGGCGATGGCAACACCTGTGCAACGGCCCCGCAGCACATCAACGCCTGGCGCGTCGGTCGCTTCGGAGCGGGGGTGCTGATCAAGGATCGCCACGGACGGCCCTTTGCCACTATCGCGTCGATGGCGGCACAGGTCTACAAGGATCTGCTAGGCGGCGACATCTACGAGATCGAGATCGATCTGAAGGCCGCGCCGTTCCAGGGCATCAATTCGGGCAGCTTCATGAGCTTTGCCTGGATGGTCAAGCTCAACGACGCCGGCAAGCAGCTCCTGCCCAACGCCACGCACGCCGAGCCGCAGGACCTGATGATTGCCAAGTTCCTGCGGGAGCAATCCGCCAAGGACCCGTTCCACTTCGCGAACATCCAGGAGTTCGACCTCTCGAAGGGCGCCAGCACCACGGCCAACCAGTTGCCGCCGCAAAAAACCGGCTCGGGCGAACGCCTGCAAAGCTGGCACCCCGTGAAGTACATGCCCGCACGCCCGCTGAAGCTGGGCCACCTCTCCGACGTGCATGTGAATGTTCGCCATACCGCGATGGGCAAGAGCATGGCCCAGGTGCTCGAAGGCGATGTGGCCGGCGCGAAATGGAATGCGCCTGTCGGCACCAAGGTGTGCAACAGCTTCGATGCGCTGCGCGCCTTGTTCGAGAAGATGGCTTCGGGTGCCGACAAAGCGGGCAAGGCCGACGCGGTGCTGCTCACCGGCGACCTGATCGATTTCAATCGCAACCTCAACCCTGCTCAGGTTGCTGCAGGAAACGCAACGGGTGACAAAGCCATCGGCGAGCAATGGAAGAGCTTCAACCTGCTGGCGAACATCGACGACCCGAGCAACGGCAAGAGGCTGTACCCGCGCGGGCTGGACGACATGCTCGTGTTCAGCCTGATCCGTGAGATGTACCGCAAGCACAGCCTGCCCGTTTTCATGACCAGCGGCAATCACGAGGCGTACCAGGTGCCCTACGGCATCAGTGCGCGGGTAGAAAAGGGCAGTTGGGGGTTTGAACTTGGATCACTGGAAGTCAAGGCCGATCCCGAGAACCTCACCGCCTTGGCCGGTCCCGGCGTCAGCGCCACGGCGGAAGTTGGCGCAGGCGTGCTCGGCGGCCTCAAGGCAAGCTTTTTCGGAGGAATAGGCGGGGCGCTGGAGAACCTCACGCGAAGGCCCAAAGTCGGCGAGAAGCCGGAAGGCATGGTCTCCCGACTGACGGGGGGCAAGGCCGCACTTCAGAAGCACCTGGAGAACAAGGAGGCCGCCAGCGCGTGGGTTCGAGGCAAAGCCAACGAAGGCATGAGTCGTGACCACAACATGACCATCTACGAGGCATGTCTGGCCTATGGCCCTACCTATGGCCAGGTGCTCAGCGGCTTCAACTTCAATACCGGGCAGTTCGATTGGTTCTATGCCCTTTTCACTCCTCTGGCCGATTGCGTGGTCGCCTATGGCGCGGCCAGTGACGATGCCAGCGGTAGCAGCGCGGTGCAGACGATTGCTGCGTTGGGCTGGGGTGACAAGGAAAACTATCTGAACGTCTACGACGTCATCGATGGCAAAGACGGTGGCGCGGATCGGCAGGGCGCGGGCATTTTGCCCAGGGCGGTGGAGTCGTTCAGCAACGACCAACTCACGTTGCTGAAACAGGCGGCAAGTTACAAGGGTGCGAGCAAATCCACACTGACGGTCGCCAGCCATTTCACTATCGTCAGCTTTGATGAGCCCGAGCCCTTCAGCAACGTGGACAAGGCCAAGGATCGGTGCAGCTTTGTGCCTCACAACGGAACGACCGGGGTGGGCATGAAAGGCGCATTCAACCAGGTCAATGTCGGTACGTGCGAACGCAATCAGGCCGTCTATCTGGAGCACTATGTCAATGTACCTGGCCGGCGCGGCAAGGGTCCTGGTGTGGACTGGCATCTTGCGGGCCACAGCCACCGCTCGGGCGTGTACAAGGTGCGATGGCAGCAGGACAACGCCCGTGCCGTCGCCACGCGGCGCGTGCAAGTGCACAGTGCCAGGGATCCCGGCATCCACGAAGCCCAGACCGTGCCGCCGGATACCGAGACGGCCCTGATCGTCAGCAGTTGCGGTGGTCCGATCGGCTACCAGAACCTGGACGGTGAGCTCAGCGCGTGGACGGGGCGGCCACCTGCGGGCACCTTGCTCGAGCCGGCCACGGGCAAGATCAGCCAAGTCAGCACCCGCCGCTGTCGCGTCGACGACGGCAAGGCGTACAACGAGAAGCCAAGGCTGTGCGTGGCGCTGGACTACCTGCATGTGATGAACGGTCTGCCGGAGAAGGGCAACATCGACGCGCCGCTCGAGTTTGGCGAAATTTCGCCTTTCGCCACGGGCAACACGCAGATCCCGCTTCGATTGAGTCGACAGATGAGAAAGCTCAACTGTATTGAAAGCTTGACGCTGTGGGTGTTTGAGGGCGGAAAGGATTCTGAAAAGAACGACGTTCGCAAATGGCATCGCGTTGACACCAAGCTGGACAAGCCTGGCTCTCCCGGCAGCGCGACGGTCAGCAACGAAGGGATGGAGGCACTCTCAAGAGCCTTCGCAACAGGCGTGGTAGGCAAGCAGGTCAACTCGCCATTCCGGCGCATCCAGGCGACCTTTTGCGAGGTGGGACTGCGAAAGCCTGGGCCGACGGATGCAGGCGAAGACTGGGCTCTGCACATGCAATGCACCGATCCATGGGTTTTTCCGATCAGTGTGGTGAGCCTGAACGCAGGGAAAACGATGTCCGATCTTGGGCGTGTGGGCGGAGAGAAGGGGGAGGTGCCGGATTGGAAATGGTTGGCCCAGACTTTCGAAGCCAGCGGCTACATCGACCCCAAGATCGCCATCGCTGGCAAAACCTCTGCCGCAGGGAAAACCAGGCCATGACCCGCAGGCGATTCCTCAAACTTGGCGCTGCGATGGCGGGCGCTGTTCTGTACGGATGTGAAATGAGCGGCAAGAAGAACATCAAGGATTTCGGCAAGACCTTCGACTATCTGAGCGATCCGGCGCTTCGCAAGAAGGACATGGGCGATGCGCAACTCGTGGTGGATAGCGCCGAGTTCAGCGGTGTCAAGTTCCAGGGCCAGGAGTGGCGAAACATCAAGTTCGTCAATTGCGATTTCGTGGGGGCCTACGACATCAAGCAAGCGTTGATTGCGCAATCGAGCTTCGAAGGGTGCAAGTTCGCAGGCATCTTCAATCTGGGCGTGTTGAAGCAAGTGCGATTCGAGCGCTGCCTGATCAGTGGCTCCAGCCATGTGGTCGGCGATACGGGCAGCCTGGACGTGACGTTCGAGCAATGCGAGCAGATCGGGAAAGATCCCGAGCCAAACCATTGGGGTAGTTTCGGTAGCTACGGTGAGGTCGCATTCATCAAATGCAAGGCCAAGTGGACGAATGTGACCGGCGAGACCAAGCACTTGATTCGCGACTGCGACTTCGAGAGTGTCGATTGCAGCGTCAGCAAAGACGGCGGTGGATCGGCAGTGCTGATCGAGAACTCACGCTTGCTCGGGGGCTTTGACATGCGGCCTGCCACGCTGCTGTCCCTCACCATCCGAGACACCACCATCGAAGGCACCTTCAACTTGACGAACGCGACGGTCAAGGGCGACATCCTGATGGAGCGGGTGACTGCCGGTGTGATCCTTGGCTACGTCAAGAACGCCAACAGTCTTACTGTGCGAGACAGCAAGATCATAGGTAACGGCATGGATGTATTCGAGGCCTTCGCAGGTGGGATCAGAGCCATCGCGATTGAGGGAACGATCTTCGGCGCAGGCTCGATACGAGGAGGTAACGGCACCGATGGGGTCACGATCGCCGGCGGCTTCTCTCTTAAGGACCCGGCCCGCACCTCGAACACCAGCCAATCCATTTTTATTCGCGACAGCAAGATCCCTCAACTGCAATCTCAGCATCTCAATACCAAGAGTCTTGTGCTCAGGAAGGTGGAGATTGGGGAGGCTGATTTCACGAACACTCGCGCGGAGGTGTTGGAGCTGGACGATGTGAGTTTCACAAAGTCCGTGAACATGAGCGGGGCGCAGATCAAAGAGTTCAAGCAAAGCGGGACCACCGACCTTAAGAGGCTCGGTCGCAGCTTGAAACTGGAAGGCTCCAACATCAAGCTGCCACGTTGAGGCGCGAGAAGGCTGCGAATGTCCGATCAGCGCGGTGAGAACGAATGCAAGAAGAACGGTGTCCGATCGGGGGCGTGTCGGCGGGGCACGCTCGCACTGATCGCAGTCGCACTGATCGTTGTCGGCCCAGTGCTCTGCGGGCTCTGGATCGGGTACCGCCTCTACTACGGGCTCGGTGCCATCGGCGGGGTGCGCGGTGTGCAAGTTCCCGACACCTACGATGGGCTGCTGTGGGCCGGCATGGCTGCCATCGCGTATGGCATCTGCCTCGGCGTCGTTGCGGCTCTCAACGTCAAGGCCAGGTGGGCGGCTGTCGCATTCGTTGCGGCCATAGCCTTGTTTCAGGCCTGGGGGATTGGCAACAAGCGGGCATCAGAGCAGTTCGCTGCAAAAAGACTCATGCAAGATGCAGTGGAAATCGCACCGTGGGAGGCTGCCTTTGAGTTGCAGACGTCGAAGATCCGAAAGGCAATCGATGCTGACGACCTCGGTGCACTGTCTGATGCCGGGAAAACTTGCTTGTCCTTGTACAGGACCATACCGTCACACTTCCAGGGCCGGTTCCGTTCAGGCGAGTGCCGAGTGGAGGAAAGTCCTGGCGACGTGGCTTACACAGGCTTGCTCGGCGAAGCGTTCAAAGCCAATGCATGGCGCGTGATGGACCACTACCTGACACAGATCGAAGCGCAGGCGTCTGCGAGCGAGCGCCCATCCTGGCGGGGCGATTCACCTGACCTGGAACAGCCCCACTGCGTGGTGCGGCTCGCGCAGCGGGACGATCTCACGCCATGGCTGATGCCGCCGATCGACCTGCGCCGAGTCGATCAGTTGCGAGCCGTCGGCGCCGAGGAGGAGGTTCAGAAGCCCCTGCGGACGGAAATGCTTGACGTGCTCGCCAAGCATCGGGCCCCTCCCTTTCGGGTTGGAGAGGAGGCGCTGCAACATCTTTTTGTCTATGCCCTGAGCCAGCGTCGCATGGATGTTGCCCAGGCCATCCTGGAGCGGGCGAAAGGACGGTTCAAGTGGTGCGTGGGAGGAATGCGCGCCACAGATCTCGCCGCTGCGGTCGCGCCAAGAACAAGAGGGGATCCGATCTGGGCAAGGGGTGAGAGAGCGGTGTTCAGTGCCATCGCTGGCTGGCCCGAAGAGAAATGGCAGGAGGCGGCAAGTGATTACCTGCATGCTGTGAAAAGAACGGGTCAAGACGATGCTGCGTCAGGAAAGCAAAGCCTTGCCGAATGCCAGAAGGTGGCGGGGCGCATCGCAAGCACGAGGCCTGCGAAGAATCGAAGGGCCCTCGTCGCGAGCTGTGCGACCTGAGGCGTTGTGACGAGCATGGCAGATACCGGCAGGCCGCCACCCGATGGCGGTGGTCTTCAACCAGTTTTCTTGTGAGGGAGTAGAGCCAAATGGCCGAAGGTATCCAGAGCGGGGGGGCATTTCTCGACCGTCAGCACGACCGGCTGCTGCGCCTGTCGTTCCCCCAGGGCGGCGAACCTGCGGGTGCGCGGCTGGTCATCAACCGGTTGGAGGCCAGCGAAGGCGTGTCGCGCGACTTCGAATACACGGCCGAATTGCTCTCGAGCAATGCCGACCTGGCGCTCAAAGACCTGCAAGGCAAGATGCTGTGCATCGATCTCGTGCGTGCGGACGGCAGCCTGCGCCACTTCACCGGCATCGTCTTCGCCTTCCGTCTCGTCAAGACCGACGGCAACCTTGCCTTCTACGAAGCCCGGCTTGGTCCGTGGTTGAGATACTTGCGCCTGCGCTCGAACAACCGCCTGTTCCACCGCCAGAACCTGCAAGAGCAGACCCAGGCCATCTTCAACGACTACGACACCCTGCCGCAATGGAAGTGGCAAGTCCGCAGCGAAGACCTCCCCATCACCATGGCCGCCCAAGGCGGAGGTGCCCAAGGCGAGAGCGACCACAACTACCTGCACCGGCGCTGGGAAGCCGCCGGCTACAGCTACTGGTACGAACACACGGCCCAAGGCCACACCCTCGTTCTCGCCGACGACACCACACTGGCCGAAGCCGTGGACGGGCCGACGCCCGACATCCGCTTCCAGCGCGAAGGCGGCGCGCAGGAAGAAGATGCCATCCACCAGTGGAGTGCTGCACGCACCCTCGTGTCCGGGCACACGGCCGTCAGCGCCTTCGACTTCAAGAACCCGCGAGCCCAGCACGCCGATACCCCCAGCGGCAACCAGCAAGGCGACGTCCCTCAGCTGGAAGTGCACGAATACGGCGGCCACCGGCACTTCAAGACCAGCCGCGAAGGCGATGCGCTTGCCAAGCGGCGCGTCGAAGAGATCGAAGCAGTTGCGAAGCACTTCGATGCGCGCGGCAACAACCGGCAAGTACTGCCCGGGCGCTACTTTCGCCTCACCGATCACTTCGGGCGCACGCAGGGCACAGGCCCCGAGAGCGAATTCCTGATCCTGGAGATCGAGCACAGCGCGAGCAACAACTACCTGCAAGGCGCAGGCGAGCTCGCCCAGTACAGCAACCGCTTCAGCTGCAGCCGCCGCTTCGTTCCCTGGCGCCCCGGTCGCGGCTTTCACAGCACGGAGCAGCGCGTGATGGCGCCACAGACGGCGACCGTGGTGGGATCGTCTGCCGAGGGCAGCATCCACACCGACGAGTACGGGCGCATCCGGGTGCAATTTCACTGGGACCGCGAAGGCCAGAGCGACGAGCGCAGCTCCGCCTGGGTGCGTGTGATGAGCCCCTGGGCGGGTGGCGAGACCGGTGCCGTCTCCACGCCTCGGGTCGGCTCGGAAGTCATCGTGCAATGCCTGGACGGCAACCCCGATCACCCCATCGTCATGGGGGTGGTCTACAACGCGCAGCGCATGCCGCCGTGGAAGCTGCCCGAGCAAAAGGCCCTCACGGGCCTCAGAAGCCGTGAACTTGCAGGCACCAGCGGTAACGAGGCCGGCGGCAAGAGCAACCACCTGCTGCTGGACGACACCGAAGGCAAGATCCAGGCGCAGCTCAAGAGCGACCATGACAGCAGCTCCCTGAGCCTGGGGCACATCACGCGCATCGAAGACAACGCCGGGCGCAAGGACGCCCGGGGCCAGGGCTTCGAGCTGCGCACGGACGGCCACGGTGCGATTCGGGCCCAGGACGGGCTCCTGATCAGCACCGAGGCGCGCGCCAACGCCCAGGCCCACATCACCGACATGGGCGAGACGGTACAGCGCCTGACCCAGGGACGGGAACTGCACGAGGGCTTGAGCGAAGCGGCGCAACAGGCCAAGGCACACGAGGCCGGCGACCAGGACGAGGTGACCCGAAGCCTGAAGGCGCAGAACGATGCGATCAAGGGTTCTGGCGGCGGCAACAAGGCCGAGGGCGAGTTCCCCGAGCTCAACGAGCCGCATGTGGTGCTGGCCAGCCCTTCGGGGATCGAGGCCACCACGGGTGGCTCGATGCACCTGGTGAGCACCGAGCACCATGCGATCACCAGCGGGGCGCACACCAGCATTGCAGCGGGCAAGAGCTTGCTGGTCAGTGCCAAGGACGCGGTGCGCATCGCAGCCTTCGAAAAAGGCATTCGCCTGGTGGCGGCAGCGGCGGACATCGACATCACTGCTCTCAAGAGTTGCATCAATGTCATCGCCAAGCTCGACATCAAGATGGAGGCCAATCGCATCACCATCACTGCCAAGGAAGAGGTTCTGGTCAATGGCGGCACCAGCTACACGCGCTGGAACGCGAGCGGCATCGAGAGCGGCACCAATGGCATCTGGCGCGAGCATGCGGCCGTGCACAGCCTGGTCGGCCCCAGCAGCAAAGGGTCCCCCAAGCTGCCGGAGCCGACCCAGCTGCCGAAAGGGCAACTGGATCTGCACAACCACTACATCAAGAGCGATGGCACGCCGCGACAGGCCGTGAAGCAGGGCGAGTACACCGTGGTGGATTCGGAAGGTGGCACCCACAGCGGCAACCTCGATGCCAAAGGTTTCGCGACGGTGTCGGGCTTGCCGATCGGTGGCGCCAAGATCACTTTTGGTCCGGACCCGCGCGATCCCTGGGACGAGGGCAGTTACTTCGGGCCACCGCACGAATGGCCACCCAAGCCGCTGGACGAGAAATCGACGACGAGCCCTGCAGGCGATGCAGGGGCCTTGCCTGCAGCGAACCTGCTGTCGGCCAAGGGCGTTCTGGGCGGGGCCAAGGGCGCGTTGGGGCAGATCGGCCAGGTGGCCGGAACGGCGCAACAAGCCGTTGCGGCCGTCCAGGCCGTGCAGCAAGGCGGCGCGCAGGCATTGCTGGGACAAGTGGGGCAGTTGGCCTCTGGCGCAGCGACCCAGGCTATTGGCAAGGCCGTTGGCGGCGCGCTCGGCCCGATGGGTGCGCCTGCAGCAGGCGTGGCCGGCAGTGTGGTGGCCGGTGGCATGAATGGCGGGCTGGCGGGTGCAGCTGCCGCGGCGCAGAGCAGCGTGAGCGGTGCGGTGGCGTCGGTCGTTCCCAAGCTGCCTGGCGCATTGCCCAGCCTGCCGTCCTTGGGCGGCGCGAACCCTGCGACAGCCATGACCGGCAGAACGCCCGGCTTCGCAGGTTGACGGCGACACAGGCCCGCCGGCTGCGAGGGCCTGAAGAGAACAAATCAGATCGAGGAAGCACAAAAAATGGCAACGCAGGGACCGCAGGAAACCAAGCCGCGCGAGAAGCAGACCGCAGTCGCGCCGCTCAACGCCATCGCGCCGCAGGACATCGGTGCCGGCGCGGCGCGCTTCGACAAGTGGTTGCGCGACATCAGCAACGACTACGTCACGCTGGAACGCCTGAGCACCGTGGCGGGCAGCCTGCCTGTCATCGGCAACATCATGGCGCTGATCGACGTGATCATGGACATCGTCCTGATCAGCGGACGATTCATCAAGAAAGAGGCTGTTGATTTCCTTGCGTGGGTCAACCTGGGCATTAACCTGATCGGCATCATTCCCGCACCGCCGAGCATGGCGGCTGCCCGCATGAGCCTGCGCCCGGCACTGCATCTCGTCAAACAGCAGCTCAAGCACAGCGCCTCGAACATTGGCGACGCGTTGATCTCCGTGCTGGTGATGCACCTCAACGACAAGATCGCGGGCGAGATCGAGAAGTTTGTCGACGGTGCGATGAGCAAGCTCTCGGGCATCCTGAACAATTGCGCGGACAAGGCCGATGGCGTCGTCGACGACCTCATCAGCGTGTTGCGCCGCTGCACCGGCGGCGAAGACCTGTTCAAGATCGCGGGCCCCAAGCCGGAGAGGAACACCTACAACCCGAAGAAGGAGAGCATGTGGAACCGCATGCTCGCCGCCGCGGACCGCTATGCCAAACAGGCGGCCAACTACGCCGTCAAGGTGGCGGCCGCACGCCTGCCGGACAAGGCCAAGGCGGTGGTCAACATCGTCATCAGCAGCCTGACCGACTTCAAGGGGGCGCTGCGAGCCAAGTTGACAGCGCTGGCCAGTGCCGAGACCGAGCGCTCGATCATGTGGCTGCTCAAGCGCCTGTTTGCCGCTGTGAAGAAATTCAAGGCCAAGCGTGCCGCTGTGGTGCCGCCTACCAGGGGTACCCAGGCGCAGGCCGCCAGGCCGGGTCACGAACTCGGCGCCGTGAACACCCAGGCTGGCGCCACCGGCAGCGGTAACTGCTGCAAGCAGGGGGCAGCCAAGGCCAAGACCCGCAATTCCATCAGCTTCGCCACAGGAAGCGAGAGCTTCACCCACACGGATTTCGTGTTGCCGGCCACGCTGCCCATCGAATGGAATCGCACCTACAGCAGCGACCTCGAAGCCTATGACCAGGGCAGTTTCGGCGCGCGCTGGCTGATCCCGTACACGACCCGCATCGACGTCGTCGAGTCCAGAGGGCGACGCGCACTGGTCTACCGTGCCGCCGACGGTCGCAGCCACGACATCCCCTGGCTGGCCGTAGGCCAAAGCCATCGCAACGCCATCGAGGAATTCAGTGCCACGCGTTTGCGCGACACGCTGCTGGTGCTCGACTTCGGCAAGCCGTTGCCCGCCGGCGAACCGGCCGACTGGCGCGAGAGTTACGAACTCGTCGACACGGTCGGCAGCAAGGCCGCCACCCAAGGCAAGCAGCACTTCCGCCTGGTGGCTCAACATGCCAAGGACGGCGCCGCGATCGGCCTGCGCTACGACCATGCATTGCCTTCCGGCGAGCAGGTGCTGAGCGATGTCGTCAGCAAGCAGGGCGACGTCACGCTCGCGCATGTTGGCATCCGGCCTCATGCGATCTCGGGGCGCATCGAATCCGTATGGGAGCTAAAAGACGGGCAGGTCGTTCGTCAACTCGCCGCCTACACCCACGATGAGGCCGGCGATCTGGTCGCGGCGCAGGACGAGAACGGTGCCGCCTGGGCTTACCAGTACAGCCACCACCTCATCACCCGCTACACCGACCGCACGGGCCGCGGCATGAACCTGTCCTACGACGGCACCGGGGCCCAGGCCAAGGCGATTCGTGAATGGGCGGACGACGGCAGCTTCGACACCCGCCTGGAGTGGGATGAGAACATCCGCCTGACCTATGTGACCGATGCGCTGGGCCAGGAAACGTGGATCTACTACGACATCCTTGGCTACACCTACCGCGTCATCCACCCGGACGAGAACGAGGAATGGTTCTTCCGCGACGACGCCAAGAACATCACCCGCCATGTGCACGCCGACGGCACGACCGACGACTATGTCTACGACGACGCTGGCAACCTGCAAACCCACACGCAGGCCGATGGCAGCCAGGTCCACTTCGAGTACGACAAGCTGAGCCGCCTGACCGGCGTGCGCGATGCCGAAGGCGGCGCCTGGCGGCGCGACTACAACCCGCAGGGTCACCTCACCGAGGAAACCGACCCGCTCGGCCACAAGACCCAATACGCCTACGACAAGGCCGGGCGGCCGGTGCAGATCACTGACGCCAAGGGCGGTGTCAAGAAGCTCGCCTACACCCCGACGGGCGAACTCGCCAGCTACACCGACTGCTCGGGCAAGACGACCACCTGGACCTACGACCCTCAAGGCCGCCTCGCCCAAAGCACCGACGCCGCCGGCCAGGTCACCAGGTACCGCTACACCACGCTCGACGAGCAAGCGCTGACGGCAGCCCAGGCGGGTGCCAATCACCCGGGCCAGCTCGAAGAAGTGATCCACCCCGATCAGACCAGCGAGCGCCTGGCTCACGACGCCGAGGGCCGCCTGCTGACGCACACCGACGCCTTGGCGCGCAGCACCCATTACCGCTACGCCGATGCGGGACTCATCGCTGGGCGCACTGATGCTGCAGGCCACACGCTGAGCTACCAATGGGACAAACTGGGGCGCCTCACCCAGCTCGACAACGAGAACCGCAGCCACTACCGCTTCAAGTACGACCCCGTCGGTCGCCTGCTCGAAGAAACCGGCTTCGACGGCAAGGTGACCCAGTACCGCTACGAAGCAACCAGCGGCGTGCTCACCGAAGTGGCAGAAGCAGGGCAGGTCACCCGACTCGCCTTCGACCCATTGGGTCGACTTGTCGAACGCGAGGCCGCAGCCCAAGCCGAAACCTTCGCCTACGACGGCAACGGCCGCCTTGTCGAAGCCCGGAACCAGGACGCCAAGCTCCAGTGGTTCTACGACCCCGCCGGCAACCTCACCCGTGAGCACCACGCCGATCTCGCCAGGGGGCACACCGCCATCTGGCAGCACCGCTACAACGAACTCAACCAGAGAGTCGGCAGCACCCGCCCCGACGGCCACACCCAGGAGTGGCTCACCTACGGCAGTGGCCACGTGCACGGCCTGCTGCTCGACGGCCAGGACATCCTGAGCCTGGAGCGCGACGACCTCCACCGTGAAGTCGGCCGCCAGCAGCACAACGGCCTGGCCCAGACGCAAACCTACGACCCTGCCGGGCGGTTGCTCGAGCAGCAGATCACCCACACGAAACCAGCCCCTGGCACCACAAGCACCACCGCCGTCGGCATCCGTCGCAGCTACCGCTATGACAAAGCCGGCCAGCTCACCGGCATCGGCGACAGCCGGCGCGGGCGCCTGGACTACCGCTACGACCCGGTCGGGAGATTGCTCGAAGCCCAGAGCCAACTGGGCAAGGAAGTGTTCGCCTTCGACCCTGCTGGCAACATCGCCGACCCGGTACTGAAGGAGCCCGGCACGGCAGCACTCGCGCGCGAACAGGGCGTGGCCCCCGGCAAGCTGTTGGACAACCTGCTCAAAGAGTACGCCGGCACGAGCTACAAATACGATGCGCACGGCAACCTCACCGAACGGACGAAGAACGGGCGGAAGACCCTCTTCAGCTGGGACGGCTTCAACCGCATGGTCAGCGCAAAGAGCGAGGAGGGCACCACGACCTTCCGCTACGACCCGATGGGCCGGCGCATTGCCAAGACAAGCGGATCGAGAGAGACCCTCTTCGGTTGGGACGGCGACAACCTCGCCTACGAAAGCGCAACGCCGCTGGACCCCAGGGCCCGAGAGCAGGCGCACACCGTGCACTACGTCCACGAGAAGGACAGCTTCGTGCCGCTGGTGCAGGTGCGCAGACAGCGCTTCCTTCAGCTGAGCCCCACCACCGACGTGAAGGCGCTGATGCAGGCCAACGGCGGGGCCTACGACATCGAGCAGGACCCGTTGTGGAACGGACAGGGGCTGCAGCAAGCCAGCGCCGAGCCGTTCAGGCCTGATGAGATCGCTTTCTATCAGTGCGACCACTTGGGCACGCCACAGGAGTTGACCGACTCGGAAGGCCAGGTCTGCTGGAGCGCGAATTACAAGGCCTGGGGCGAGGCGAAGCAGGCGATCAGCAAGGCGGCCGGGGTAGCGGGGATCACGAATCCGATTCGGTTCCAAGGGCAGTATTTCGACGAGGAAACGGAGCTGCACTACAACCGGTATCGCTACTACGATCCGCACAGTGGGAGGTTTGTATCGAGTGATCCGATTGGATTTTTCGGGGATTCGAATTTTTACGCATATACGAAAAACCCAGTTGAATGGCTTGACCCACTTGGATTAAAGCCGCGCCGACCGCAAACAGGAGCACCGACCCACGCAGGAGCACACGTCCGTCCAGTGAACGGCAGAAGGCCGCTTAATTACTGTTTTGCGGGCAAAACCATGACCGGCTCCGATTTGCCGGCCAGTGTTCGTGGCAAGTACCCGCATGGCGTCCCGTTTAATATGTTGGGATTTCCCGATTTTTCCAGATATGCGGTGAAAAAAGTGAATGTTGGAAGTTTCAATAACGACGATGCAGACTTCAGGGCTGCAAATGACGCAGCATTTGGTGCAAATAACGGATTTGGATCAAAAGCGCCGCCAGGCTACCGCTGGCATCATACGCAGTATGATGGGCGCCTCCAGCTTATTCCCGCCGATATTCATGACGCAGTTCGGCACACCGGAGGTGCCGCTGTTTGTGGTACCAGGAGATAATTCATGGTCAATTTTAAATCGCTGGGCCTCAGTGAGGCTGAAATTTCAAAATTTGAAAAACTTGGAATTCCATATAAAAAATCTCTTAAAAAAGAGCTTCTTGCTGCATCGAAAATAGGGCCGGCGAGCGAGGCTGAAATAAATGAACTTGAATCCGATTTTGGCCGTTTGCCAGAAGACTATCGAGAATTTTTGTCTACGGTTAACGGCGGGGTGCCAGATAAAAATGGATTTGTTTTGAATGGAAAAAAAATTTCACTGAGCGAATTCTTTGCTATTGATGGTCCGAGAAATATCTCTCAAACCATTCGATCGAAGCTTGTCGGATATGAGAATCGAATACCATCAAATTCAATTCCTATTGGAGGAACGGTTGGTGGGGATTTGATTTTGATGTTTGTAGGTGGGCATGGTGGATTCTCTGGAATATACCTTTGGAGACACGAGATCGAGGCGGAAAGTGCAGGCAATAAATTCTATGGGAATGTTGAAAAATTGACGGAAAATTTTTCTTCCCTATTGGCCTCCTTGGTTTGAATTTAATGGATGAATCTGTCATCGATCCGAGGGGCGCGAAAATACTGAAATTCCACATTGATAGCGAATTTGCGCACAAGCTTAGGCACATACGATGAAAGAGTTTCATGCGCTGACGGTTGAGGAAATTGCAAGATCAGTTGAGCGGTTAAAAGGCGAAAGCCTTCTCCTTGAGGAGGCGATTTCTATAGCAGAGGCAGATGTGCTGCGCTGCCGATTTCTAGGGAGGCGTATCAACATTAAGATTGATCTTGCATATGGTGCTGAGATCGATCCGGTTGATTCGTTTTCTAGCAAGGAAGTCGATGAAATTTCAAATCTAATCTTGACGAAATTGTGATTTGAATTTTTCAATAATCGCCGGGAAGACCTCCGATTCTGCGCGGCATTTAGCGCGAATAATCTCATGGGCTGCGTTGCTGATGGGAATTTCGTCTTCCTGTGTCGAAGGGGTGTTGAGGAATTTGAATGGCTAGAGTATTGATCCATCTTCATGCAAGTGATATTCCGAGCAGTATCGAGTTCTATAGGAATTTCGGATTTTCCCTTGCGAGTGATGATGTTGATGGATCCGGACTCAGAATCACAAGAATGACTCACGGCGCCGCACCGTCTTTGGTCCTGAATTTTCGTGACAACAGCTCTTTGTTGCGCGCCTACAAAGAAGTCGATGACGTGGACCTTCCCGTGGTGGCATTCGGTCTGATTTCTTCTTGGGATGACGAGTTTTTCGGTTGGCAGAGTTTGATATTTAAGAGCTTCAGTGATCTTGTGATAAGAAACGTTTCTCAGCCATACGGAGAATGGATTTATTTGAAAGACCCTGCTGGAAATAACATCTTGTTTGCCAATTCCGATTTTTATTGAAATCCCAAACATCTTGATGTGTTGCCATCAATGAGCCAAAGACCATGCCCTCGCAAGTGATCATCCAAAACCACAACCTCTGGCGCAAAGGCGCCGGTGGTGCCCCCGCAGGTCTTGCCGGCATGGCCGACAGCTATGCCTATGCTGGCCTGGACCTGAACCTCGCCCAGTTCGCGACCACCGCCTTCACCGGCACCAGCTTTGCCGCGTGCACGTTCAAGCAGGCCGGTTGGACTGGATGCCAGTTCACAGGCTGCACCTTCACCGCGTGCGACTTCGAGGGCATTTCCATCTCCGGGTGCACGTTCTCCAACTGCACTTTCTCGCAGTCGCGGTTCCAGCAAAGTCGGCTCAGCGCTTGTCAGTTCAACAACTGCCAGTGGAACGGCTTGAATTTCGATGGAGGTCACTGGTCCGATGTCGCCGTGCTTGGATGCACGGGCACCACGGTTCAGGCCGATGGCCTGCGCGGAGAACATGTGGACTTCACTGGCAGCTACTTCGAGCACATGGAGATGCGCAACACGCAGATCAATTGAGTTCGCAAAGCGGCGCGATCTTTCGGAGCATCCATGCCAAGAGGCACCCCCAACCCCAATCCCATGTACGGAATCTACGGCTACGACGACTATTGGAGCGTCGATATTCGCCGTAACAAGGTGCGCATGGTCAAGGCGTTCTACTTCAACACCCACGGCGGTCGCGAGGGTGCCTTGGCGCATGCCCAGGCGCATCGAGATCAATTCGTGCGCGAACACTTGCCGGTGTTGAAGCGCGAGATCGCCCAGCGCGTGCGGCGCGACAACAAGAGTGGCGTGGCGGGGGTGTATTTTCGGGAGGAGCCGGGCGGGAAGAATCCGATGTGGATCGCGATGACCAGAGTCAGCCCGGAGAAATCGGTCAGCAAGGCTTTTTCGGTCGGCCGATACGGACCCCGGGCGCGGGAGCTGGCGATTGCCGAACGACAAAAGCAACTCGAGCAGATGACGGGGTATGCCTCGCGTCATCCGGCGGATGGATCGACGTCGGCTGTGATCACCGAGCACTGTCGAGCCTGACATCGACCGTTTCACGCTGATCACGGCGGGCCGGCAGGGCCCTCCATTTCCTCGATTCCCGTCACACCCCGTTTCACTTCTCCCGCGCTTCCTGTGCACCAGTTCACAGAGGGAAAGCCGCCAGTTGACCGGTGTAAACTGCCCGGTTTTCTCCCTCTCTCGCGGTATGGTGCAAGTGTCACGGCGCACAGGCTTCACCGGCTCGGCGCTCACTCGCTTGCTCGCTCAATTGAGCGACATCGACGTTCCCGAATCCAGGCAAGCCCTCGCGGATCGTTTGAGTCAGTGGTTCAGTTGGACCGACGCCATCTCCTTGTCTGCAGCTTTGGATTCCGATCTGGGCGTCGCCGTGTCCGGCGCCCGGGCGTCCGAGGGCGCCGAGGAGGCGCAGGAGTGCGCGCGCCTGAAGGCCGCGCTGGCCAAGGGCAATGCCGACGGCGGCGTGGCCTCCGTGCTGCCGGGCGCGAACGACGACTTTCCGCCGTACCGCCGCCGCTACTTCGCGCGGCAGCAGGCCATGGAAACAGCCATCGAACCGCTGCGCGCGCGCCTGCGGGCCCGGCTCGCGACCCGCTCGCCCGAGCTGGCCCGGCTGGCCGCGGTGGACGCCATCCTGGAACAGGTGGTGGGCGCCCGCGAACGCAGCCTGCTGGCGAGCGTGCCGACGCTGCTGGAGAAACATTTCAAGCGCTTGCGCGAGGCCCATCAGGCCGCGCAGGACGCCACCCCCGACAACCCCCAGCCGCCAGCGACCGCCGCCGCCGGCTGGCTGGACGTGTTCGGCCGCGACATGCAAAGCGTGCTGCGGGCCGAGCTGGACATTCGCATGCAACCGGTCGAAGGCCTGCTCGAAGCCCTTCGCGATCGCTAGCGTGCCGCCCTACAAGAGACAACAAGCTTCCATGAACAGATTTTTCCATTACGCCGTCTTCCTCGTGGGCCTGGCCGTCGTGTGCTGGGTCGGTGCCAGCTATGTCGGCCACAACCCGCTGGCCCTGGTGATCACGGCGCTGATCGGCGCGTTCTACCTGATGGGCGCGCTGGAGCTGCACCGCTTCCACCAGGCCACCGGCACGCTGTCGCATGCGGTGAACGACCTGTCGGCGCCGCCGGCGAGTCTCGGCGACTGGCTCGCCGGCCTGCATCCCTCGCTGCGCAACGCGGTGCGCCTGCGCATCGAAGGCGAGCGCGTCGGCCTGCCGGGTCCGGCGCTCACGCCGTACCTCGCGGGCCTGCTGGTGCTGCTGGGCATGCTGGGCACCTTCCTGGGCATGGTGGTCACGCTCAACGGCACGGGGCTGGCGCTCGAAAGCGCGACCGACGTGCAGGCCATCCGCAACTCGTTGTCGGCGCCCGTGCGCGGCCTGGGCCTGGCCTTCGGCACCTCGGTGGCGGGCGTGGCCGCATCGGCCATGCTGGGCCTGGCCTCGGCGCTGTGCCGGCGCGAACGCCTGCTGGCCGGGCAGTCGCTCGACACGCTCATCGCCACGTCGCTGCGCGGCCACTCGCTGGCGCACCGCCGCGAAGAGTCGTTCAAGCTGATGCAGCAACAGGCCCACGCGATGCCCGCGCTGGTCGACCAGCTGCAGGCCATGGTGGCCGCGATGGACCGCCAGAGCCAGTCGATCAACGAACGCCTTGTCGCCAGCCAGGACACCTTCCACCAGAAGACCGAAGCCGCCTACACGGGGCTCGCCGCCTCGGTCGACCGCTCGCTCAAGGACAGCCTGGCCGACAGCGCCCGCATCGCCGGCGAAACCATCCAGCCCGTGGCGAAGGTCATGCCCGAGCTGGTCGGCCAGCTGCAGACCATGATGGCCGCGATGGAGCGCCAGACCCAGGCGCAGAACGACCGCCTCGTGGCCAGCCAGGACAGCTTCCACCAGAAGGCCGAAGCCGCGTACAAGGGGCTGGCCGCTTCGGTCGATCGCTCGCTGAAGGACAGCCTGGCCGACAGCGCCCGCATCGCCGGCGAGACCATCCAGCCCGTGGCGAAGGTGATGCCCGAGCTGGTCGGCCAGCTGCAGACGATGATGGCCGCGCTGGAACGCCAGGGCCAGGCGCAGAACGAGCGCCTCGTCGCCAGCCAGGACAGCTTTCACCAGAAGGCCGAAGCCGCGTACAGCGGCCTGGCCGCCTCGGTCGATCGCTCGCTGAAGGACAGCCTCACCGACACCGCCCGCATCGCCGGCGCGACGATCCAACCCGTGGTCGAGGCGGCCATGCTCGGCATCGCGCGCGAAGCGGCCTCGCTGCAGGGCGGCATGGCGCAGGCCGTCGAACGGCAGCTCGAAGGCCTCACGGGCCGCTTCGAGGCCTCGACCGCCGGCGTCGCCGACACCTGGAAGGCCGCGTTGGCCGAACACGAGCGCGCGAGCGGGGCGCTGTCGAGCGACCTGCGCGGCACGCTCGAACGCTTTGCCGAGACCTTCGAGCAGCGCTCGGCCGCGCTGGTCGAGGGCGTGTCGGCCCGCCTCGAAAGCACCGTGGGCAGCGTGTCCGACACCTGGGGCAGCGCGCTCGCGCAGCACCAGCGCGTCAGCGAAAAACTGTCGGGCGATTCGCACCAGGCGCTCGCCGCCGCTGCCGCCACCTTCGAACAGCATTCGGTGGCGCTGTTGCGCACCGTGGGCGAGGCGCACACCAGCCTGCAGACCGAACTGGCGGCGCGCGATGCGCAGCGCCTGTCGGCCTGGAGCCAGTCGCTCGAAGCCATGGCTGCGTCGCTGCAGAAGGAATGGCAGCAGGCCGGCGCGCACACGCTGAGCCAGCAACAGCAGCTGAGCGACACGCTGGCGCAGGCCGCGCGCGACGTGTCGACGCAGGCCGAGGCGCATGCCAAGCAGACCGTCGCCGAAGTCGCGCAACTGCTGCAGGCCGCGTCGGACGCACCCCGCGCCGCCGCCTCGCTGCTCGACACCGTGCGCGAGGCGCACGCCAACCTGCAGACCGAACTCGCCACGCGCGACGCGCAGCGCCTCGCGGCCTGGAGCGGCTCGCTCGAAACCATGGCCGCCTCGCTGCAGAAGGAATGGCAGCAGGCCGGCGCGCACAGCCTGAGCCAGCAGCAGCAGATGAGCGAGACGCTGGCGCAGACCGTGCGTGACATGTCGGCGCAGGCCGAGGCCAACGCCAAGCAGACCGTGGCCGAAGTCGCGCAGCTGCTGCAGGTGGCGGCCGAGGCACCGAAGGCCGCGGCCGACGTGATCGCCGAGCTGCGCCAGAAGCTGTCCGACGGCATGGCGCGCGACAACGACATGCTCGAAGAGCGCAGCCGCATCCTCGGCACGCTCGAAACCTTGCTCGGCGCGGTGAACCATGCCTCGACCGAACAGCGCAGCGCCATCGACGCGCTCGTCACGGCCTCGGCCGACATGATGGAGCGCGTGGGCAGCCGCTTCACCGAGAAGGTCGAGAGCGAGACCGAGAAGATGGCCGGCATCGCCGCGCAGATCACCGGCGGCGCGGTCGAGGTGGCGAGCCTGGGCGAGGCCTTCGGCTTTGCCGTGCAGCGCTTCGGCGAATCGAACGACAAGCTGGTGGCGCACCTGCAGCGCATCGAAGGCGCGCTGGGCAAGTCGCTGGCGCGCAGCGACGAACAGCTGGCCTACTACGTGGCGCAGGCGCGCGAGGTGATCGACCTGAGCATCATGTCGCAAAAGCAGATCGTCGAAGACCTGCAGCAGTTCGCCAGCCGCCAGACCGCCGTGACCAGCGAGGCCTGAGATGGTGCGCGACGAGATCGACCTCGACGCCGGCCTGGAGCCGACCGTCCCCGTGTGGGCGGTGTTCGGCGACCTGATGGCGGGCATGCTGGGCGCGTTCGTGCTGATCCTGGTGTGCGTGCTCGGCATGCAGCTGGACCTGGCGAGCCGCCTCGAAACCGAGGTGCAGCAGCGCCGCGCCGAATCGCAGCGCCGCGAGGCGCTCGAGCAGGCACTGGCCGGCCCGCTCGCGGCGGGCCGCGTGACGCTCAACAACGGCCGCATCGGCATCAGTGGCAGCGTGCTGTTCGCCTTCAACTCCGCCGACCTGCAACCCGGCGGGCGGCAACTCCTCAAGAGCCTGGCCGGTCCGCTGGGCGCCTACCTGAAGGCACGCGACGAGATCCTGATGGTGAGCGGCTTCACCGACGACCGGCAGATGCGCGACGGCGCGCGCCTGTTCGCCGACAACTGGGAGCTGTCGGCCCAGCGCGCGCTCACCGTGACGCGCGCGATGATCGAAGAGGGCGTGCCCTCGTCGTCGGTGTTCGCCGCCGCCTTCGGCGCCGAGCAGGCCGTGGCCTCGAACAGCGACGCCGAAGGCCGCGCGAAGAACCGCCGCGTGGAAATGGCGCCGACGCCCCGGCCCAAGAACGCACCCGACGCTGCGAAGCCCCGTGAGTAACGACGCCGCACCGGACGATCAGGTCGACGCGATCGCGGCGCTCGACGCCTGGCGCGCGCGCGGCGACGACCGCTTCGACCCGGTGCGCTTCCGCTTCATCGCGGCGATGGCACAGCGCGCGGCGGCGCACGAGGGCGAGGCGCGGCGCCTGCTCGACGCGCGGCTGGCCAGCCTCATGGCGACCTACCGCGCCGATCTGGAGAAGGTCGCCCCCGAGGCTGAAGCGCCGGCAGAGGCGCCGTTGCACACCGCGCTCGCCGAGCTGATGAACCACATCGCCCAACTCGCACCGCTGCCGCCGCCGCCCGACGCGGAGGCGACCGACGGAGACACCGTGCCCAGCCTGTCCACGGCACCCGAGCTCAAGACGCTGAGCTACTTCCGCGGCACCTGGTCCAAGCTCGCCGCCGACCAGCGCGTGACGCAGTCGCTCGCCAAGGTGCCGAAGAACGCCGGCCCGCTCAACACGCACCACCTGGTGCAGCGCGCGCTCACGCTGATGCGCGACCTGTCGCCGCAGTACCTGCAGCGCTTCATGGCGCACGTCGATGCGCTGCTGTGGATCGAGCAGGTGAACGCCGCCGCCGAGGCCGCGCGCGTGGCGCGCACCGAGAGCCCGCGCAAGAGTTCGCGCAGCCGCGCGAGCTAAAAGCTCAGCCCGCCGCGTCGTGGCACACGACGCACAGCTTGTTGCCGTCCGGGTCGCGGAAGTATGCGCCGTAGTAGTCGGGGTGGTAGTGCGTGCGCAGACCCGGCGGGCCCTCGCAGCTGCCGCCGTGTGCGAGCGCGATGCGGTGTACCGCGTCGACCATCGCCCGCGTGCTGGCGGTGAACGCCGCCATCTGGCCGTTGCCCGCGTCGTGTGGCCGGCCGTCGTGGGGTTGGCAGATCACGAAGAAGGGCCGCGCGCGCCCCGCGCTGTGCCAGCCCGCCCAGGGCTTCTCCGGCTCGCAGAAGCGGCGCTCCAGGCCGAGGCCGCCCATCACCGCGTCGTAGAAGGCCAGCGCGCGGTCGAAATCGGAGACGCTGAAGAAGACATGAGAGAACACGTCGGCTCCTTGTGAAGAGGATGAACTTCCAGCGGATTGTCGTCAGCGCGGCCAGAGCCACCAGGCCAATCCGGCCGCCACCAGCACCCAGATGCCGATGACCAGGGCCATGCCGGCCTTGCTCGTCGGCTTGCTGCCCATGCGCGCCATCCATTCCTCGGCCCGCGCGCGGCTGCGCACGATGACCTCGGGCGGCAGCACGCGCACCGCGAGCCAGATCAGCGCCGGCAGCAGCAGCACGTCGTCGAGGTAGCCGAGCACGGGAATGAAATCGGGAATCAGGTCGATGGGGCTCAGCGCATAGGCCACGGTGAACCAGCACAGCGCCTTCGGCAGCCATGGCGTTGCGGGGTCGCGGCAGGCGAACCAGAGGGTGACGGCGTCGCGCTTGATGCGGCGCGCCCAGTCGCGCAGGTTCATCGCGGCCGTGCCCTCAAGCCGCGCTGCGCGGCCCGAACATGATGATGCCCATGCCGACGAAGCACACGGCCACGCCGACCCAGTCGCTGGTGGACGGCGTCACCTTGTCCACGGCCCAGAGCCACAGGATGGCCACGCCGATGTAGACCCCGCCATAAGCCGCATACACGCGGCCGGCAGCCGTCGGGTGCAGCGAGAGCAGCCACGCGAAGAGCGCCAGGCTCAGCGCGGCGGGCAGCAGCAGCCAGGCCGACTGGCCTTGCTTGAGCCACAGGTAGGGCAGGTAGCAGCCGACGATTTCCGCGAGCGCGGTCGCGATGAAGAGGCCGAGGGTCTTGAGCAGGTCCATGCCGCCATTGTGGCGGCCGACCGTTGATGTCAGGGCTGTCGTCCGGGTCCGGTGCCCGGCCGCGACGAAGGCTCCCACACATCGGGCGTGGTGGCGACCAGCGACTTGAAGTCTTTCCACGGCCGCGCGCCCGGCACCGTGCGCCCGCCGACGATCACCACCTTCGCGTAGGCCACCATGCGCTCGCGCAGGTAGCGGCGCTCGGACTCGGGCCAGGTCTCGATGGCGTGCGGGCCGCGCGACAGCACGATCTCCTTCACGCCGCGGATGCGGTTGTAGGCGGCCACGGTGCCTTCGAGCGATTCGGCGCGGTCCCACAGGCCCTTGCCGAAGAAGGCGGCGGGCCAGCGGTCCATGCCCGCGAGCGTGGCGGAGTTCGGATAGAAAAGGATGTGGTGGTCCGCCGCCATGCCGCCCAGGAACAGGTTGCGGTCGGTCAGGTCGGGCGCGTCGGGCAGGTAGCCCGCGCCGCTGGCGAACGACGACAGCAAGATGGCCCCGCGGATGTTGCGCCAGCCGCGCGCCGGCGTGCAGTTGGGCACGGGCATGTCGAAGCTGCAGGCGGCCACGTAGTTGCGCGTCAGGGCCCAGGCGGTCGACATCGAGCCGCGCGAGTAGCCGCCGAGCACCAGCGGAATCTCGCTGGCCTTCTGGCCCGCCAGCAGCCGGCCGCGCGCGGCGTTGCCTTCGAGCAGCTGGCCCGCCGGCGTGAGCAGCCGCAGGCCCTGGCCGTGTTCGAGCTGCGCGAGCACGCGAAACACGTCCTCGCCTTGCTCCAGCGTGTTGGTGTCGCTCACGCCGCCCGACAGGCCTTCGCCGCGCCGGTCGTAGGCCAGCACGTCGAAGCCGGCCTGGTTCAGCGCGTGCAGGTTCTCGCGCCACCAGCGCTGGCCCATGGCCTCGGTGGTGCCGTTGGGGAAAGACACCGGCACGGCCTTGCCGCTGGCGCCCTCGATGCGGTAGGCCACCTCGTCCGGGTGCTGGAGGGCCGTGAGCTGTCCGCCGCCGCCCGCCGCCATGACCGCGAGGGCACGCACCTTGCGGCCGCGCCCGTCGTCCACGCCCGCGCCTTCGAGGTACCAGCCGCGCAGCTTGATCGGGTCGGTGAGCTTCAGGTCGAGCCGCTCGAAGGTGTCGCGCGGCACGGTGAACTCGACGATGTGGGTGCGCGCGTCGGCCTCGGCAATGCCTTCGCGGTAGGGCGCCTTCGCGAAGAAGGCGGGGCGGCGGATCTGCTTCAGATCGACCGTCGGGCTGTCGGCATCGATGCGCCCGGCCGGATCGACCGCGCCCGTCACGCGCGTGGCGCGCGCCTTGTTGGGCGGCAGCCAGCGCTGCATCTGCGCGTTCACGCGCTCGAAGCAGGCCGGTTCGGCCTTGCAGGTGCGCCAGCGCGCCTTGAGCTGGTCGTCGGTGAACGCGCCCACGTGGTAGTCGCCGCCCGCATAGTTGGTGGGCACGGGGTAGGCGCTCATGAGCACGGGCACGCACACGCGCGGGCCGCCGGCGTTCACCGCGGTCCCGGCCTGCGGCAGCAGGTAGCCGCCCACCCGCGCGTTGCGGTCGGCGCCGACCCAGGCCGTGCAGTCGGTGGGCGGCGGCTTGCTGGCGGCGGCCTGGCGCTGTTCGGCGGTGGTGCCGGTGGTGCAGGCGGACAGGCCCAGCAGGGCACCGAGCAGGGCGAGCGAAAGGGTGGCGCGGGAAGAACGCATGGGGCGGGAAACGCTCGCGGAATGAAGAACCATGTGATTGGAACGCAGCCGAGGCGCAAAAAGGGACCGCGCAGGACCAAGCGTGAACAAATGGATGCCGATACTGTTGCAGAAGGCATGCCAGCGCGGCGGGTGTGAACGCCGCGTTCTGGCGCAGGAGGGTTCCTACTGCTTGTTGCCGGACACTGCCTCCCGAAGCATCGGCTGGCGCGCCAGCACGTCGTCGCGCGGGCCGTGGTCGCGCACATGGCCGGCCTCCATGAGGATCACCGTGTCGAAGCGTTCGAGCAGGCTCAGCCGGTGCACCGAGGCGATCACGCAGGCCTGCGGAAACGCCGCCGCAATGCGCCCCAGCACGCGCGCCTCGGTGGCGGCGTCGAGCGCGCTGGTCGGCTCGTCGAGCAGCAGCAGCGAACTGCCTTCGGCCGCAAGCACGCCGCGCGCCAGGCACAGCCGCTGGCGCTGGCCGCCCGACAGGTTGAAGCCGCGTTCCGAGATCGCGCTGTCGAGGTCGCCGCGCGTGGCCTGCAGCACCTCGTCGAAGGTGCTGGTGTGCAGCGCGGCGCGCAGGCGCTCGTCGTCGCAGGGACGCCCGAAGGCCAGGTTTTCGCGCACGCTGGCTTCGAACAGCTCGGTCTCCTGCGGGATCAGCGTGGCGAGCTGGCGCAGCCGGGCCCAGTCGGTCCGCTCGCCGTCGAGCGAGAGCGTGCCGCCGTGCGGTGCATACAGGCCGGCCAGCACGCGCAGCAGCGTGCTCTTGCCGCCGCCGCTCGGGCCCACGAGCGCCACGCGCTGGCCCCGGCGCAACGTGAGCGCCACGTCGTGCAGGCCGCTGCGCGTGGGCGCGGCCGGGTCGTCAGTGACGGCGCCGCGCGGGGCGTAGCGCCATTGCAGCTGCGCGACCTGCAGCTGCGTCCACGGCGCCTGCGCGTCGATGCGTTCGTGCGCCGGCACCTCCTCGGGCGGGGCCTCGAGCGTGGGGCTCGTCGGTGCGTGCCAGATCGGCTCGGCGCTGCTGTAGTCGGTGTGCATGCGCGCAAAGAAACTGAAGTTGGCCGCCACCGAGGTGACCACACCCGCCGCCTGCTGCGCGTACTGGTAGATCATGAACACCGCGCCCAGCATCACGGCCTGGCCCGGCGCGCGCGCCTGCCACACATAGATGACGACCAGGCCCCAGGTCAGCGCCAGCCCCATCAGGTCGACCGCGAACCACTTGCCCTCGTTGAGCACCACGGTGCGCTTCAGCGGCAGCGACACGGCCGCCATGCGACGGCGCAGCAACAGGCGCGACGCGCCCTGCAGCCGCAGGCCGATCACCGTGGAGGCGTTGCCCAGGAAGTCGAGCAGCGCGGCCACGTAGCGCCGGTCGGCGTCGTTCTCGGCGCGCGCGAGCTTCATGAGCGCGCGGTCGATGCGCACGATCACCACGCCGATCAGCACATAGCCCGCGAGCGCCGTCACGCCGCTGGTGCGCGACAGCAGCGCCAGCGCCACCAGCGGCCCGACGAAGTTCACGGCGTTGGTGAGCCAGATGAACTGGTTCTGCGCGAAGTCCGCGAGCGCGCGGCTGGCCTGGTGCACGCGGTGCTGCAGCTCGCCCGAGTGGTGGCTGTCGTGCCAGGCGAGCGGTGCGGCGGCGATGCGCGCATAGAGCTGGTCGGCCAGCGTCTCGCGCACCTTCAGGCCCACGTTGCGCTCCAGGATGCGGCCCGGCCCGTGCAGCGCCCACGCACCGACGTACACCCCCGCGAGCGTGGCGATCCAGCGGCCTGCCGCGGGCAGGTCGCCGCGTTGCAGCGCGTTGATGGCCTGGCCCGCGAGGTAGGGCAGCGTGAGGCGGATCAGCTGCGAGCTCGCGAGCAATGCGGTGGCGGCCAGCAGCTGCGCACGCGCGCCGGCCGCGAAGTGCCACAGCGCGGCGTAAAGCGCGCGGATCGCGCGGCCGGGGGATTCGGTGGTGGAGGTGGTCGAACTCGTCATGCGTGCATCAACCGGCCTTGCGGAAGGTGAGGTTGATGCGCTGCGCGCCGAGCCGTGCCTGCAGCGGATGCGGGGCGTCCTTGAGCGGCAGCACGCCATGAAAGCGCAGCCGGTCCACGCCGCCCCACACCACCACGTCGCCGTGCACCAGCGGAATGCGCACGGTCTTGTCGGCGCGCGCGAGCCCGCCGAACTGGAACACCGCCGGCATGCCCAGCGACACCGACACGATCGGCGCGCCGTGGTCGCGCTCGTCGCGGTCCTGGTGCAGCGAGAGCCGGCTGCCCGGCTGGTAGCGGTTGACCAGGCAGGCGTCGGGCGCAAAGCCGTCGAAGCCGGCCAGCGCCGCCGCGTCCCGCGCCAGCTGCGCAAAGGCCTCGGGCATCGTGGGCCAGGGCGTGCCGCTGTCGGGGTCGACCGCGCTGTAGCGGTAGCCGCGCCGGTCGCTGGTCCAGCCGAGCGCGCCGCAGTTGGTGAGCGCGACCGACATGGTGAAGCCGCCCGGCGTGACCAGGTGGCGGAACGGCGCGCGTGCCGCCACGTCGTCGATGGCGTCGAGCAGCGCCTCGGCGCGCGGCAGCGCAAAGCCCGGCAGCACGAAGGCGGCCGGGCCGATCGGCTCGCGTGCGGCGCGCGGCGGGGCGTCGAAGAGGTCGAACGTCATGGGGGCATTGTCGCCAGCGACGAGGGCGCTTCGGACTGTGGACGGCGCCTGCGATGCATTCAAGCTGTCACAAAGCGTCACTAGCATTCCGAGCACCAAAGCAGTACGCGGCACCGGCCCGGCGCCTGCGATTCCTCCTTCGTCACAGGACCCGGCATGTCTCGCGTTGCTCGGTCACGGTGGGTGTGTGTCTTGACCCTGATCCTCGGAATTCTGTCCCTCGCGGCCGTGTCGCATGCCGGCGAACCTGCGCCTTCGCCCGATGCGGCGGGGCGCATCGCCTTCGACCTGACGGCCCAGCCGCTGGCCACCGCCGTGCAGGTCTACGCGCAGGCGACGGGGCAGTCCGTGTTCTTCGACGGGCAGCTCACCGCCGGCCTCGAATCCGCCGCGTTGCACGGCCTGTTCACCCCGCGCGAGGCGCTGCAGCGCCTGCTCGCCGGCACGCGGCTGGCCGCGCGCCACACCGACGCGCGCACCTTCACGCTGGTCGAGGCCGAGGCAGCGCCGCCCGTGGTTGCGACGGCGCCGGCCATGCCCGCCGTTCCCGCCATGTCCCCGCGCGACGCGCGCGTGGTGCAGCAGGCGCTGGAGCGCACGCTGTGCCGCTGGCCGCATGCGCGCCCCGGCACCTACCGCGCGCTCGTGCAGCTGTGGGTCGGGCCCGGCGGCCATGTGCGGCGCACGCGGCTGCTCAGTTCCACCGGCCTGGCGCAGCGCGACGCCGCGCTCGAAGCCGCGATGAACACGCTGGTGCTCGAGCGACCGCCCGAAGGCGAGGCCGACCAGCCGCTCACGGTGCTGCTGCTGCCGCGCACCGGCGACCGCCCCGACGTCTGCGACGCAGCGGTTTCTCCCTGAGCACGCCGTGGAACAGGACACCCCCGGCTTCCTGCGCAGCCTGCTGACCAGCCGCTACATCGACTTCCGCAACCGCCTGCGCCGCCGCCTGGGCTCGGAAGAGCAGGCCGACGACGTGCTGCACGAGACCTGGCTGCGCGTGCAGCGCATGAGCGACCCCGGCCCGGTGCAAAGCCCCATGGCCTACCTGCTGCGCATCGCGTCGAACGTGGCGGAAGACCGGCGCATCTCCCACGGGCGCCTGCTCGACTTCGTGGAGGTCGAGGAGCTGCTGCATTTCTCGGACGACAGCCACGACCCGGCCCGCGTCTCGGAGGCGCGCAGCGAGGTGCAGGCGCTGGAGCGCGCGCTCGAGGAGCTGCCGCGCCGCCGCCGCGACATCTTCATCGCCTCGCGCGTGGACGAGACGCCGCATGCCGACCTGGCGCGGCGCTACGGCGTGTCGGTGCGCATCGTCGAGCGCGAAGTGAAGGCTGCGCTGGTGCATTGCGCGGGTCGTTTGGGTCGCGATGTGATCCAGCGGTTCGGTCCCGGCGCGGGAAAACAGTCAGAGAAGGTGTGAACGAACCCGCCATGCCCGCTCATCCCGCCCAGACACGCCCCCTCCGCGTTGCAAATGCTCGCCATAGCCCTGGCTATGGCTGCGCTTTGCGCCTTGATGGGACGTGCCTGGACGGGCTGCTCGGCCACGGCGGATCCATTCACACCTTCTAAAGACATGATGGCCGCACCCCCTCCAATCGATCGCGAACGCGCCGCGCTGGAAACGCAGGCGCACGACTGGCTCGTGCGCCTGACCTCCGGCCGCGCCACCACCGGCGACGCGCAGGATTTCCGCCGCTGGTGCGCCCGCAGTCCGCAGCACGCGCAGGCGATGGCCGAGGCGACGCGGCTGTGGGACCTGACCCGGCCCGCTGCCGAAGCGGTGGCGCAGCGCATGCCCGCGATGGACACACCGCCGCGCGCGGCCACGGCCATCGCCATGTCGCGCCCGCCGGTGTTCGGTCGCCGCCAGTTCCTCGGCGCCGCGCTCGCGGCCGGTGCCGCCGCCTTCGTGGTGGTGCGCCCGCCCGCCGGCCTGTGGCCCGCGCTGTCCGACATGACGGCCGACTACCGCACAGGCACCGGCGAGCAGCGCCGCGTGGTGCTGGCCGATGCGGCGGCGGTGGTCGAGATGAACACGCAGACCAGCCTCAACCTCGCGCGCGGCGCCGAGGGCGATCCGCCCGTGCTCGACATGCTCGGCGGCGAGGCGCAGGTGCAACTCGACGCGGCGCGCCGCGCGCCCTTCACCATGACCGTGGGCGGCGCGCGCCTCGTGGCCGCGTCGGCCAGCCGCTTCAATGTGCGCGCCACCGGCGGCGAGGTGTGCGTGACCTGCTTCGCGGGCTCGGTCGAGCTGCGCGACGGCGAGCGCGTGCTGGTGGCGGGCGAGGCGCAGCAGATCCGCTACGGCGGCCGGCGCGAGGCCGAGGTGGCGCGCGCGCCCGACCTCGCGGCGGTGGCTGCCTGGCGCGAGCGCGTGCTGGTGTTCGACGACACGCCGCTGGCGGCCGTGGTCGACGAGATCAACCGCTACCGCCCGGGCCGCCTCATCGTCACGCGCGCCGAGCTTGGCCGCCGCAAGGTGCAGGCACGGCTGCGGCTGGACGAGCTGCCGCATGTCGAGACGCTGATCGCCGTGAGTTACGGCGCGAAGCTCACCAGCCTGCCCGCCGGCATCGTGCTGCTGGGCTAGCCGCGCTGTGTGACGCGGCTGTGAAAAAAGCAGCGCTTCGTCCGCGTTCGCAAATTCTCCCGAACTTTTGCAGCGCGCGTGTCGGTCGCATCCGGTGAGCCCGGTCTCTTCTCCAGAACGGTTTTTCTCTGGGGTATGACATGAGCAACAAGACATTCCGCCGCGCGCCGGTCGCGCACGCCGCCGCCCTCGCGCTGGCCATGGCGGGCCTGGCGGGCAATGCACAGGCGCAGCGCGCCTTCAGCGCCGCGTGGATGGCGCAGAAGAACGTGGCGCAGGGCACCGCCGTGGTCACGGGCTACCTGCCCAACGGCACGCCGGCTTCGATGCTGACGAACCCGCTGGCGCAGCAGCAGAAGGCGAACGAGCAGTTGCGCCAGTCGCTCGGCAACCTGGGCCTCGCGGCGCAGGCCATCGCCGCACAGCAGGCCGCGCAGGCAGCCGCACGCGCCGCCGCGCAGAACGATCCCTCGGTGCCCGACGGCCTGGCCGAGGGCGGCTTGAAGGTCGACACCAATTCGCTCAGCGCCGGCTGGCTCAACGCCCGCGCGCTGAACCGCGATTCGCAGAAGCAGGTCGACGGCCGCACCGTCGTCACCGTGGAGCAGACCGGCGACAAGGCCATCCTGAACTGGGAAACCTTCAACGTCGGGCGCAACACCACGGTCGATTTCAAGCAGCAGGCCGACTGGGCCGTGCTCAACCGCGTGAACGACCCGAAGGCGCGGCCCTCGCAGATCCAGGGCCAGATCAAGGCCGACGGCACGGTGCTTATCGCCAACCGCAACGGCATCGTGTTCAGCGGCACCAGCCAGACCGACACGCGCAACCTCGTGGCGGCCGCCGCCCACATCGGCGACGACCAGTTCAAGGCGCGCGGCATCTACTCGAACGACACCGCGCCGAGCTTCACCACGGCGAAGGAAGACCAGGGCAAGGTCGAGGTGCAGGCCGGCGCGCGCCTGACGACCAAGGAGCCCGCCTCCGTCACGCAGGGCGGCGGCTACGTGCTGCTGCTGGGCAAGGACGTGGCCAACGCCGGCGAGATCGCCGCGCGCAAGGGCCAGGCGCAGCTCGCGGCGGGCGACAGCTTCGTGATCCGCAAGGGCATGGGCACCGAGGCCAACGCCTTCTCGACCACGCGCGGCAACGAGATCGCGCCGCAGTTCGTGGCCGACAGCACGGCGGGCACGGTGCGCAACACCGGCCTCATCGTGGCGCGCGAAGGCGACATCACGCTGGCCGGCCGCGACGTGCGCCAGGACGGCGTGGCGCTGGCCACCTCCACCGTCGCCGCGCGCGGCACGGTGCACCTGCTGAACTCGGCCGCCGACACGCGCGGCAACGTCGCCGTCGGCAAGGGCGCGGTCACGGCCGTGCTGATCGAGGACGACGGCAAGGCCAGTGCGCTCGACAGCCAGCGCGACGCGCTCCTCAAGGAATCGGCCGCGCAGGACGCCGCGCGCGCGCTCGTGCCGCCCGCGCTCTTCGACAACCTCTCGCGGCTGTCGGACCGGCGCGACCAGTCGCGCATCGAGATCGTCTCGGGCGGCGACATCCGCTTCGAGGGCGAGTCGCTCACGCTGGCCACCGGCGGGCAGATCGCGGCCAGCGCCGCGCGCCGCAGCTTCGTGGCCGACAAGGCGCGCCTCGATGTGTCGGGCGCGGTGGGCGTGAACGTGACGATGGAATCGAACAACGTCAAGGTCAGCGTGCAGGGCAACGAGACGCGCGACGCCCCGCGCAACCGCGAGAGCGGCAAGCTGTTCAACAGCGACGTGTGGATCGACCGGCGCAAGCTCGTGCGCGTGGCGCCCGGCGTGGGCGGCTACGAGGGCGAGCGCTGGTACGCGGCGGGCGGCCTGCTCGAGGTGGGCGGCTACCTGGGCAACCAGGGGCACGGCATCGGCGAATGGGCCGCGCAGGGCGGCACCGTGGTGCTGGGCGGCGCGGAGGTCGTCACGCAGGCGGGTTCGAACGTCAACCTGTCGGGCGGCTCGCTGAACGTGCAGACCGGCTTCCTGAACCAGACCTGGCTCAAGGGCAGCGACGGGCGCCTGTACAGCCTGGACAAGGCGCCGTCGGACATGCTCTTCGACGGTGTCTACAAGGGCTTCGAGGCCGAGCACGTGCGCTGGGGCAAGAAGAACACCGACTACTTCTACAACCCGCTGATCGCGCCGCAGCGCTTGCTGGAGAACGGCTACACCGTCGGGCGCGACGCCGGCCGGCTGGTGGTGAGCGCGCCCACGGCGGTGCTCGAAGGCGACATCGTGGCCGAGGTGTTCAACGGCGCGCAGCAGACGCGCGCCCGCGACGCCGCGCTGGACGACGGCTACCGCCAGTCGCAGAGCGCGGTGGCGCGCGGCGGCGTGCTGGCGGTGGGGCGCTACGGTGCGCTGGGCCGCGTCGACCTGTTCGACACCGACGTGCGCCTGGGCGACGTGGCGCCGGTCACGCAGCAGATGGCCGCGGCCGACACGCTGGCCGCCGAGCGCATCGGCACGCTGTGGCTCGACGCGGCGCACCTGAATGCGCAGCACCTGTCGGTGCTCGACATCGGCACGCGCGGCAGCGTGGCCGTCGAGAAGGCCCTCACGCTCGCCGACGGCGGGCGCATGAACCTGCTGGGCGCATTCATCGACATCGGCGCGAACGTCACGGTGCGCGGCGGCACGTTGGAGGCCGGCAATGTCTTCACCTCGCCGCTGGACGGCGCCCAGCCGCGCGCACTGGTGAAGGAGGCGGCCTCGTCGGTCACCGTGCGCGACGGCGTCGTGCTCGACCTGCGCGGGCGCCGCGTCGACGTCGGCACGGCCCCCGAAGACACGGCCACGCTCGCCGCCATCGACGGCGGCACGGTGCGCCTCGAATCGACGCACGGCGTGACGATCGGGCAGGGCAGCCTGATCGACGTGTCGTCGGGCGCGGCGCTGCTGGCCAAGGGCAAGCAGAAAGGCGGCAAGGGCGGCAACGTGACGCTGGTGGCCGATTCGGCCGCGTCGCCCACCGATGCGAAGGGGCGCCTGTCGCTGGGCGGCGAGATCCGCGGCCACGGCGTGAACGGCGGCGGCACGCTGAAGATCGAAACGGGCCACGCGCTGCTCATCGGCCCCGACCCGGCGCTGTCGGACGCGACGCAGCTCGTGCTCGACGCGTCGCGCCTGCAGTCGGGCTTTTCCACCTACGACTTCAACGGCCACGCGAGCCTCACGGTCGCGCCGGGCGCGCAGCTCGACGTGCTCATGCCGGTCTACCGCATCGCCCCCGGGGCCGGTGCCGACCATGAAGCCGGCATCGCATTGCCACTGTGGACGCCGCCGCTGCTGCAGCAGGACACGGTGAACCGCCAGGCCGTGCAGCGCCAGGGCGCCGACCTCGTGCTGCGTTCGCAGCGCCGCATCACCGAAGGCGGCAACATCGCCATCGGCGCGGGGGCGGTGGTGACGGTCGATCCGGGCCGCTCGATCCAGCTGCTCGGCGGCGGCCTGAGCAGCTTCGTGGTCGATGGCCGGCTCAACGCCTGGGGCGGGCGCATCGCCATCGACATCGAGGCGCCGGCCTTCAACTCGCCGCTTGGCACGTCGTTGCAGCCGCACAACCGCTCGGTGTGGATCGGCGAGGGCGCGGTGCTCGACGTGGCGGCGCGCGCGCAGACCGGCATCGACGACGACGGCCGCCGCTACGGCACGGTGCGCAACGGCGGCACCATCTCCATCGGCGGCGCGCTCGACTGGGAAGCCAAGGGCGCGGCCAACGCACCCGACGTGGCGATCGTCATCCGCCCCGGCGCGCTGCTCGATGCCTCGGGCAGCCATGCGCGCATTGACGTGCCGGCGACCGGTGGCCTGTGGCGCGAGCTCGACGTGGCCAGCGACGGCGGCAGCATCGTGCTCAAGTCGGCGCACAGCCTGTACCTGGACGGCACGCTGCGCGCCCACGCGGGTGGCGCGAATGCGGCGGGCGGCACGCTCGCGGTGGCGCTCGAAGCGCCGGTGTTCTCGAAGATCTACACCGTCGACGACGCCGTGCGGCAGGCGCGCGAGCTGGTGATCTCGCAGGCGCAGCAGCCCAGCGGATTGCCGGCCACCCTCAAGCCGGGCCATGCCGATGCGGCACTGGCCTACGGCAAGGGGCGCCTGAGCGCGGACCAGGTGCGGGACGGCGGCTTCGGCAACCTCTCGCTGCTGGTCAACGGCCTGCTGAGCTTCGACGGCCACGTCGACCTCACGACCGCGCAGAGCCTGCGCCTGTACGCCGGCAGCTTCGCGCTGGCCGACAGCGCGGCGACCGATTCGCACGTGCGGCTCGCCTCGTCCTACCTGCGGCTGGCCGGCGTGACCGGTGCGCCCAAGCAGGACAACGAGGTGATCTACACCACCACCTGGCGCCACGGCGCATCGACCCGCGCGAGCGAGGCCACCTTCACGGCCGAGGCCGACCACATCGACATCCGCGACCGCGTGGGCTTCGGCGCGCACGGCGAGATCGCCATGAAGACCGGCCCCGCGCAGGTGGTGGACCGCCGCGGCTTCGACGCCGTGAGCATGACCAGCCGCGGCGACCTGCGCCTGCTGGGCGGCACGCCCACGCTCGGCCTGCTCGGCGCGACCACGACCGAGCTGGCGACGCTGGGCGACCTCACGCTCACCGCCGCGCAGATCTACCCCGCCACCGGCGCCAACGCGCAGATCCGCGCGGGCTACGACGAGGGCCGCGTGCTCGACATCCGCCGCCAGGTCGAGGGCGACGTGGCGATGCCGCAGTCGGCATTCGGCACGCTGGCGCTCGGCGGCGGCACGGTGCGCCAGGGCGGCATCGTGCGCGCGCCGCTGGGCAACCTGATCGTGGGGCAGGACGGGCGCAGCACCTTCGAGGCGCGCGCCACCGTGGTCGACCTGCTGCCGGGCAGCATCACCTCGGTCAGCGGCGCCGGTCTGCTCATGCCTTATGGCGGCACGACCGACGGCATCGGCTACAGCGTCGCGGGCGCGCCCATCGACAAGCGCGCCATCGGCAGCAGCGGTATCCTGCTCACGGGCGACAGCGTGGTCGGGCACCAGGGCGCGCTGCTCGACCTGTCGGGCGGCGGCGAGCTCACGGGCGCGGGCTTCGTGAGCGGTCGCGGCGGCTCGGTGGACGTGCTGCGCACGCCGCTGGCCAATGCCAACCCGGCCAACACCTTCAGCAAGGCGGGCAACGGCGTGTACGCCATCGTGCCGGGCTTCCAGGGCGGCTACGCGCCGGTGTCGCCCGACACGGGCGCGGGCGAGCCGGCCATCGGCCGGCAGGTCACGCTCGATCATGACGTGGGCGGGCTCAAGGCCGGCACCTACACGCTGCTGCCTTCGACCTACGCACTGCTGCCCGGTGCCTTCCGCGTGGAAGTGGGGGCGCAAAGCGCGCTGCCCGCGACGCCGCTGCCGGCCGGCTACGGCTCGTACGTGGCGAGCGGCTACCTCGGCGTGGCGAACACGGCGGTGAAGTCGTCGCTGGCCAGCCAGCTGGTCGTCACGCCGGCGGCGCTGGTGAAGCAGCATGCCAGCTACAACGAGATGGGCTACGACGCCTTCGTGGTGGCCGACGCGGCACGTCGCGGCGGCGTGCGCGGCGAGATCGCGGCCGACGCCCGCAACCTGCTGCTGGACTACTTCTATTCCAAGCCGAAGGACGGCGTGTCGATGCTGCAGTTCGACGGCACGGCGCTGTTCAATCCGGCGGCCGGCAGCACGGGCTTCGGCGGCACGCTGTCGGCGAAGGGCATCGCCATCGAGGTGACGGCACCGGGTGCGCAGCGCACGGCCGGGTTCACGGGCGCGTCGCTGCAGGCCGACCAGCTCAACGCCTTCGGCGCGCCACGGATGATCCTGGGTGGCCAGATCGATCTGCCGTATGCCGACAACTACGCGACCTTCAAGTCGAACACCGGCCATGTCGTCGTGCGCAGCGGCGCGACCTTGCGCGGCGCCGAAATCTTCCTCGTGGCCGGCGGCTACGGCGACGGCATCCAGGTGGAGCAGGGCGCGTCGCTGAACACGCTGGGCGCCGGTGCGCCGGCCTACGATTCCACCGACGGCGTGGTGTTCTCGGCGGGCCTGGGCGGGGTGCTGGGCCTGTCGAACGGCTGGATCAACCTGCTGCCGCCCGTCGCCGGGGGGATACCCGCCATGGTCCAGATCGGCGCGTGCCCCAGCGGCGCCTGCACCGGCCACACCACGCTGTACGGCGAGGGCACGCTGGCCGTGGCCACCAACCGCTCGTTCACGATGGCCGACAACGTGCGCTACGGCGCGAAGAACCTGCTGCTGGCGGTGTCCTCGGTCAACCTGGGCAGCGACGCGGCGCTGCAGCAGGCCGCCGCCAACGGCCAGCTGCCGTCGGGCCTGTCGATGAACCAGGTCATCCTGGCGAACCTGCTGGCCGGCAACAAGGGCGAAGGCGTGCCCGCGGTCGAGACGCTGGTGCTGAACGCGCGCGAGTCGGTGAACATCTACGGCGCGGTGTCGCTGGACACGCTCGACCCCGCCACCGGCGTGTCGTCCATCGAACGGCTGGTGCTGGGCACGCCCGCCATCTACGGCTACGGCGGCGCGGGCGACACCGCGAAGATCACGACCGGCGAATTCATCTGGACCGGCCTCACGCCGCGCCCGCCCGGCAACGACGAGATCTTTCCCGGTGGGAACGCACCGGGCGGCGCCATCGGCAGCCTGCTGGGCCACGGCACGCTCGACGTGTCGGCCGCGCGCATCGTGCTGGGCCACGCGCCCCACACGCAACCCGACGCGGGCTACTCGGCGGACCGGCTCGCGCTGGGCTTCGGCACGGTCAACCTGAACGCGAGCGAGCGCATCACCGCCAACGGCAAGGGCACGATGGCCGTGTACCACCAGCAGGGCGCGTACGTGACGGGCAAGGGTTACGACCACACGGGCGGCCAGCTGAACCTGCGCACCCCGCTGCTCACCGGCGAGGCCGGCTCGAACAACCGCATCACGGCGGGCGGCGACATCGTGGTGAGCGCTCCGGCGGGCGCGCAGCCGGCCGGCGATGCGGCGCTGGGCGCGCAACTGGCGCTCACGGGCCGCAACATCACCATCGACGGCACGGTCGGCCTGCCCTCGGGCAAGCTGCAGCTCACGGCCAGCGGCGACGTGACGCTGGGCGCCGCGTCGCGCATCGACCTCGCGGGCCGCGCCGTGAAGTTCTTCGAGCAGACGCGCTACAGCCGCGGCGGCGACCTGGAGGTGACGAGCACGGCCGGCAACATCGCGCAGGCGGCGGGCTCGGTGATCGACCTGTCGGCCACGCACAACCGCGGCGGCACGCTGCAGGCGACGGCGCTGGGCGCCGGCGCGGGCCGTATCGACCTGGGCGGACGCATCCTCGGCACCGCGAGCGGCACGTACGACGCGGGCGGCACCATCGTGCCCTACGACGCGGCCGAGATCGGCCTGCGCGGCCAGACCGTGGCCGACTTTGCAGGCCTGAACACGCGCCTGACCGAAGGCGGCGTGACGGGCGCGCGGCGCTTCCAGATCAAGCAGGGCGACCTTGCCATCGGCGACGAAGTGAAGGCGCGCGTGGTCGAGGTCACGCTCGACGGCGGCAGCCTCACGGTGAACGGCCGCATCGACGCCAGCGGCTTCCAGGTGGGCGCGATCCGTCTCGCGGCCAAGGGCGACCTCACGGTGAACGGCACGCTCGACGCGCATGCCACCGGCCTGCGCGTGGACAGCTACGGCAAGATCATCGACAGCCCGAACCGCGCCATCGTCGACCTCACGAGCACGCACGGCACGCTGACCGTGGGCGGCGGTGCGGCCATCGACCTGCGCGCGGGCACGGCCGTGAGCGCGGCGCAGGGCAACGACGGCGCATCGCGCGGCACGCTTGCGCTGAACGCGCCGCGGCGCGGCGACAACGACGTGGCGGTGAACGTCGGCGGCACGCCCGCCATCCAGGGCGCGAAGAGCATCGCGGTCAACGCCTTCCGCACCTACAGCGACGCACCGCTGGCGAGCGCGCCCGACGTCACCGGCCATGTGCCGCAGCTCATCACGCAGAAGTACCTCGACGAGATCGACGGCCACAGCAGCGCCTTCATCGACAAGGCGCTGGCCAACACCTCGCTGTCGGCGCGCCTGGCGGGCCTGGGCAGCTACCACCTGCGTCCCGGCGTGGAGATCGTCAGCAGCACCGGCGAGGGCGACCTCAGCGTGGTGGGCGACATCGACCTCTCGGGCTACCGCTACGGCCCCGGTGCCGACCGCAACGACCCGGCGCGGCGCGGCTTCGGCGAGCCCGGCGTGCTGGTGATCCGCGCGGGCGGCAACCTCAACGTGTACGGCAGCATCAACGACGGCTTCGCACCGCCGCCGGCCACGCCCGACGACAAGGGCTGGTACCTGACCGAGCAGCGCACGAAGTTCGGCACGCCGTTCACGCCCGACGGCGGCGACATCGTCGTGCCGATCGACGGCGTGGTGCTCGACAAGGGCACCGTGTTCCCGAAGGACGCGCTGCTGAACTACGACGTGCCCGCCGAAGCCATGGTGCTGCCGGTTGGCACGGTGCTGCCGGTGACCGTGACGCTGGGCGCGGCCTACACGCTGCCCGCCGGCACGGTGCTGCGCGCCAACGTCTACAACGCCGACGGCAGCGTCCGGCTGAAGGCTGGCACGGTGCTGGGCGAGGCCGTGGTGCTGGACAGCGGCATGAAGCTGGGCGCGGGCACCGCGCTGCGCGCCGAGGCCAGCGTGCAGGCGATGGTGTGGCCCAAGGGCGTGCGCCTGCCGGTCGCGATGAAGGCCGACGGCACCATCGCGCTGGCGCGCGGTGCGGTGATTCCGTCGCTGACCGATGTGCAGCTGCCGAACGACGCGGCCGTGAACCTGCGGCCCGAAGTCGACGGCGTGCAGGGCCGCAACTGGGCCGTGGCGCCGATGCTGGGGCAGGGCGCGACGAGCTGGAGCCTGCAGCTCACGGCCGGCGCCGACCTGGACTCGGCCGACCGCCGCGCGGTCGATCCGGCCAAGCACGGCGCGCTCATCCTGGCCGACAGCCACGCGATGTACAACGTCAAGCTCACGCCGGGCGGCAGCGGCTTCCTGTGGGGTCCGAACGGGCCCATGTGGGGCCACGACGAGGGAACGCCGATGGACCCGCTGGATTTCGAGGCGGGCTACTGCGACTGGGGCGGTGAGGGCACCTGCGTGGTCGACCCGGCGCGCCTTTCCTACTTCTGGGGCCCCAACGGCGACGACTGGGACCCGAGCTTCGTCGAGGGCACGCCGGTGCTGCCCGAATACGTCACGATCTGCGAGTGGGGGCCGGGCATCTGCACGACGGTCATCAACCCCGTCAAGGACGTCACCAAGTACACGCCGCTGTCGCCGATGTTCAGCGTGCTGCGCACCGGCACCGGCGACCTGGGCCTGGCGGCGGCCGGCAACTTCGTCATGGAGTCGCCGTTCGGCGTCTACACGGCCGGCACGCGCTCGGCGCCGCTGCTCGACGCCAACGGGCTCGACCCCTTCAACCTCGCACGCGGCAAGGCCGTCGGCGGCTCGGTGATCGGCCCGCAGACGGCGGACTACAGCGCCGCGCTCGCGGCCTACCAGGCCTGGTACCCCGAGCAGGGCGGCAACCTCGACATCACGGTGGGCGGCAACGTCGTCGGCGACGTCTGGGGTCATTTCGGGGGCGAGCGCGGACAGGCGCCGAGCGCCGCGGTGGGCAGCTGGCTGTGGCGCCAGGGCTCGGGCACGGCCCTGGCCGGCAGCGACCGCATCGCGACGTCGTGGTGGATCAACTTCGGCACCTACGCACTGCCGGCCGGTGCGCAGGTCAGCACCGACAGCAGCCCCGAGCCCTTCCTGGTGGGCTTCACCGGCATGGGCACGCTGGGCGGCGGCAACCTCACGCTGCGCGCGGGCGGCGACGCGGGCCTCACCACGCGGCTGGGCAACGGCCAGGTCTGGCAGCGCAGCGAGGCCATCGTGGCGGCGGTCGGCAGCACGGGCCGTGTCGATGCGAACGGGCAACTGACGCTCACCGGCGGCGGCGACCTGCAGCTGCGCATCGGCGGCGTCGTCAACCCCAACCTGGCCGCGGCGCAGTACGGCAGCTCTGGCACCAATACGCAGTACCAGGACCTCAACGGCGCCCTGGTCAACCTGCGCGGCGCGGCCACCGTGTCGGCCTCCGCCATCGGCGGCGTCGAGGTGCGCTACCGCAAGTACGCGTTCTCGCTGCCGGGCCAGGAGGGCGATGTGAAGGACACGCGCCCCATCGACCCCTTCACCCCGACCATCGGCGTCGGCAATGCCGGCATCGTGCTCGTGCCGGGCGATTCGGCGATGTACCTGGACACGCCGGGCGACCTGGTGCTCACCAGCGTGGCCGACGCGGGCCGCGCGCGGGTGCCGAACAGCTCGGCATTCAAGTTCGGCGGCACCGAGTACGGCATCGGTCAGGGCTGGTTCACGCTGTGGACCGATCGCACCGCGATCAACCTGTTCAGCGCGGGCGGCAACCTCACGCCCGGCACTGACCTGGCGAACCGGGAGGCCGCCGGCCGGTACCTGGGCAGCATCAACATGAGCGACAACGTCACGGTCTACCCGTCGATCCTGCGCGCGACGGCGGCCTCGGGCAGCCTGTACTTCGGCTTCTCGGCCACGCCCGCCACGCAGGCGACTGGCCGTGCGCTGGTGCTCGCGCCGTCGCCCTCGGGCGCGCTCGAGTTCCTGGCGGGCAACTCGCTGTTCGGCGGCGGCTATCCGGTGGGGATGTCGGGCGCGGTCACGCCGCTGCCCACGCCCTGGGCGCCTGCCTTCGTGGGCTACAACTCGCGCCAGCAGCCGGTGGTCTACAACACCAGCCCGGAGGGCTCGATGGTCGGATCGCCCGGCGTGCCGAACTACGGGGTGGTCGACAACCATCCTCTGTTCGCCTTCGGACCGGACACGCTGGGCGCCCGCGCGCTGCACCCGGCCGATGCGCCGCCCTCGCTGTTCTACGCCGTGCGCGGCGACATCCTGGGCCTGGCCAGTGGCACGGCGCGCAAGGTGCAGGCCAGCGGCGAACCCGCGCCCGAGACCTGGTACCGCTCGGCCGCGCCGGCACGCATCCGCGCCGGGCGCGACATCGTCGGCACCGAGGCGCTGATCGTGAACAACGACCCGCGCGACGTGTCGCTGGTGCAGGCCGGGCGCGACATCCTGTACGCGAACCTGCAGGTGGCGGGCCCCGGCACGCTGGAGGTGTCGGCCGGCCGCCACATCACGCAGGACGACCGCGCCAGCGTGGTCAGCCGCGGTGCGCTGGCCGAGGGCGACACGCGTCCCGGCGCAAGCATCGCGATGATGGCCGGCATGGGCCCGATGGGCGTGGGCGGGCCGGACTTCTCGGCCATCGCCGATCGCTACCTCGACCCCGCGAAGCGCGCCGAGTCGGGCCCCGGCCAGTCGCTGGCGAGCCAGCCGGGCCGCGTGGTGAAGACCTACGACGCCGAGCTGGCCGCATGGCTCAAGGAACGCTACGGCTTCGTGGCCACCAGCGCCGATGCGAAGGACCCGGGCAGCGCGCTCGCGTACTTCAAGGCGCTGGCGCCCGAGCAGCAGCGCGTGTTCCTGCGCAGCGTGTACTTCGCCGAGCTGCGCGCCGGGGGCCGCGAGTACAACGACGTGGACGGCCCGCGCTACGGCAGCTACCTGCGCGGGCGCGGCATGATCGCCACGCTGTTCCCCGACCTCGACGCGGCGGGCCAGGAGATCGTGCGCACCGGCGACATCATCCTGTACGGCCCCTCGGGCGTGCACACCGACTTCGGCGGCGACATCCAGATGATGGCGCCGGGCGGGCAGATCGTGGTGGGCGTGCAGGGCGCGGTGCCGCCGGGCAGCGCGGGCGTGATCACGCAGGGCATGGGCCACATCCAGCTGTTCAGCGAAGGCAGCCTGCTGCTGGGCCTGTCGCGCGTGATGACCACCTTCGGCGGCGACGTGCTGGCCTGGTCGGAGCAGGGCGACATCAACGCGGGCCGGGGCTCGAAGACCACGCTGGTCTACACGCCGCCCAAGCGCGTGTACGACAACATCGGCAACGTGAAACTGTCGTCGCAGGTGCCCAGCTCGGGCGCCGGCCTGGCCACGCTGGCGCCCATCGCCGAAGTGCCTGCGGGCGACATGGACCTGATCGCGCCGCTGGGCACCATCGACGCGGGCGAGGCGGGCATCCGCGTGTCGGGCAACGTGAACCTCGCGGCCCTGCAGGTGGTGAACGCGGCCAACATCCAGGTCAAGGGCGAGTCGGCCGGCCTGCCGGTGATGGCTTCGGTGAACGTGGGTGCGCTCACCAACGCCAGCGCGGCGGCCTCGCAGGCCGTGGGCGCGGCGCAGGAGGCGATGCAGCGCGAACGCGCGGCGGCGCGCCAGGCGCTGCCGTCGGTGTTCTCGGTGCGCGTGCTGGGCTTCGGCAACGAGGCCGCCGACGGCGCCGCCGCGCCGGCCGATGCGGGCCGCGCCGCTGCGCGCCCGGTGGGCTACGACGCGCACAGCCCGGTGCAGGTGCTGGGGCGCGGGCCGCTGGGCGATGCGCAGAAGACCAAGCTCACGGCGCAGGAGCGGCGTTTGCTGGGGCAGTGAGAGGGAAGGGCGGCAGATGAAATTTTTGTGACAAACGACATTCCGGGGCGCGCAGTTCCGTCTTTGTCTCAGAGCTTTCGTGACTGTCCGATGCCCCCTCTGCTGTTGTCTTCTGCCGGCCCCCGCCCGTGGGCGTCGTTCCTGCTGGCCACGGCGTTCGCCGTCCTGGCCGGCGCGGTGCATGCCGCGCCGCCCGAGGCCAACGCCAGCGGCGTGTTCCTCAACGCCGCCGGCGACGTGCTGACCGCGCGCCATGCGGTGGCCGACTGCCGTTCGCTGTTCGCCCTCAAGGACGCGCAGGTGGCGCAGGCCCGGGTGATCGCCGAGAGCGCCGAGCTCGACGTCGCGGTGCTGCGCACCACCCTCACGCCGTACCTGCACGCCACGCTCGCGGCGGACGCGCGCGCGCCGGCCCCGGGCAGCGTGGGCGTGTTCACCGAGGCCTACGCGGTGCTGCAGCGCATGCCCGATCGCGCGGCGTTGCTCAGCAACGCCATGACCGTGCCTGGCGTGGAAGGCCTGCAACTGCTGTCGGGCGTGCAACCCGGCGCCAGCGGCAGCGCGGTGCTGGGTGCCGACGGCCTGCTGCTCGGCGTGGTGGTCGAGCGTGTCGCCGCCGCGCCGCACGCGTCGGGCATGGTGCTCAGCCGCGCAGCCTCGGCCGCGGGCGTGGCGGGCGGCGTGACGCGGGTGCGCGCGGTGCCGGCGGCGCGCCTGCGCGACTTCCTGGACGCCCACGGCATCGCGTACACGCACAGCCGCGAACCGCAGCTCGGCCCCCAGCAGTCGCCCGCCGCGCGGGCCTCGACCCTGGCGGTCGGCGTGCTGTGCGGCTGAACGTCCTTCTTCGACTTTTCATTGGAACTCCCATGACCTTTTCTTTCGGCAAGATCCGCGGCTGGCGCCGCCTGCGCCTGGCGCTCGGCGGGCTCGGCCTCGGGCTGTCCGCCGCCGCCGCGCCCCTGGCCGCATCGGCGCAGGCCCAGCCGCAGGTGCCGCAGCACTGGATCAGCTACGCCAACCTCGCCAGCAACCAGCTGCAGTCGTCGCTCAGCGACCCGGCCAGCGACACCGTGGTGCGCCTGCACACGTGGATGCAGGACCGCATGCTGAAAGAAGGCCAGCCCGTGCCGCCCGCGCCGGTGGTGGTGCGCGTGTGGGTCGCGGGCAGCGGCAAGGTCGAGCGCGTGGCCTTCGATTCGCTGGGCGATGCGCAGGCCGACACCGACCTGCGCGCGCTGCTCACCGCGCAGCCGCTGGCCGAGCCGCCGCCGCGCGACATGCGCCAGCCGATGGTGCTGCAACTCACGCTCAGCTTTGTCGCGCGCACCTGACCGATCGCGGCGCCTTTGCGTGGCGCTGCTGGGCCTGGCGGCTGCAGTACCGCTGCACGCCGCCATGCCCTGGCCCGTGCCGGGGCTCGCGGCACTGGTGAAGGCCTTCGGGCCGGCCGTGGTCCACATCGGCGTGGAGCGGCCGTCGGCGCCGGCGCGCCGCTTCAGCGACCGCTGGCTGCTGCGCGCGCCGCCGGCCGAGGCCGACGAGAGCAGCCTGGGCAGCGGCTTCCTCGTGAGCACCGACGGGCTCATCCTCACCAACGCGCACGTGGTCGCGCACGGCACGCAGATCCGCGTGAAGCTGCCCGACCGGCGCGAGTTCCGGGCGCGGCTCATCGGCCTCGATGCGCTGGCCGACGTCGCGCTGCTGAAGATCGACGCGACCGGCTTGCCCACGGTGCGCATCGGCGATCCGGCGGACGTGGAGCCCGGCGACGGCGTGGCCGCCATCGGCTCTCCCTACGGCTTCGGCAACTCGGTGACGGCCGGCATCGTCAGCGCCAAGGGGCGGTTGCTGCCGGGGGCGGAGTCGATGCAGTTTTTGCAGACCGACGTGCCGATCAACCCCGGCAACTCGGGCGGGCCGCTGTTCAACCTGCGCGGCGAGGTGATCGGCATCAACTCGCGCATCTACAGCCGCAGCGGCGGCTACCAGGGGCTGTCGTTCGCCATTCCCATCGACGCCGCCATGCGCATCAAGGACCAGCTGCTGGCCACCGGCACCGTCACGCGCGGGCGCATCGGCGTGTCCGTGCAGGAGGTGGGGCAGGCGCTGGCCGACACCTTCCGCCTGCCGCGTCCGGCCGGCGCGCTGGTGACCGACGTCGAGCCGCGCGGCGCGGCGGCGCGCGGTGGGCTGAAGACCGGCGACGTGATCCTGTCGGTGCAAGGCCGCGAGGTGGTGCAGGCGGCCGATGCGCTGGGCTTCATCGCCGAGCAGGTGCCGGGGCAGCGCGCGCGGCTCATGGTGTGGCGCGACCGCGCCGAGCACGTGGTCGAGGTGAAGGTAGAGGGCTACGACACGCCGCGCCTGCAGGGCGACGCGGCGGCGGCGGCCTCGGTGCCTTCGCGCCTGGGCTTCGCGGTGCGCCCGCTGGCGCCGGCCGAGCGGCAGTTCCTGCGCGTGGAGGGCGGGCTGCTGGTGCAGCGCGTGAACGTCGCGGCGTCGCGCGCGGGCGTGCAGCCGGGCGACGTCATCCTGGCGCTCAACGGCCAGCCGATCGACAGCGCCGAAGCCCTGGCCCAGGCGCTGGAAGGAGCCGACGGCACGGCGGCGTTGCTGGTGCAGCGCGCAGGGGCGCGGATCTTCGTGCCGATCTGCGCGCAGGCCGGGTCGCCGAAGTGCTGAGAAGGCCTCGCGCTGACCGGCCAAGTCATCCGAACGTCATGCAGCGAACCTAGCATCCGCTTCGACATGCCCCCCGGGCCGTGGCTTTCGCCGGGCGTATCGAACTCATGCGGCATGCACCTCCTTCCTTTCCTCTTGTCTCCCTGGCCGGCATCGCGTTGGTCGCCTGCATGACCGGGCCGTGGACGAGCGCCCGCGCGCAGTCCGACGCGGCGCCGCTTCGGCCGCAGGCCGCGCGCATCGCCTTCGACATCGCGGCCCAGCCGCTGGCTGCCGCGCTGGAGCAGTACGGCCGCGCGACCGGGCTGCCCGTGTTCTTCGATGCCGAACGCGTGGCCGGACGCCAAGCCGCGCCCGTACACGGCCTGTTCGATGCGCAGGCCGCACTCGATGCGCTGCTCGCGGGAACGGGCCTGGTTGCCGACGACGCCGGCGTGGGGGCCACGACCGCCTTCGTGCTCCGGCTCGCGCCGGCTGTGCCCGCGCCGGCACGTCCGGCTGATGCGGTGCAGGTCGCGCCTGCGACCGTTCACCGCGGCTACGACGGGCTGGTCCAGACCCGCGTCTGGGAAGCCCTGTGCGCCCACCCGCGCGCGGCACCGGGCGGCTACCGCGCGGCGATGCGCTTCGTGATCGACGGCACCGGCCGCATCGCCCATGCCTTCCTGCTGCACACCAGCGGCGAGCGCGTGCGCGACGAGGCCATCCTCGACACGCTGCGGCAGTTGCGCATCGATCGCGCGCCGCCGCCGGACATGGCGCAGCCGCTCACGATGCTGATCCTGCCGCGCTCGCAGACGCCCGGGCTCGAGTGCCCGGTGCGCCACTGACGCCACCGCCATGCCCGAGAACGCGCTGCCCGCGTTGCGCGACTTCCTGGTCGCGCGCTACGACGAGCTCAAGCAGCGGCTTGCGCGGCGGCTGGGCAATGCCGAGCGCGCCGGCGATGCGCTGCAGGACACCTGGCTGCGCCTGGAAAGCCGCGACGACATCGACGGCGTGCACGATCCCGCCGCCTACCTGCTGCGCGTGGCCGTCAACCTGGCCTACGACCAGGTCGCGAAGCAGGGGCGCCTGGCCACGTCCGACGAGATCGAGGCGCTGCTCGACGAAACGCCCGACCCCGCGCCGGGGCCCGCGCAGATCGCGCAGGACCGCGCGGAGCTGGCCACGCTGCGCGCGCTCATCGAGCGGCTGCCGCCACGGCGCCGGCAGGTGCTGGTGATGGTGCGCTGGCAGCACCTGCCGCAGCGCGAGGTGGCGGCGCGGCTCGGCATCTCGCTGCGCACGGTGGAGAAGGAACTCAAGGAAGCGCATGACCACATCGCCGCCCGCATGGGCCGCGCGGACCGCATGCCGCAAGGGAGGGAGCCGCATGAAAAATAAAGTGCGGTTCACCGCGTCGAGAGCCGTCTCATGGGTATGCGACATCTTTCAGCGCGCACGGGTTGAAGCCCCGATGACCCCGTCCGATGCACACGCCCAGGCCTTGCGCGAAGCGCAGGCCTGGCTGCGCCGGCTGTCGTCCGGCGCGGCCACGCAGCACGACGTCGAGGGCTTTCGCCGCTGGCGCGACGGCAACCCGCTGCACCAGCCTGCGCTCACGCAGGCCCGGCGCCTGTGGCAGGCGCTCGACCCGGCCATCGGCGGCATGCCGGCCGAGGTCCAGCGAGCTCCCGTGTCGTCGGCGCGGCCGGTGGCCGCGCGCCGCGCGTTCCTCGGTGCGGCGGTGGGTGCGGCTGGCGCCGCGGGCGTGGCGGTGGTCTCTCAGCCGCTGGGCCTGTGGCCGTCGCTCGGCGAGTGGAACGCCGACTACCGCACGGCCACCGGCGAGCAGCGCGCGGTGCAGGTGGCCGAGGGCGTCGACCTGATGCTCAACACGCAGACCAGCGTGCAGCGACGCAGCGTCGAGGGCCGCGTCGTCGGCATCGACCTGATCGCGGGCGAGGCGGCGGTCGATCTGGTGGCCGGGCCGCAGCCCTTCGGCGTCGTGGCGGGCGCGGCCCGCAGCGAGGCGAAGGCCGGCCGCTTCGAGGTGCGCTACCTCGCGGGCCGGGGCTGCGTGACCTGCCTCGAAGGGCGCGTGCGCGTCACGCACGCGAGGGGCACGCGCGACCTGCAGGCCGGCGAGCAGGTGCTGTACGACGCGGCTTCGCTCGGGCCGGTGGCGGCTGTGGCCACCCGCGAGGCCTCGGCCTGGCGCAGCGGCGTGCTGGTGTTCCGGCAGACGCCGCTGGCGCACGTGATCGAGGAGATCAACCGCTATCGGCCGGGCCGCGTGGTGCTGCTGGCGCAGCGCCTGGCCGGGCGCGAAGTCAGCGGGCGTTTCGCCATCGCTTCGCTCGACACGGTGCTGGTGCAGATCCAGCGCTCGTACGACCTCGAGGCGCGCGCACTGCCGGGCGGCGTGCTGCTGCTTAGCTGATGAATGTGACAGCCTGATTGGCCCTCGCGTGCACTCAGGATTGGTCCAGAAACTTAGCGGTTTTGTTTGCGTCTGTCGGTCTGTCCAGTAAGGGGCACGGATTCCGTGCCGGTGCATGTCATTCTTTACTGGGCGTCAGATGAACACACACGAGGGACACCGCAGCCGCCGCCAGGGCGCTGCCGTGCAGGCGAGGAGTTTCCGGATTTCGCCGCTGGCACAGGCCATGGCGCTGGCACTGGCCGCCGGCGCGGCCGCCGCGCCGGCCCATGCGCAGCGCGCCTTCAGCCCGAGCTGGTTCAACGCCAAGGGCGCGGCGCAGGCCACGGCCACGGCCACCGGCCTGATGCCCAATGGGCTGCCGGCGGCGCAGCTCACGAGCCCGCTCGCGCAGCAGCAGCGCGCGAGCGAGCAGCTGCAGCAGTCGATCGGCAACCTGAACCTGGCGGCGCGCGGCATCGCGGCGCAGCAGGCGGCACAGGCGGCCGCGCGGCGCGCCGCGCAGAACGACCCCTCGGTGCCCGACGGCCTGACCGAAGGCGGCCTGAAGGTCGACACGAATTCGCTGACCGCCGGCTGGTCGAATGCGCGCGCGCTGACCGGTGATTCGCAGAAGCAGGTCGACGGCCGCACGGTCGTCACCGTCGAGCAGACAGCCGACAAGGCCATCCTCAACTGGGAGACCTTCAACGTCGGGCGCAACACCACCGTGGCCTTCGCGCAGCGCAAGGACTGGGCGGTGCTCAACAAGGTGAACGACCCGCAGGCGCGGCCTTCGCAGATCCAGGGGCAGATCAAGGCCGACGGCACGGTGATGGTCGCCAACCGCAACGGCATCGTGTTCAGCGGCAGCAGCCAGGTCGACACACGCAACCTCGTGGCCGCGGCGGCGCAGATCGACGACGCGCAGTTCCAGGCCCACGGCGTGTACGCCAACGGCAGCGCGCCCAACTTCAAGAACGCGCAAGGCCGCGTCGAGGTGCAGGCCGGTGCCAGGCTTTCCACGCCCGCACCCGCTTCGGCCACGCAGGGCGGCGGCTATGTGCTGCTGCTGGGCGCCGAGGTGCACAACGCCGGCGAGATCGCCACGCCCGGCGGGCAGACGCTGCTCGCGGCGGGCGATCACTTCGCCATCCGCAAGGGGGTGGGCACCGACGGCAACCTGGGCTCGACCACGCGCGGCAACGAAGTCGCGGTCACGCTGGACACGAACAGCCCGGCGGGCACGGTGCGCAACACCGGGCTGATCCAGGCGACCACCGGCGACGTCACGCTGGCCGGGCGCGAAGTGGTGCAGGGCGGCGTCGTCCTTTCCAGCACCTCGGTCAACACACGCGGCACGGTGCACCTGAACGCGACCGGCGCTGCGGGCCAGGTCCGGTTCGGCGAAGGCAGCACCACGGCCATCGTGCTCGACACCGGCGGGGCGACCGCGCTCGACAGCCAGCGCGCCGGGCTCATGGCGCCGGCGGTCCAGCTGGGCACCGGCACCATCGTGCTGGCGGGCAACGACCGCCGCGACCTGTCGCGCGTCGAAGTCGCCAGCGGCGGCACGGTCGAGTTCCAGGCCGGCTCGCTCACGCTGGCCACCGGCGGCCAGGTGGTGGTCGACGCGAAGCAGCGCAGCCTCGTGCGCGAGGGTGCGCGCATCGACGTGTCGGGCGCGGTGGGCGTGAAGCTCGCGATGGAATCCAACAACATCAAGATCAACGTGCAGGGCAACGAGCAGCGCGATGCGCCGCTCAACCGCGACAGCAAGAACCTCAACAACAACGACCTGTGGATCGACCGGCGCTCGCTGGTCTTCGTGCCCGGCGGCACCGGCGGCTACCAGGGCGAACGCTGGTACACCGGCGGCGGCCTGCTCGAGGTGGGCGGCTACCTCGGCACGCAGGCGCACGGCGTGGGCGAGTGGATGGCGCAGGGCGGCGTGGTGGGCTTCAGCGGCGGCGAGCTGGTCACGCAGCGCGGCGCGAGCATCAACATCTCGGGCGGCACGCTCGACGTGCTCACGGGCAGGCTCAACCAGAGCTGGCTCAAGGGCGCCGACGGGCGGCTCTACGAAGTGTCGAAGGCGCCGGGCGACCTGCGCTACACGGGCGTCTACAAGGGCTTCGAAGACGAGCACGCGCGCTGGGGCAAGAAGACGACGGGCTTCTTCTACAACCCGCTGATCGGCCCGCAGACGCGGCTGGAAAGCGGCTACACCGTGGGCCGCGACGCCGGCCTGCTGATCGTCGGCACGCAGGCCGCGGTGCTCGAAGGCGAGATCGTCGGCGAGACCTTCCAGGGCGAGCGCCAGACGCAGGCGCGGCAGGCCGGGCTCGACGGCTACCAGCAGTCGACCGGCGCGGTGGCGCAGCGCGGGCAGCTCGTCGTGGGCCGCTACGACGCCTACTACGACAAGACGGCCGGTGTGATCCACCGGCGGCTCGACAGCGCCGGCATCAAGAACGTGGTGCTGGGCGATGCGGCCGACGGCATTGCCGCGGGGCTCGACCTCGCGACGGCGCTGCCGGCCGAACGCCGCGACACGCTGGTGCTCGATGCGGCGCAGCTCAGCGGCTTTCGCCTGGGCGCGGTGCGCATCGCGGCCACCGACAGCATCGCGGTCGACAAGGCGCTGCAGGTCGGCGATGGCGGCCACCTCGTGCTGTACAGCCCGAACGTGAAGGTCAACGCTGACCTCGTCGCGCGCGGCGGCGGCATCCAGCTGGGCAACGTGCTCGAACAGGTCAGCCTCAACTACCTGAAGGACACGAGCACGCTCACCGCGCCCGACGGCGGCACGACCTCGGTGGTGCTCGCCAGCGGTGCGACGCTCGACACCCGCGGCCTGTGGACCCACCTGCTGACGAACCCGGCCGACGCGGGCGGCGTGGCGTACCGCAACGGCGGCCGCGTGTCCGTGCGCAGCACCGGCGACGTGGTGCTGGGCACCGGCAGCGTCATCGACGTGTCGTCCGGTGCGGCGCTGTTGTCGAAGGCCAAACAGCAAGGCGGCAAGGGCGGCAGCGTCACGCTCGAGGCGGACGGCTTCAACGCCGGCAGCGGCCATGTCGCGCTCGACGGCGCGGTGCTGCGCGGCCACGGCGTGGACGGTGGCGGCACGCTGACCGTGCAGACGATGCGCGTCGCCATCGGCGACACCTCGGGCACGGCGCAGGCCGACACGCTGATGCTCGACGCCGGTTTCTTCGACAAGGGCTTCAGCCGCTATGCGCTCATCGGCAACCACGGCCTCACCGTGGCCGACGGTGCGCAGATCGACGTGACGATGCCGGTGTACCGCTTCGGCGCCCACGCGCAGGACATCGCCACCGGCAGCCGTCCGGCCGACGCGCTCGAGGTGTGGACGCCGCCGCTCTACCAGGAAGACGCGACCCAGGCCGTGCTCACGCAGCGCAAGGGCGCGAGCCTGTCGCTGCAGGCCGGCACGACGACCACGCTCGCCCAGGAACTGCCCACGGTGCAGGCCGTGGTGGGCAAGGGCGCGGCCATCCACGTCGACCCGGGCCAGGCCATCGAGGTGCGCAGCGCCGGCCAGCTCACGGTGGACGGCATGCTGCGCGCGAACGGCGGGCGCATCGTGCTGAAGACGGTGGACATCACCGACCTCGAGGCCGACATTGCCAATGCAAAGGCCCATGCCCGCTCGATCTGGATCGGCGGGCAGGCGGTGCTCGATGTGTCGGCACATGCGGCCACCGCCACCGACACCACCGGCAAGCGCTACGGCCTGGTGCGCGACGGCGGCAGCATCGTGGTCGGCGGCGAGATCGATCCGGTGGGGAGCAAGGCCACCGCGTCGCAGAACTTCGTCGTCGTGCGCCCGGGCGCGCTGCTCGATGCCTCGGGCACGCATGCGGTGCTCGACGTGCCCGGCATGGGCGCCACCGACGTGGCGAGCAGTGGCGGCAGCATCTCGCTCGCGTCGTACAACGGGCTGCAACTGGACGGCACCCTGCGCGCCGTCGCGGGCGGCGAGCGCGCGGCCGGCGGCACGCTGGCCGTGGTGCTCGGCACGCCGGGCCTGCGCCTGCACCTGGACCCGCTGCAGCAGGCGGAAGACCGCGTGCGCCGGCACCGCGTGCTGGTGCTGGGTGTGGCGCAAGGCGCACCGCTCGCGCCCGACACCCTGCAGGCCGGCGTCGACGACGGTGCGCTCGCCTACGGTCAGGGCCGACTGGGCACCGACACGGTCCGGCGCGGCGGCTTCGACAGCCTCTCGCTGTTTGCCGGCTCCACGCTCGCCTTCGAAGACGGCGTCGACCTGCGCATGCGGCAGGGCCTGCAGATCTACGCGGGCGGCCTCGCGCTCGGCAAGGACGCACCCGACGACGCGCACGTGGCGCTGTCGGCCGCGCACGTGCGGCTGGCCGGCGCGATGCCGTCGTTCTCGCGCGAAGTCTTGAGGGCGCCCGTCGCCGAAGGCGGTGTGGTGCGCGTGCCGTCCGGCACCCGCCTCGATGTGGCCGGCGACCTGATCGACATCCGCGACGGCATGGGCTTCGGCGTCAACGGCAAGGTCCCCGTGCTCGACGGCGCGAGCGAAGCGCCCACGGTCGACCTGGCCGCCTTCGGCCATGTCACGCTGGCCAGCAGCGGCGACCTGCGCTTTCTGCAAGGCCGGCAAGACGTCGGCGTTTCCACGAGCCTCGTCGTGCCCGGCAGCCTGACCTTGCGCGCCGCGCAGATCTACCCGGCCACGGGCGTGGTGGCGCTCGTGTCCGCAGGCCTGGCGCCGGACGGCACCTACCGGCCCGACACGGCGCTGCGCATCGAGGGCACGGGTGCGAGCCCGCAGGTGCCGTACTCGGCCTTCGGCGACCTGTCGCTGCGCGCCGGCGTCATCGAGCAGGGCGGCGTGGTGCGGGTGCCGCTCGGGCAGCTGACGCTCGGCGATGCGCTCACCACGCAGGTCAGGCTGCTGCCCGGCAGCCTCACGTCCGTGAGCGGCGAGGGGCTGGACATGCCCTATGGCGGCACGGTCGACGGCATCAATTACCTGTACGACGGCAAGCAGGTCAAGCTCACCGGCGTGGGCGCGGGCGACACCTACAAGCGCAACCAGACGATCGGCCTCACGTTCATGGGGGCCAGCGTGCAGGGCCAGGAAGGCGCCACGCTCGACCTGTCGGGCGGCGGCAACCTCAGGGGCGCGGGCTTCGTGAGCGGACGCGGCGGCTCGACCGACGCGCGCTTCAGCCCGCTGATGCAGGTCGGCGCCCGCGGCGGCTTCACGTTGCCGGGGCTCGCGACCAACCCCGTGTATGCCATCGTGCCCGGCGTGCAGCCGGCGGTGGCGCCCACGGGCGCGGAGAAGGGCGCGGTCGATCCGCTCGTGGGTCAGCACATCACCATCGGCGCCGGCGTGCCGGGCCTGCCCGCGGGCACCTACACGCTGATGCCCTCGACCTATGCGCTGCAGCAAGGCGCCTTCCGCGTGGAGCTGAACGGCGCGGCCGGCCTGGGCGCGCCCACCGGCACGCTGGCGATGCGCAACGGCTCGTGGCTCACGGCCGCGCAGCTGGGCGTGGGCCGCACCGGCATCGGCGACGCGCTGTTCCGTCAGGCCATCGTGACTTCGGGCGAGGTGCTGCGCAGCTACTCGCAGTACAACGAGATGGACTACGGCGACTTCGTGCGCGCCGACGCGCTGCGCGTGGGCGTGCCGCGCGCCATGCTGCCGGCGGACGCGCGCAACCTGCACCTGAAGCTCGCGCCCGGCGCGGGCGCCGAGGCCTTGCGCTTCGACGGCACGGCGCGCTTCCAGGTGGGCGAGGGCGGGCGGGGCGGTTCCGTGGTGGCCACGAGCAGCGAGGAGCAGCTCGGTCTCGAGATCGTCGCGGCCGGCGCGCCGGCGACGGCGGGCTTCCAGGGCGTCACGCTGGATGCGGGCGCGCTCAGTGGCATGGGCGCGTCGCGCCTGGTCATCGGCGGCTTGCAGGGCTCCGACTACGGGCAGAGCGGCAACGTCATCCAGACCGGCGACGGTGGGCAGAGCGTGGTGCTGCGCCAGGGGGCGGTGCTGTCCGCACCCGAGGTGTTCTTGGCCGCGGTGGGCGTGACCGAGGGCACGCCGCTCAGCGTGGTCGTCGAGCAGGGCGCGCGCATCCACACCCTGGGCCGTGGCAAGGCCGCCTACGATGCCGGCGACGGCTTCGTCTACGCCGCGACCGGCCAGATGCTGATGGTCTCCAACGGCCGGGTGAGCACGCTGCCGGTGCCGCAGACCCAGGCCACCTCGGACAACCGCAGCCTGCAGATCGGCGTGTGTGCCAGCGCGTCGTGCAGCGGGCAGACCGAGCTGTATTCCGAGGGCACCATCGCGATGGTGACGCCCGACCGCTTCGAGATGAACGAGGCGGTGCGCTACGGCACACGCCACCTCACGCTGGCGGTGCGCGGCATCAACGTGGGCGACAGCGCCGCGCTGGCCGCCGCCGCGCAGAACCACACGCTGCCGCCGGGACTGGCCATGAGCCAGGCCCTGCTCGACCGCCTGCTGCGCGGCGACCGGCAGTACGGCGCGCCCGCGCTCGAAACGCTGGAGCTGAGCGCCAGCGGCGGCGTCAATTTCTTCGGCACCGCGGCGCTGGACACCATCGACCCCGCCACCGGCAAGGCGACGATGGCGCAGCTGGTGCTGGCCACGCCTGCCATCTATGGGCAGGGCGGCGCGGACGACGTGGCCACCATCCGCACCGGCCGCCTGGTGTGGCAGGGCGCGACCACGGCGCCTTCCGCCGTGGTGCGCGAAGGCGCGGGCACCGGCAGCGGCACGCTGAACATCGAGGCCGAGCACATCGAGTTCGGCTACGGCCCCCACAGCCAGCCGAGCGGCCTGGAAGATGCGGGTCGCCTGGTGCTGGGCTTTGCCGACGTGAACCTCAAGGCGTCCGAGCGCGTGAGCGCCAACCACAAGGGCAGCCTGTCGGTCTACCAGTCGCAGGGCACGTACGAAGCAGGCAAGGGCTACGCGTACAGCGGCGGCAACCTGAGCATCGTGGCGCCGCTGCTGACGGGCGAGGCGGGCTCGGTGAACCGCATCACGGCGGGTGGCACGCTGCGCGTGGCCGCACCCGCGGGCGCGCCGGCGGCGGCCACCGGCGATGCGGCGCTGGGCGCCGAGCTGAGCCTGCGCGGACGCGACGTGACGCTGGACACCGCCGTGGCGCTGCCCAGCGGCAAGCTCACGCTGAGCGCCGAACGCGACCTCGTGCTGACCGACCGCGCGGTGCTCGACCTGTCGGGCCGCCAGGTGGTGTTCAACGACCTGAGCCGGTACAGCGCCGGTGGTGACGTGGTGCTCGAAAGCCTGCACGGCAACCTGCGGCAGGCGGCGGGGTCGGTGATCGACATCTCGGCGAAGAACAACCGCGCCGGCACGCTGAAGGCGATGGCGCTCGACGATGCCGCCGGCACGGTCGACCTGCAGGGCCGGATCCTCGGCGCGAGCAGCGGCCACTACGACGCGGGCGGCACGCGGGTGCCGTTCGCGGCGGGCAGCGTGGACGTGCGCGCGCGGCAGCTCGGCGATGCCGAATTCGCGGCGCTCAACCAGCGACTGAACGACGGCGGCGTGTTCGGCGCGCGCAGCTTCCAGCTGCGCCAGGGCGACCTCACCATCGGCGACGGCCTGAAGGCCGGCGAGGTGAACGTGTCGCTCGACAACGGCAGCCTCACCGTCACCGGCACCATCGACGCGAGCGGCGAGCGCGTGGGCCGCATCAGCCTGGCCGCGAAGCACAACCTCACGCTGGTCGGCAGCGCGGTGCTCGATGCGCACGGCCGCACGCTGCGCGTGGACAGCCACGGCCAGATCATCGATTCGCCGAATCGCGCGATGGTCGAGCTCACGTCGAACGACGGGCAGCTCACGCTGGCCTCGGGTTCGCGCATCGACCTGCGCCACGGCACCAACGCCCAGGTGGGCGGCGAACCGGGCCAGAACGACGGCAGGGCGCGCGGCACGCTGGAACTCAACGCGGGCCGCACCGGTGAGACCGTCGGCGACATCCGCATCGACGCCAGCGGCAGCATCGCCATCGAGGGCGCGCGCTCCATCGCCGTGAACGGCATGTGGCGCTACGACGATGCACGCTTCGGCACCGACGCCGCGGCCACCGGCCGGCCTTACCAGGTCATCGACCAGGCGTACCTCGACGCCAAGCACCTGCAGAGCACGGCCTTCATCGACCACGCGCTGGCCAACGGCGCGCTGATGAACGGCAAGCTCGCGGGCCTGAACAACGCGCGCTATGCCGACGCCTTCCACCTGCGTCCCGGCGTGGAGGTCGTCAGCAAGACACCCGACGGCGACCTGGTGGTGCAGGGCGACATCGACCTGTCGGGCTACCGCTATGCGAGCGCCAACCCGCACACACCAAAGACCGGCGTGTACGGCTCGGGCGAGGTGGGCGCGCTGGCCCTGCGCGCGGGCGGCAACCTCGACATCTTCGGCAGCATCAACGACGGCTTTGCGCCGCCGCCCGCCACGCCGGACGACGGCGGCTGGCTGCTGCTGCCGGGCGTCAACCTGCTGCGCGGCGACACCGTGCTGCCGCGCGGCGGCGTGGTGCTGGCCGACGGCACGACCTTCGAGGGAGGCGCCGGCACGCTCAACTACGACCTGCCGATCAAGTCGACGGCCTTCGGGGCCGGGCAGGTGATGCCGGTGGCCAGCGTGCTGGCCAAGGCGCTCGAACTGAAGGTGGGCACGGTGCTGAGCGCCGACGTGCGCGACGCCTCGGGCGCGCTGCTGTTCGCGGCGGGCAGCATCGTCAGCGGCGCCAAGGTGACGCTGCCGGTGGGCACGCGCCTGGGAGCCGGCATGCGCCTGCCGTCGGCAGCCACGCTGTCGGGCGTGGTGTGGCCCAAGGGCGTGCCGCTGTCCGGCGACGGCAAGAAGTTCGTGCTCAACGGCGCCCTCACGCTGCCGCTGGGCGCGCTGCTCCCGGCCGCGACCAACATCAAGCTGCCCGGCGGGGTGACTTCGGTGAACCTGCGCCCGGACGGCGCCGGCAGGCTGTGGGCCGCGGCGGCGATGCTGCCCGAAGGTTCGCAGTCGTGGTCGGTGCGGCTGGCCGCGGGTGCAGACCTGAACGCGGCGGACAACCGCATCGTGCAGGTGCATCCGGCGGCGGGCCGGGGCAACCTGCGGCTGGCGGACAGCCACTACGGGATGTTCGGCAAGCTGAAGCCCGGCGGCGAGTTGTGGAGCGTGGAAGGGTCCATCAACTTCGTGGGCGACGAGAGCATGGCTGGCAAGCCCATCGATTTCGCGGACATCCAGTACCCGGAGCTTTGCGTGGACCTTCCCAGCTATTGCGTCATCGCCGCCCCGGAGTACGGCTACCTGCCGGGCAGCACGCGCTTCAGCGTGGTGCGCACCGGCGCGGCCGATCTCGACCTGCTGGCCGCCGGCAACCTGCGCATGGATTCGCTGTTCGGCGTGTACACCGCCGGCGCCTCGTCGCAGGCCACGCGGGCCGGCGACCCCTACAACCTGCCGCGCGCGGTGGGCGCCAAGGGCACGGTGCTCAACGACGCGAGCGGTGGCTACGAGAAGTTCGTCGATGGCGGCACGCAGAACCTGGCACGCGCCTGGTACCCCGCCTCCGGCGGCAACCTGACGCTCCAGGCCGGCGGCGACCTGACCGGCGACATGACGCTGACCGCCGGCGGCAGCGGCTATGGGCGGCCGAATCCTGCCGACAAGGGCTTCAGCAGCGGCGCCATCGGCAACTGGCTGTGGCGCCAGGGCACGGGCGACAGCTTCGGCGGCGCGCAGGACCAGCCCACGGCGTGGTGGATCAACTTCGGCTCGTATGTCGGCACGACCGGGGCGGCCGACAAGTTGCTCGGCTTCACCGGCTTCGGCACGCTGGGCGGCGGCGACCTGCGCGTGGACGTGGGCGGCAACGCGGGCCTGCAGGGACGGCGCGGCGCCAAGACAGATTCGTCCACCGACAGCCGGCGCAGCCAGGGCCTGGTGCTGGCGGTGGGCGGCACCGGCCGTGTGCTGGCCGACGGCAGCCTGAGCCTGACGGGCGGTGGAGACGTGCTCGTGCGCGTGGGAGGCGCCTTCAATCCGCTCCACACGCCCTACGTCGAGGGTGCCGGTGGCGACTCCGACGCCGGGCTCAACGGGGCCATCGTCAACCTTCGGGGCGACGTGCAGCTGCAGGCCGGCACCCTCGGCAGCCTGCCCCGGGTCTATGGGCTCTCCGAGCGGGCGCAGTCGCCCCGCGAGACCCGCGCCTACGACCTCTACACGGCAACCCGCGGCATGGCGCAAGGCGGCATCGTGTTGGCCCCGGGCGATGCGAACTACACGCTCGCCACGCGTGGCGACCTGGTGGTCAAGGGGGTGATCGATCCGACGCGCGTCGACCTCCCCAACGCCACGCCGTTCAGCGCCAACGGCCTGGAAGGACGGGGCCAGAGCTGGTTCACCCTGTGGACGCCGCACACGGCCATCCGCCTCTTCGGCGCAGGCGGCAACCTGGTGCCGGTGACGGGTGGCGCGGGCGTGCCCGTGACCGACTCGGCCTTCGTCTACCCCTCGATCCTGAGCGCGGTGGCCGCCAGTGGCAGCCTGTTTTATGGCGATGCGGCGACCTTCGACAACACCGGCACGGGCACGCCGCTGGTGCTGGCGCCCTCGGCCCACGGCATGCTGGAGTTCCTGGCCAGCGACTCGATCTATGCGGGAGGCAACACCGTGAGCCAGTCGGGCGCGGCCGCCTCGGCGCTGGCGACGCCGCGGCGTCCGGCGTTCCAGGGCACCGCCAGCAACGGCACGGTGCTCGGCAACCTGTCGGGTGGCAACAACCTGGACGGCGGCGGCGTGCGTCCGCTGTTCGCCTTCGGCCCCAACACGGTGTCGGGTGAAGCGGTGGGCACGCAGCCGGCGCGCTTCTACGCCGTGCATGGCGACCTGGTCGGCGTGAGCAGCGGGCGCATCCTGCGCTTCGGGCCGGACGATGCGACGCGTGCCGGCCAGACCTGGTACGAGGGCGCGCAGCCGGTGTGGATGCGGGCCGGGCGCGACATCGTCGCCAGCGGCACGCCCGTTGGCCAGGCCGAGGCTTCGAGCGGCGTGGCGCAGACCTACTTCGAGAGCCGCGGCAACCTGTTCGCGCACGCAAGGCCGGGCGACATCTCGGTGGTCTCGGCAGGCCGCGACATCCTGTTCAGCACCTTCAACGTGGCCGGCCCCGGCACGCTGGAGATCACGGCCGGGCGCGACATCCGCATGGAGAACAAGGCCTCGGTCAGCAGCCTCGGCGCGGTGGTGCCGGGCGACAGCCGGCCCGGTGCGGGCATCGCGATGTTGGCCGGCGTGGGCGCCCACGGGCCCGACTACGCGGGCTTCGCGCAGCGCTACCTCGACCCGGCCCACCTGATGCAGAGCGGCCAGCCGCTGGCCGACCAGGCCGGCAAGGTGGTGAAGAACTACAACCGCCAGCTCACGCTGGGCGACTGGCTGCGCGCCGAGCATGGCTACAGCGGCGACGACAACGGCGCGGCGGCGTGGATGGCGCAGCGGCAAGCCCGTCTCGACGCGGACACCGGCACGCCGCGCCGCGTGCTCGCCAACGACTACCGGCAGGCGAGCCAGCTGTACCTGGTGAACTGGCTCGAAGCCTCGCAGGGCTACAGCGGCAAGGGCGGCGCACAGGAGGCGCTCGCCTTCTTCAACGCACTGCCGCCGGAACAGCAGCGCAGCTACCTGCGCGGCGTGTACTTCGCGGAGCTGAAGGAGGGCGGGCGCGAATACAACGACGAGGCCGGCGTGCGCTACGGCAGCTACCTGCGCGGGCGCAACGCCATCGCGTCGCTGTTTCCGGGAACGAGCTACAGGGGCGACATCACGATGTTCGGCGCGGCCGGCATCAACACGCTGTTCGGCGGCGACATCGCGCTGCTCACGCCGGGCGGACGCCAGGTGTTCGGCATCGAGGGCGCGGCGCCCCAGGCCGTGGGCACGCTGATTCCGGGTGTCATCACGCAGGGCGCGGGCGACATCTCGCTCTATGCGCTGGGCAGCATCCTGCTGGGCCAGAGCCGGATCATGACCACCTTCGGCGGCAGCGTGCTGGGCTGGTCGGCCGAAGGCGACATCAACGCCGGTCGCGGCTCGAAGACGACGGTGGTCTACACGCCGCCCAAGCGCGTGTACGACCGTTGGGGCAACGTGGTGCTGTCGTCGGACGTGCCGAGCACGGGCGCGGGCATTGCCACGCTGAATCCGATTCCGGAGGTGCCGGCCGGCGACATCGACCTGATCGCGCCGCTGGGCACCATCGACGCGGGCGAGGCGGGCATCCGCGTGTCGGGCAACGTGAACCTGGCGGCGCTGCAGATCGTGAACGCCGACAACATGGCGGTGCAGGGCAAGAGCACGGGGCTGCCGGTGGTGGCGTCGGTGAACGTCGGCGCGCTGACCAATGCCAGCGCGGCGGCCTCGCAGGCCACGGCGGCGGCGCAGGACGTGATGCAGCGCGAACGCGCGGCGGCGCGCCAGAGCCTGCCGTCGGTGTTCTCGGTGCGCGTGCTGGGCTTCGGCAACGAGCCCGCGTCCGGCGCGCCCGAGGCCCCGGAGGTGCGGCGCAGGCCGGCGGAGCAGGCGAGCTACGACCCGTCGGGCTTCGTCCAGATGGTGGGGCACGGTGCGCTCACCGACGCGCAGCTGACGCGCCTGAACGAGCCCGAACGGCGCGGCCTGCCGCGCGGCCGCTAGGCGGCGACGCACCATGTCGCACGCCTGCCTGCTGCCCCGCGGCGATGCCGTGGGGACCGCCCCTGCGCCACCGGACGTCCAGCAACTGCTGGTGGCGCACTACGCGCAGCTGCACCGGCGGCTGTCGCTGCACCTGGGGTGTGCCGACGCTGCCACCGAAAGCCTGCACGATGCCTGGCTGCGCCTGGGCGAGGCCGCCTTCACGGGCACCTTGCACAACCCCGTGGCCTACATCTTCCGCGTGGCGTGCAATGCCGCCATGGACCGCCTGCGCGCCGAGCGCCCCTGGCAGTACGCCGGCGAGGCGGACGACACGCTGGCCCAGGTGGCCGATCACGCACCGGGGCCCGAGCTGATCGCCGAGGCGCGCTCCGACCTGAAGGCGGTCGAACGCGCGATGCAGGGGCTGCCGCACCGCCATCAGGACATCTTTGTGGCCTTGCGCGTGCACGAGCTGACGCGGCACGAGGTGGCGGTGCGGCACGGGCTGTCGCTGCGGCGGGTGGATTCCACGCTGCGCCAGGCGCTGCAGCGCCTCCCGACCGGTCGCCGCTCGGACATGCATGCCTGAGCCGTTGCTTTTGTATGCAATGTTTGCAAATGAAAACTAAAGGCCTATGATGAATTCATCATGGACTCCGCCCGACTCGACCTCCACGTGCCAGGTGGCTGGACGGGATGGTTCGAACTCACGCGCACCCCGAAGGGCACCTACGCCGGCATCGCGGCGTTGAGCCTGGACGGCATTCCGCGCTGCGCGCTGGTCATCACCCAGCAGTTGTCGTGGGACTCGGCCGTGGCGCGCGCGAACGTGCGCGCGGAGCACTTCGTGCGGCAGTGGTCCGAGCGCGCGCACTGACGAAGGCATTGGCTGCGCGCTCGCGCCGCGCGTGGTAGAAACCGCCACCCGTGGGCGCGGTCGTGCACCGCGCCGCGCGGCAGCGGCGTTTTTTCTCCTTCGCTCCCGTGCCCTTGCCCTCCCTCTTTTCTGTCGTTCATGCGCAAACTGTCCCCCCGGGCTGACGTGCCGCACGCCCGGTGGTTCGCCTGGCTGCTGTGCAGCCTGGCGATGCTCGTGCTCGCCGGTTGCGCCGGCCTGCCGACCGAGGTGGTGCGCAAGCCCTCGAGTGCCATCACCGACGGCGCGGACACCGCGCTGGGCCGCCTCGTGCAGGCCGCCGCGCCGCCGGGCGAGCCGCTCAGCGGCTTTCGCCTGCTGCCGATGCCGCAGTTCTCGCTGCATGCCCGCATCGAGCTGGCGCGCCGCGCGCAGCGCTCCATCGACGTGCAGTACTACCTCGTGCAGAACGACGAGACCGGCCGCTACCTGCTACGCACGCTGCGCGACGCGGCCGATCGCGGCGTGCGCGTGCGCCTGCTGGTGGACGACCTGTACACCGCGGGCGCCGACCCGCTGTTCACCAGCTTTGCCTCGCACCCGAACGTCGAGGTGCGCCTGTTCAACCCGTTCCCGGCCGGGCGTTCGCGCTTCGGCACGCGCTGGGCCTGGTCGATCCTGGACTTCGACCGCGTGCACCGCCGCATGCACAACAAGCTGTTCGTGGTCGACAACACGATGGCGGTCATGGGCGGGCGCAACATCGCCAACGAATACTTCCTGCGCGACGGCGGCTCCAACTTCATCGACATCGACACGCTGGTGGCCGGCGCCGTGGTGCCCCGGCTGTCCTCGCTGTTCGACATGTACTGGAACAGCCTGTACGTGTACCCCATCGAGTCGCTGGTGCCGCGCGGCGGCGAGTCGGCGCAGGCGCTGCGCGAGCGCTTCGACCGGCTCACCACGGGCCCCGAGACGCTGCACCCCGAAGAGCCCGAATCGACCGACCTGCTGGGCCACAACCCGCTGGCCAAGGACCTCAACGCCGGCAAGCTCGCGCTGAGCTGGGCGCGCGCCGAGGCGTACGCCGACGCGCCCGCCAAGGCGCTGGCGCCCACCGACGAAGGGCGCGGGTTGCCGGCCGACCAGGCCGCCGACAGCGTGCTCTACAACGTGCAGCGCTACCTGCGCGGCGCGCAGCACGGGGTGCTGCTGACCACGCCCTACCTGATCCCCGGGCGCGGCGGCATGGAGACGATGCAGATCGTGCGCGGCAACGGCGTGGGCTACACCATCGTCACCAATTCGCTGGCGGCCACCGACGAGTCGCTGGTGCACATCGGCTACCGGCGCTATCGCGCGCAGATGCTGCGCCTGGGCGTGGAGTTGTACGAGCTGAGCCCCAAGCGCGTGGAGCAGACGAAGCGCTTCGGCATCTACGGCTCGGCCAGCGGGCGGCTGCACGGCAAGTCGGCCGTGATCGACGGGCAGGTGGTGTTCGTCGGCTCGATGAACTTCGATCCGCGCTCGGCGCTGCACAACACGGAGATCGGCCTGTTCATCTTCAGTCCGCAGATCGCGCAGCAGCTCACCAGCCTGATCGGTTTCATGCGGCTGGACGGTGCCTACCAGCTGCAGCTGGGGCCGCGCGGCGGCATCGAGTGGGTGAGCCCAGCGTCGGGCGACGGGGCGGACACCATCCTGCACACCGAGCCCGAGACCCATTTCTGGGCCCGCTGGCGGCTGGAGCTGCTGGCGCCCCTGGTGCCCGAAAGCCTGCTGTAACGGCTTTTACGTTTACTGCTGCAAACGGCCGTTGAGGTACGGCTCGGGATCGACGGCGGTGCCGTTCTTGCGGATCTCGAAATGCAGCTTCACGCGGTCGGATTCGCTGTTGCCCATTTCGGCGATCTTCTGGCCCTGGCGCACCACGGCGCCTTCCTTCACGAGGATGGTCTTCGCGTGGGCGTAGGCCGTGAGGAAGGTTTCGTTGTGTTTCACGATGACCATGTTGCCGTAGGAGCGCAGTTCGCCGCCCACGTACACCACGCGGCCGTCGGCCGAGGCCACGATGGGGTCGCCCAGGTTGCCCGCGATGTCCAGGCCCTTGTTGCGCACGCCGTCGAAGCGGCCCACGGTGGTGCCGGCGGCGGGGCGGATGAAGAGCGCCTGGCGCGGTGGCGGCGGCGTGGCGCCTGGAACAGGCTGCTGCGGCGGCGTGGGGCCGGGCGTGGTGCAGGCGGCAATGCCCCCAGCCACGAGCAGCGTGGCGGCGGTTCGGAAAACAAAAGTCTGAAGGTGCATGACGCTGTTGGAACGGATTCGTTGCGGAGGGTTCCGTCGAAGGCTGACATCTCGGTGTCGGCCGCTCGGACGATGCTAGCAAACTCGCATCGCCGAGCCCTTCAGCAGCCCCTTCACTTGAGCGGAATCGGCGTGCCGCGATCGACCGGCACGGCCGTGATGCTGTTCTTGGGCGAGCCGTCGATCAGCAGGTCGGAGTAGGTCAGGTAGACCAGCGTGTTGCGCTTGGGATCGACCATGCGCACCACGCGCAGGCGCTTGAAGAGCACCGACAGGCGTTCGCTGTAGACCTCTTCGCGCTTGGGCAGCGGCTGCGTGATGCTGACCGGGCCGACCTGGCGGCAGGCGATGGAGGCCTCGGCCTTGTCCTCGGCCACGCCGAAGGCGCCGGCGATGCCGCCGGTTCGCGCGCGCGAGACATAGCAGGTGACGCCGCTCACCTTGGGGTCGTCGTAGGCTTCGACCACGATCTTGTGGTCGGGGCCGATGAGCTTGAAGGCCGTGTCGACCTCGCCGACCGTGTCGGCCTTGGCCGCCGAAGCCGCGAGTGCGAAGCCGAGGCTGGCGCCACAGAGGAGGGTGGCGCGCAGGGTCTTGAGCATGGGGAAATTTTTCAAACGATGCTGAGTTCGTGGACGCGGTCGAAGCTGCCGCGCTTGCGGTCTTCGAAGTAATGTTCGAGCGCCTGGCGCACGGTGCGAAAGGCGATCTCGTCCCAGGGAATCTCGTCCTCGGTGAACAGGCGCGCCTCGATCGTCTCGTGACCCGGGTCGAAGCGGTCGTCGAGCAGGCGGGCGCGGTAGAACATGTGGACCTGGCCCACGCGCACCACGCTGATCACGGCGAACAGGCCCTCGATCTCGAAGTTCGCGCCGGCCTCCTCGTCGGTCTCGCGGGCCGCGCCCTCGGCGGTGGTTTCCTCGAGCTCCATGAAGCCCGCGGGCAGCGTCCACTTGCCCCAGCGCGGCTCGATGTTGCGCTTGCACAGCAGCACCTTGTCGCCCAGCACGGGGATGGTGCCCACCACGTTCAGCGGGTTCTCGTAATGGATCGTGTGGCAGGCCGGGCACACCGCGCGCTGCTTGGTGTCGCCGTCGTCCGGCACGCGGTAGACCACCGCCGTGCCGCAGTTCTTGCAATGCTTGATGGGTACGCGAAGGAGCATGAAGCGGGACCGCGCGGGCGTCAGACGATCTTGACGGTCAGCGCGGGCAAGCCTGCGACCTGGCCCACCAGCGTGTCGCCGGCCACCACGGCCGCGACGCCCTCGGGCGTGCCCGTGAAGATCAGGTCGCCGGGCTGCAGTTCCCAGGCCGCCGACAGGTGCTCGATGGTCTCGGCCACGTTCCAGATCAGCTTGCTCACGGTGCTGCGCTGGCGGTCTTCGCCATTCACCTGCAGCGAGATCTCGGCCTGCTCGGCGTTGCCGGCCTGCGCCACGGGCACGATCGGGCCGATGGGCGCGCTCTGCTCGAAGCTCTTGCCGATGTCCCAGGGGCGGCCCTGCTTCTTCATGTCGTTCTGCAGGTCGCGGCGCGTCATGTCCAGGCCCACGGCGTAGCCGTAGATGTGCTTGTGCGCGTCGGCCGCCTGGATGTTCTTGCCGCCGGTGCCGATGGCTACCACGAGCTCGATCTCGTGGTGCAGGTTCTTCGTGAGCGTGGGGTAGGCCATGGTGCCGGTCTGGCCCGCATCGACCGTCACCAGCGCATCGGCCGGCTTCATGAAGAAGAAGGGCGGCTCGCGGCCGGTGAAACCCATTTCCTTGGCGTGATCTTCGTAGTTGCGGCCCACGCAGTAGATGCGGTGCACCGGGAAGCGTGCGGGCTGACCGGCCACCGGCACCGAAACGGTGGCCGGCGGGGCGAAAACAAACTCGGAAGCCATGGGAAGGTGTCCTTTTTCAGCGAAGCGGGAGGGGAGACCGGCAGTGTGCCAGAGGCGGCACGGGCTTGCCGGCACGCCGGACTCGGGATTTTGCGGCGGCCCACAATAGGCGTTTCTGCGCGTTTCCCCGACCCCTTTCCCGACCTCTTCTCTCTCTCTCTCGCTCCACCATGCCCATCCGACTCGGCAAAGCCGGCAAGGCCACCGCCTTCAACGAACTCGGTCGCGAACGCGACGAGGCCGGCGATCAGGACGGCGCCCTGGCCGCCTATGCGCAGGCCAGCGCCATCCATCCGTACTGGTCGGCGCCCTGGTACAACGCCGGGCTCATCCACAAGTACCGCGGCGACTGGGCCGCGTCGTTGCAGGCCAACGCCCGCGCCGTGCAGTGCGAGCCGGGCAACGAGGGCGCGCTGTGGAACCTGGGCATCGCGGCCACCGCGCTGGGCGACTGGCCCACGGCGCGGCGCGCATGGCGCCAGTACGGCATCGGCATCCCGGACGGCGAAGGGCCGGTCGACTATTTCGTCGGCCTCACGCCCATCCGCGTGCACGGCGACGAGGCCAGCGAGGTGGTCTGGGCCGACCGCATCGACCCGGCGCGCGCCATCCTGCGCAACGTGCCGACGCCCGCCAGCGGCCACCGCTACGGCGACCTGGTGCTGCACGACGGCGCCGCCAACGGCTACCGCCGCCGCGGCGAGCGCGAGGTGCCGGTGTTCGACGCGCTCGCGCTGATCGCGCCGTCGGACCACGCGACCTACGAAGTCTTCGTCGAAGAGGTGCAGGCCGAGGCGATCGATGCGCTGGTGCGCCGCTTCGAGGAAGCGGGCCTCAGCGCCGAGAACTGGACCAGCAGCATGCAGGTGCTGTGCAAGGCCTGCTCCGAAGGTCGCCCCGACGACCAGCACAACCACGCGCCCGGCGAACCACCCGCAGCCGAGGGCCCGTGGCACCTGGGCATCGCCGCGCGCGAAGAAGCCGCGGCGCGCGGCCTGCTCGATGCGTGGCAGCAAGACAACCCCGAAGCCCGGCTGCGCGATTTCCGCTGCGCGCTCCCGGCCACACCACGCTCCTGAGAGGGCGCTATCCTCGAGAAATCATGAAGCTGCATAACTATTTCCGCTCCTCCGCCTCGTTCCGCGTGCGCATCGCCCTTCAGCTGAAGGGCCTGGACTACGACTACGTGCCCGTGCACATCGCGCGTGGCGAACACCGCACCGGCCCGTACTCGGCGATCTCGGCCGACATGCTCGTGCCGCTGCTCGAGGACGAGGGCGAGCGCTTCTCGCAGTCGATGGCCATCATCGAATACCTGGACGAAACGCACCCCGAGCCGGCGCTGCTGCCCAGCGACCCGGTGGGCCGCGCCCACGTGCGCGCGCTGGCGCAGTCGATCGCCTGCGAGATCCATCCGCTGAACAACCTGCGCGTGCTCAAGTACCTCGTGAAGGAACTGAAGGTCGACGACGAAGCCAAGAACACCTGGTACCGCCACTGGGTGCGCGACGGCCTGCTGTCGTTCGAGCGCCAGCTCGCGCAGCACCCGGGCGGCACCTACTGCTGGGGCGACACGCCCACCATCGCCGACTGCTGCCTCGTGCCGCAGATCTTCAACGGCCGCCGCTTCGACTGCGACTTCAGCGGCCTGCCGCGCACCATGGCCGCCTTCGACGCCTGCATGAAGCTCGACGCCTTCCAGCGCGCGCAGCCCTCGCAGTCGCCCGACGCGGAACCCTGAGCCGGCACGGCGCGATGAATCCGCAATGGCTGGTGCCCGAGTGGCCCGCGCCGCCGAACGTGCGCGCGCTGTGCACCACGCGCGACGGCGGGGTGTCGACCGGGCGCTATGAGAGCCTGAACCTCGGCGACCACGTGGCCGACGATGCCGCGCATGTCGCCGAGAACCGCCGGCGATTGCAGCAATCGATTGGCACGCGGCCGGTGTTCCTGCAGCAGGTGCATGGCACGGGGCTCGTGTCGCTCGACGAGGCCGTGCACGACGGCACCGTCGCCGATGCCTGCACGGCCGCGACCTCCGCGCGCGCCTGCACGGTCATGGTGGCCGACTGCCTGCCCGTGCTCTTCACCGACGAACGCGGTCATCGCGTGGCCGCCGCGCATGCGGGCTGGCGCGGGCTGGCCGGCGGCGTGCTCGAGCAGACCGTGCGCGCCTTCGCGCAGGATGAAGGCGCGCCGCGCCTGATGGCCTGGCTCGGCCCCTGCATCGGCCCGAAGGCCTTCGAGGTGGGGGCGGAGGTCAAGGCCGCCTTCGAGGCGCAGTCGCCCGAGGCGGTGTCGTGCTTCACGCCCGCGGCGGCCGAAGGCAAGTGGCTGGCCGACCTGCCTGCGCTGGCGCGGCTGCGGCTGCGTGCGGTGGGTGTCGAGTCGCTCTATGGCAACGACAGCGGCGATGCGTGGTGCACCGTCGCACAGCCGTCACGGTTCTTTTCGCACCGGCGCGACGGCGTCAGCGGGCGCTTCGCCGCGCTGGTCTGGAAGGTCTGAAGCCGCAGCCTCCGCGGCCGCGCGACGGGCGGCTTCCTGGGCCTGCGCCTCGCGTTCCTTGATCGCCCGCCGGCGCGCCGGCGTGGCCATCAGGTAGATCACCAGCGCCACCGGCGCGAGGCCGTAAAGAAGAAATGTGAAGATGGCGCCCAGCACCGTGCCCGTGGTGTTGGTGGCCTCGGCCACCGCCATCATCACGGCCACATAGAGCCAGCCGATCACGATCAAATGGATGAACACAGGCGCAGACGTTTTGTTTCAAGGGATTAGTGAAAGCGCGGCGTTGTGAGTGCCTTGCGAATGCAGCATACTCAAAACACGCAAGCCATCCGTTCGTATCGACCCAGGCCACGGCCAGGAGACATGATGAAGCAACAAGACACGGGGGCCGATGCGTTCGCGCCCTTTCAAAAAGCCCTCACGCAGGGCTGGACCCAGGCCATGGAGGCTTTCCAGAAAGCTGCAGGTCCAGGAGGTTCCGCCGCTTTCGACGTCGGCGGCACGCCGCTATGGCAATTGCCACAAATGGCGCAATTCCCGGGCGCAGCCGCCATGCCCGAGCTGCCCAAGTTCTCCATCGATCCCGAGCAGCTGCAGTCCATCCAGCAGCAGTACCTGAGCGACGCCACCGACCTGTGGCGCCGCGGCTTCGGTGCCCGCCCCGAGGGTGACAAGCGCTTTGCCGCCGAGGCCTGGGGCAGCAACCCGATGGCGGCCTTCTCGGCCGCCGTGTACCTGCTCAACGGCCGCACCATGATGCGCATGGCCGAGGCCATCGACGCCGACGACAAGACCAAGGCGCGCCTGCGCTTCGCGGTCGAGCAGTGGATGGCCGCGGCCTCGCCCAGCAACTCGCTCGCCTTCAACGCCGAGGCGCAGAAGAAAGCCATCGACACGCAAGGCGAGAGCATCGCCAAGGGCATCCAGAACCTGCTGCACGACATGAAGCAGGGCCACGTCAGCATGACCGACGAGAGCGCCTTCGAAGTGGGGCGCAACGTGGCCACCACCGAAGGTGCCGTGGTGTTCGAGAACGCGTATTTCCAGCTGCTCGAATACAAGCCGCTCACCGCCAAGGTGTACGAGCGGCCGTTCCTGCTGGTGCCGCCGTGCATCAACAAGTTCTACATCCTCGACCTGCAGCCCGACAACTCGCTCATCCGCTATGCGAACGAGCAGGGCCACCGCGTGTTCGTGGTGAGCTGGCGCAACCCCGACGAGTCACTGGCCCAGGCCACCTGGGACGACTACATCGAGAACGCGGCCATCAAGGCCATCCACACCGTGCAGGAGATCAGCGGAAGCAAGCAGATCAACACGCTGGGCTTCTGCGTGGGCGGCACCATCCTGAGCACCGCGCTGGCCGTGCTGGCGGCGCGCGGCGAGAAGCCGGCCGCGTCGGTCACGTTGCTGACCACCTTCCTCGACTTCAGCGACACCGGCATCCTGGACATCTTCGTGGACGAGTCCATGGTGCAGTACCGCGAGATGCAATTGGGCAAGGGCGGCCTGCTGCCGGGCGGCGACCTGGCCTCGACCTTCAGCTTCCTGCGCCCGAACGACCTGGTGTGGAACTACGTGGTCGGCAACTACCTCAAGGGCGAGACGCCTCCGGCCTTCGACCTGCTGTACTGGAACAGCGACGCCACCAACCTGCCGGGCCCGTTCTACGCCTGGTACCTGCGCAACACGTACCACGAGAACAAGCTGGCCAAGCCCGGCGCGCTCACCGTGTGCGGCGAGAAGGTCGATCTGGGCAAGATCGACATCCCGGCCTACATCTACGGCTCGCGCGAAGACCACATCGTGCCGATCGGCGGGGCCTACACCTCCACGCAGTTGCTCACGGGCAAGAAGCGCTTCGTGATGGGCGCTTCGGGCCACATCGCCGGCGTGATCAATCCGCCCGCCAAGAACAAGCGCAGCCACTGGCTGCGCGAGGACGGCAAGTTTCCCAAGACCCAGCCCGAATGGCTGGCCGGCGCGCAGGAGCAGCCGGGCAGCTGGTGGACCGACTGGGCACAATGGCTCAAGGGCCACGCGGGCAAGCAGATCCCCGCGCCCAAGGGCTACGGCAACGGCAAGGCCTACAAGGCCATCGAACCGGCGCCGGGACGCTACGTGAAGGCCAAGGCCTGAACGGGCGCCAGCTCCCGCAAGATCGCAACCGATTTCAAATCACCTCAACGGAGAGAACCTCATGGAAGACATCGTCATCGTTTCGGCTGCGCGTACGGCGGTCGGCAAATTCGGCGGCTCGCTCGCCGGCATTCCCGCCACCGAGCTGGGCGCCCTCGTGATCAAGGAAGTGATCGCGCGCGCCAACCTCACGGCCGACCAGGTGGGCGAGGCCATCATGGGCCAGGTGCTCGCGGCCGGCGCCGGCCAGAACCCCGCGCGTCAGGCCTGGCTCAAGGGCGGCGGCACCAAGGAAACGCCGGCGCTCACCATCAACGCCGTGTGCGGCTCGGGCCTGAAGGCCGTGATGCTGGCGGCGCAGGCCGTGGCCACGGGTGACTCCGAAATCGTCATTGCCGGCGGCCAGGAAAACATGAGCATGGCGCCGCACGTGCTGCCCAATTCGCGCAACGGCCAGCGCATGGGCGACTGGAAGCTGGTCGACACCATGATCGTCGACGGCCTGTGGGACGTGTACAACCAGTACCACATGGGCATCACGGCCGAGAACGTGGCCAAGAAGTACAACATCGACCGCGCCTCGCAGGACGAACTGGCCCTGGCCAGCCAGACCAAGGCTGCCGCCGCGCAGGACGCCGGCAAGTTCAAGGACGAGATCGTCGGCGTGAGCATTCCGCAGAAGAAGGGCGACCCCATCGTCTTCAACCAGGACGAGTTCATCAACCGCAAGACCAACGCCGAAGTGCTGGCCGGCCTGCGCCCCGCCTTCGACAAGGCCGGCGGCGTGACTGCGGGCAATGCTTCGGGCCTGAACGACGGCGCCGCCGCCGTGATGGTCATGACGGCCAAGAAGGCCGCCGCCCTGGGCCTGAAGCCGCTGGGCCGCATCGCCAGCTACGCCACCGCCGGCCTGGACCCGACCATCATGGGCATGGGCCCCGTGCCGGCGTCGCAGAAGGCGCTGCAGCGCGCCGGCTGGAAGGCCGCCGACCTCGACCTGCTCGAGATCAACGAAGCCTTCGCCGCACAGGCCTGTGCCGTGAACCGCGAAATGGGCTGGGACGTGAACAAGGTGAACGTGAACGGCGGCGCCATCGCCATCGGCCACCCCATCGGCGCGTCGGGTTGCCGCATCCTGGTGACGCTGCTGCACGAAATGCAGCGCCAGAACGCCAAGAAGGGCATCGCCTCGCTGTGCATCGGCGGCGGCATGGGCGTGGCGCTGACGATCGAGCGCTGAGCCTGATCACCGGGTGAACCGGTACGGGGAGGGGAGGCAGGGGCTCGCAAGGGCCGCTGCCTCCCCTCCCTTTTTTGTGCGCGCTGTCGGGGCGCTCGCCTGCTGCTTACTTCGAGCGGTCCGAAGCCGCGAGGTCCCAGGCCAGGCCCGCGAGCCAGCCGATGCCCACCAGCCACGCGCCGGCGTGCACCGTGTCGATGTCGGCCGGGGCCAGCCAATGAACCAGCAGGGCGATCAGCAGCCCGGCGACGGCGCCGATGCAGGACCAGGGGGCGCTGAGGGCTTCGAGCATGGTTTCTCTGCTGCGAATGTCTTTGCCTCGCACGCGTCAATCGAGTGCAGCGCCATCGAGCAAACGCGTGGCGTCGGCCAGATAGGAAAGGAAGAACGCTTCGAGCGTGCTTGCCACCAGGCGCGGCTCTGATCCATCGAAGCGATCTTCCAGCACCGAGCTGGTGCCGTCCGGGTTCGCCTTCAGCCTGTAGCACCAACAGCAGATGAGGTAGTCCGAGAAGAGCACGCCGTGAGAGGAGAGTTCGGAGTTTTCGGCCTTGATTTCCTCGAGTGGCCAAAGGCGCCACAACGCCTTGTCCATCTCGCGCATGCCGCCCAGCGAGGTGTAGAGAGCGATGACGTCTGCTGTTGCAGTCGATCCCAGGCTTTCGAAAGTTTCGAGAATCTGTGCTTTCGGTGCCGGCGGCACAAGCGTCAGGTTCTCTGCTTTCCAGCGGTCGATGAGTTCGCCAACACCTTGCATTTGTGCTCTCCGCATCCGAACGGTTGCTCGTGCCCGACTGTACGGCCGTCGCCCCAGCCATGCCTTGGAGCCGGCAGTTCGCGCCTTGCCGATCAATTTGCGGGCGATGAGAACCTTTGGATTCATTCGAACGCCTGCGACCTTCGCCATCCGCCACCGGTCGTCCGTTTTGTTCACCGCTCAAAAATTGAGCAAAGTGTGGAATCCCCTTGTAAAACAACAACTTGCACTCGTTTTACAAAGCTCCACCCGAGTTACCCCCAAAGTTGCCCACAGAAAGTGGGGATTGCAGCGGACTTCTTCACAACCCGCCGCAAGTCGTTGGTTTCAAAGGGCGGCCTAGCACAGGCAACCCCCTGTTTTTTCGCTTGACTTTCCTGTTTTCGAGCGATTTTCAGGCCCCTCGGCGGCCTGACTTGTGCACTGCAAAAAATTTAAGCAGACTAACTATTCCCTTTATAAAACAATGACTTGCAATCGCTTTACAACGCTGCCCCTGACTTACCCCCAAAGTTGTGCACAGAAAATGGGGAAGACATCGGGTTTCTCACAAGCTGCCTGCAAGTGCCTGTTTTTGGCCGGGAATCGGGCCGTCAGCCGGTTTCGGCCTGCGCGTCGGCGTAGTGCTTGCACAAGGTCTCGACCAGCGCCTGGGCGTACACGGGCAGGGCGGCGCGGTCGCGCACGAGCAGGTAGCGCTCGCGCACGCACCACGGGTCGCTGAGCTCGACCAGTGCGAGCCCCATGCTCTCCTGGTTGCGCCGCGCGGCCGACTCCGGCACCACGCCGATGCCCACGCCGCTGCCGATCATCCGGCACATGGCGTCGAAGCTGCCGAGCTGGATGCGCAGCTTCTGGCGCTTGCCCAGGTGGTCGGTGATCTGCCCCAGGAAGGCCTGCAGCGTGCTGCCCTGCTGCATGCCGATGGCGTCTTCGTCGAGCGTCTCGGCAAACGAGATGCGGCGGCGCCGCGCAAAGCGGTGCTGGCGCGCCGTGACGAGCACCAGCCGGTCGGTGCTGAAGTGGATGGTGTCCAGGCCCAGCGTGTCCATCTGGCCCGCGACGATGCCGATGTCGGCGCGCCCGTCGCGCACGCCGCGCGGGATCTGAGCATTCGGTTTTTCCTGAAGGTCGACGTTGATGCGCGGGTTGGCGGCCAGGAAGCCGGGCAGGATCTCGGGCAGGAAGTCGGTCACCGCCGTGGTGTTGGCGAACACGCGCAGGTGGCCGCGCAGCCCGCCGCCGTACTCGAGCAGGTCGGCGCGCAGCTGGTCGGCCTGGTGCAGCACCAGCCGGGCGTGGTGCAGGAAGGCTTCGCCCGGCGGCAGCAGGCGCACGCCGCGGGCCTCGCGCTGCAGCAGCTGCAGGCCGGCCTGGGTCTCGAGTGCCTTGATGCGCGCGCTGGCCGCGGCCAGCGACAGGTGCTGGCGCTCGGCCGCCCGCGTGAGGTTGCCGAGTTCGGCCGTGGCCACGAACAGGCGCAGGTCGGTGAGGTCGAAGAGCATGAGGCGATGGTAGTCAAGCCTTCGGAATTTCAGAAGCCTGGCTTCCGAAATCGCAGATTGCGCCGACGGGGCGGGCAGAAGACCATGCGGCGATGGAGACACAACACAAGCCAACCACCAGCGGATTGAAAGTCCGTTGCTCTGCCCCGATGAGATTCCGCGCCCGCGCGCTGCTCGCTTTCGGACTCACCGCCACCGCCTTGCTGGCCGCCAACCCGGCCAACGCCCAGACCTACCCCTCGCGCCCCATCACGCTCGTCGTGCCCCAGGCCGCCGGCGGCACCAACGACATCGTCGGGCGCCTCGTGGGCCAGAAGCTCGGCGAGGTGTTGAACAACGCGAGCGTGGTGGTCGACAACCGCCCCGGCGCGGGCGGCAACATCGGCACGCAGCTGGTCGCCAAGGGTCCGAAGGACGGCTACACGCTGCTCATGACGATCAGCAGCAGCCAGGCCATCAACCCCGCGCTCTACAAGAACCCGGGCTTCGACCCCGAGAAAGACTTCAAGCCCGTCGGCCTGATCGGCGCGGTGCCCAACGTGCTGCTGGTGAACCCGTCGTTCCCCGCGAAGAACTTCGCCGAATTCCTGAAGCTGGCGCGCGAGAAGGGCGCCAACTACCAGTACGCCTCGGCCGGCAACGGCACGCTCAACCACCTGCTGGGTGAAATGCTCAACAGCATGGGCGGCATCTCGATGCAGCACGTGCCGTACAAGGGTGTGGCGCCCGCGCTCAACGACGTGCTGGGCGGGCAGTTGCCGATCGTGTTCGCGAGCCTGCCTTCGGCGCTGGCGCACATCAAGGCCGGCAAGCTGCGCGCGCTGGCCGTGAGCGGCGAGAAGCGCTCGCCCGTGCTGCCCGACGTGCCCGCCATCGCCGAGCAGGTGCCGGGCTACAACGGCACGCTGTGGATCGGCCTGTTCGCCCCCGCGGGCGTGCCGGCCGACGTGCTCGCCACCCTGCAGGACGCCACGCGCAAGGCGCTCGCGGCCAAGGACCTGCGCGACAAGCTCGACCAGCAGGGCGTCGAGATCGCTGCGCCCACCTCGCCCGAGCAGTTCTCGGCGCTGCTGCACGCCGACCTCGCCAAGTGGGCGCGCATCGTCAAGGCCTCGGGCGCCGCAGTCGACTGACCGCGCCCTTCATCTTTCTTTCCGCCACTCACGACATGACTTCTCCCCTGATCGACGCCGAAGCCCTCGCGCGCCTGCAGGCCTGGCAGGGCCGCACAGAAACACTGCGCGACGACCTCACCGCCGCGCCCGTGCGCGCGCTGTCCGCCACGCTCGACCGCGACGACCCGCTGCCCGAGGCGGGCACGCGCCTGCCCGCGCTGTGGCACTGGCTCTACTTACTGCCGCACCACCGCCAGTCGGAGATCGGCGAAGACGGCCATGCGAAGCGCGGCGGCTTCCTGCCGCCCGTGCCGCTGCCGCGCCGCATGTGGGCCGGCGGCCGGCTGACGTGGGAGCCGGGCAATCCGCTGCAGGTGGGCGATGCGGTCGAGCGCACGTCGACCATCGCCTCGGTCACGCACAAGGCCGGCCGCACGGGCGAGCTGGTGTTCGTGCTGGTGCGCCATGAAGTGCGCAACGCGCGCGGGCTGGCGCTCACCGAAGAGCACGACATCGTCTACCGCGCCGCCGCCGCACCGGGCGAGGCCGCACCATCGCCCACGCCCGCACCCAAAGATGCCGCCTTCAGCCGCGACCTCGTGCCCGACGACGTGCTGCTGTTCCGCTACTCGGCGCTGACCTTCAACGGCCACCGCATCCACTACGACCGCCGCTACGTGACGCAGGTCGAGGGCTACCCGGGCCTCATCGTGCACGGACCGCTGATCGCGACGCTGCTGGTCGACCTGCTGCGCCGCAACGCGCCGGCCGATGCGCAGCTTGCGCGCTTCGAGTTCCGCGCCGTGCGACCGACCTTCGACATCGCGCCGTTCCGCGTGCACGGCAAGCCCGCCGAAGGCAGCACCGACGGCAAGACCTTCAGCCTGTGGGGCGAAGACGCCGACGGCTGGCTCACGATGCAGGCCACGGCCGTGCTCGCCTGACGCAAGGAAAGAAAGAAGAAGCACATGACAAGACCCCTGGACGGCATCACCGTCATCTCGCTCGAACACGCCATCGCGGCGCCGTTCTGCACCCGCCAGCTCGCCGACCTCGGCGCGCGCGTCATCAAGGTCGAGCGCCCCGGCGGCGGCGACTTTGCGCGCGCCTACGACGAGCGCGTGAACGGCGAGGCCTCGCACTTCGTGTGGGTCAACCGCTCGAAGGAAAGCCTCACGCTCGACCTGAAGCAGCCTGCCGCGCTCGCCGTGCTGCAGGAGCTGGTGGCCGGCGCCGACGTGCTGGTGCAGAACCTCGCGCCCGGCGCCGCCGCGCGCATGGGCCTGGGCGCGCAGGTGCTGCAGGAGAAGCACCCCGCGCTCATCGTCTGCGACATCTCGGGCTACGGCGAAGACGGACCGTACCGCGACAAGAAGGCCTACGACCTGCTCATTCAGAGCGAGGCCGGCTTTCTCTCGGTGACGGGCACGCCCGACGACCCGTGCAAGTCGGGCAACTCCATCGCCGACATCGCGGCGGGCATGTACGCCTACACCGGCATCCTCGCGGCGCTGATGCAGCGCGGCAAGACGGGCAAGGGCTCGCACATCGACGTGTCGATGCTCGAATCGCTCGCCGAGTGGATGGGCTACCCGATGTACTACGCCTACGACGGCGCGCCGCCGCCGCCGCGCAGCGCCGCCTCGCACGCCACCATCTATCCCTACGGCCCGTTCCCCGCCGGCGACGGCGGCACCGTGATGCTGGGCCTGCAGAACGAGCGCGAGTGGCGCGCCTTCTGCGACAAGGTGCTGCTGCGCCCCGAGCTCGCGAGCGACCCGCGTTTCGACAGCAACGCGCGGCGCAACGAACACCGCGAGGCGCTGCGCACGCTCATCGTCGACACCTTCGGCGCGCTCAGCGCGGCGCAGGTGCTCGAACGGCTCGACACCGCGCAGATCGCCAATGCGCGCATGAACGACATGGCCGGGCTGTGGGCGCACCCGCAGCTGCAGGCGCGCGAGCGCTGGCGCCAGGTGGGTTCGCCGGCCGGCGACATCCCGGCGCTGCTGCCGGCCGGTCGCCAGAGCGCGTTCGACTACCGCATGGACCCGGTGCCTGCGGTCGGCCAGCACACCGACGCCATCCTGCGCAGCCTGGGCCGTGGCGACGACGCGATTGCGGCGCTGCGCGCAGCCGGCGCGGTATGAGCGAGCCCGCGAACGCCGCGCTCGCCCTGGCGCGCGCCTTTCTCTTCGTGCCGGCCGACCGGCCCGAGCGCCATGCGCGGGCATTGGCCACGGGCGCGGGCGGCGTGATCATCGACCTCGAAGACGCCGTGGCCCCCGCGCGCAAGGCCGAGTCGCGCGATGCGCTCGGCGCCTCGCTGGCGGCGCTGCCCGCCGAAGGGCGAGAGCGACTTCTGGTGCGCGTGAACGCCAGCGGCACGCCGTGGCATGACGACGACTGCGCGCGCGCGGCAGGCTGGATCGCCGAGGGCCTCATCGCCGGCATCGTGCTGCCCAAGGCCGAGCACGCCGACGAACTGCATCGGCTGGCCGCCAGGGCCGGACCGAAGGCCGTGCTGGTGCCGCTCATCGAATCGGCCGCGGGGCTCGCTGCGCTCGATGCCATCGCGGGGGCGCCGCAGGTGCTGCGGCTGGCCTTCGGCCACCTCGATTTCCAGGCCGACCTCGGCATGGCCTGCGATGCCGACGAGGCCGAGCTGGTGCCCGTGCGCCTCGCGCTCGTGCTGGCCTCGCGCCGCGCCGGGCTGGCCACGCCCATCGACGGCGTGTCGCCCGACTGGCGCGACGCGCAGCGGCTCGCCGCCGACACCGCGCGCGCCCGGCGCGGCGGCTTCGGCGCCAAGCTGTGCATCCATCCCGAGCAGGTCGCACCCGTGCAGGCCGCGCTCGGGCCCACGGCCGACGAGGTGGCCTGGGCGCACCGCGTCACCGAGGCGGTGCGCGCGGCCGGCGGCGGCGTCGTGAGCCTCGACGGCCGCATGGTCGACGGGCCCGTGGTGCGGCTGGCCGAGCGCTGGCTGGCGCTGGCCGCATCTCACGGCCCGGGCGATTCATCCGTGACGCACTGATCTACAGACAAACCAAAAGGAGACAAAGAAGTGAACGCAACGAAGACCTGGAAACTGAAAGCCCTCATCGCGGCCTCGGCGGGCGCCTGCCTGTTCGCCGCCGCATCGCCCGCCGCCGCGCAGGCCGCGTGGCCCGACAAGCCCATCGTGATGGTCGTGCCGTACTCGGCCGGCGGCCCCACCGACGTGGTGGCGCGCATGCTCGCGGTGCCCATGGGCAAGTCGCTGGGGCAGACCGTGGTGGTCGAAAACACCGTGGGCGCGGGCGGCACCATCGCGCCGACCCGCGTGGCCAAGGCCGCGCCCAACGGCTACACCATCCTCATCCACCACATGGGCATGGCCACCGCGCCCGCGCTGTACAAGAAGCTCAACTACGACCCGCTGAAAGACTTCGAGTACGTCGGCCAGGTCATGGACGTGCCGATGACCCTGCTGTCGCGCAAGGACTTTCCGGCCAACAACTTCAAGGAGCTGCTGGCCTACGTGAAGACGAACAAGGACAAGGTCTCGCTCGCCAACGCCGGCATCGGCGCGGTGTCGCAGCTGTGCGGCATGCTCTTCGCGCACCAGATCGGCGTGCAGCTCACGACCGTGCCCTACAAGGGCGCAGGCCCGGCGCTCAACGACCTCATGGGCGGGCAGGTCGACCTGCTGTGCGACCAGACCACGCAGACCGCGCCCGTCATCAAGGACGGCCAGCGCGTGAAGGTGTTCGGCGTGACCACGCCCAAGCGCCTGTCGAGCATGCCCGACATCCCCACGCTCGACGAGCAGGGCCTCAAAGGCTTCGACGTGAAGGTGTGGCACGGCGTGTATGCGCCCAAGGGCACGCCGCCGGCCGTGATCGAGAAGCTCAACGTGGCCCTGCGCGCCGCGCTGCAGGACGACAACGTGAAGAAGCGCTTCGCTGAACTGAGCACCGAGGCCGTGCCGATGGAGAAGGTCACGCCCGAGGCGCTGCGCAGCCACCTCGCGGCGGAGATCGAGAAGTGGGGGAAGGTGATCCGGGCGGCGGGGGTGCAGGCGGATTGAGAACGGCGCGGCCCCTCGGGCTCTCGCTCAGTGGGGGCGCTCCATGAAATACCGTTCCGGTGTTGAAACGGTCACCTGAAAGCCGAGCCGCTCATAGAAAAGGCGTGCGGGATTCGACGCCAGCACCCGAAGCCGGACCGGCACCTGCTCTCGCGAGGCCAAGCTGACGATGTGCGCCACGACCGCGCTTCCGATGCCCTGGTTCTGGCACGAGGGGACGATGTACATCTCCTCGATCTGGACGTGCGTGTCGTGCTGCTCGAACGCGACGGCACCCACGCGCGTGCCGTCGAGGTCCAGTGCGAAGAAGGCGCCGGCGTGCGCCTGCTCGGCAAGGTGGGCCCGGACGCCCACCGCGTTCCAGCTGCCCCATACCTGCTCGACGTAGCCGCGCATCGTGGCCTCACAGAGCTCGAACAGGAAATCTGCATCCTCGATGCCCACACGCCGAAAGATCGGCGTGACCTTGCTCATGCCTGCAAGGTCTCGTCGAACAACTTCAGCAACAGCCGCGCGAACACATCCATGTTCCATGGCCGGTCGGTCGCGCCGGTCTCGATCGTGCGGCTGACCACGAGGCCGTCCGCGCCGGTCACCGCGATGCAGACATGCCCCGGCGCATCGCCGTACGGGCTGCCCGACGGTCCCGCCGCGCCGCTCTCGCAGATGCCCCACTTCGAACGATGGGCGTCGCGGATGCGGCCCGAGATGAAGCGCGCGTAGGGCTCGGTCTCGCCGCGCATGTCGCCCATGTCCTCGGGCGTGAGGCCGAGCAGGGCCTTGCCGGCGCGCCGCGAGTAGATGACCGCGCCGCCCAGGAAGTAGGCCGAGGCGCCCGGCAGGGCGAGCAGGGCGGCCGAGACCAGGCCGCCGGCCGACGATTCGGCCACCGCCACCGTCTGGCGCCGCTCGCGCAGCGTCGCCCCCACGCGGGCGGCGAGCACGGAAAGCGGTTCGAGGTCGGTGAGGTCGGGCGTGGGCATGGAGGTCGAAAGAAGTAAGAAAGAAGAAATGACCGACCGTTCGATCGATCAAGGGAACGCGTGAACAGATGAACGAACGGTCAGGCGATGCCCGCGCGCGAGCCCGGCCGCCGCACATACGACGGCGCGCGCTCATGGCTCGAGGTGTGGCCGTACACCGTGTCGGCCGGGTAGTACTCGGCCTGCAGCTGCACCTTGGCCGCGGCTTCCTCGCCCGCCACATGGGCGATGAAGGCCAGCATCAGGTCGGTGCCCGCCGAGACGCCGGCCGAAGTCCAGACGTGGCCGTCCTGCACGAAGCGCTGCTCGACCACCTTCACGTCGCCGAGTGCGCGCAGGCGGTCGAGCGATCCCCAGTGCGTGGTCGCGGTGCGGCCCGAGAGCAGGCCGGCCGCATGCAGCACGAAGGCGCCGGTGCACACCGACAGCAGCGCCTTGCAGCCGGGCGCCTGCGCGGCCAGGAACTGCACCATGGCGGGGTTGTCGACCTCGCGCCGCGTGCCCATGCCGCCGGGCACGAGCACGAAATCGAGCGGCGGGCAGTCGGCAAACGAGACATGCGGGTTGATCGACAGCCCCTTGGCGCAGACGACCGGGCCGTGCGTTTGCGCCACCACGAGGCAGTTCGCGGGGCCCCCGGCCAGCTTGCTCCACATGGTGAGCATTTCCCAGGGACCGACGAAATCGAGCTCCTCGACCTCGGGGAAGACGACGATTGCGAAATTCATGCGTGCGAACTCCTGGTGGGGTGCCGGCAGGGGCCGTGTCACGGGCGCGAAGCCGCAAGCATATAGAGTGCCGCCGAGGTGATGTCCGTGACAGCTGGTTGCAAGCTTGGCTCAGTGTTCTCCCTCAGAGTTGTGTGGCCTGAAAATGGCTAGAGTGAAGGCGGCCGTTCAGGCTTTTTGCTAGCTTCAATCAAGGAAATCTCATGAGCAAGAAAGTTGCATATGTCACCGGAGGCATGGGTGGCATCGGAACAGCCATCTGCCAGCGTCTGTACAAGGACGGGTTCACCGTGGTCGCAGGTTGCGGCCCCACGCGGGACTACGCCAAGTGGCTGGCCGAACAGAAAGCCGAAGGCTTCGAGTTCCACGCGTCGGTCGGCAATGTCGGCGACTGGCAATCCACCGTCGAGGCCTTCTCCGCCGCCAAGGCGGCCCACGGGGCGATTGACGTGCTCGTCAACAACGCCGGCATCACGCGGGACCGCATGTTCCTCAAGATGACCCCCGAGGACTGGAGCGCGGTGATCGAAACCAACCTCAACAGCATGTTCAACGTCACCAAGCAGGTGGTGGGCGACATGGTCGAAAAGGGCTGGGGCCGCATCATCAACATCAGCTCGGTCAACGGCGCCAAGGGCCAGGCCGGCCAGACCAACTACTCGGCGGCCAAGGCCGGCATGCACGGCTTCACGATGGCGCTGGCGCAGGAGCTGGCCAACAAGGGCGTCACCGTGAACACGGTGAGCCCGGGCTACATCGGCACCGACATGGTCAAGGCCATCCGCCAGGAAGTGCTCGACAAGATCGTGGCCACGATCCCGGTCAAGCGCCTGGGCGAGCCGAGCGAAATCGCTTCCATCATCGCGTGGCTCGCCACCGACGAAGGCGGCTACAGCACCGGGGCCGACTTCTCGGTCAACGGCGGCCTCCACATGCACTGAGCATGCGCGCCACGCCCTGAAAACAAAAACCCGCTTCGGCGGGTTTTTTCATTTGGGCCGGCGCCACGGACACAGAACGCACGACATCACCCATCGAAAGCAACCGCGACACGAACCCTTTTCTTTTCGTTTCCCTTCATCCTTTCAGGAGGCAGTCATGGCACATACAACAAGCACAGTACCCAGGAAGCTCCCCCTCTACCGTTCCCTCTACGTGCAGGTGATCACCGCGGTGATCATCGGCGTGCTCCTGGGGTACTTCTATCCCTCGCTCGGGGAATCGATGAAACCGCTGGGCGACGGCTTCATCAAGCTCATCAAGATGATCATCGCGCCGATCATCTTCTGCACGGTGGTGGTCGGTATCGCCGGCATGGAAGACATGAAGAAGGTCGGCAAGACCGGCGGGCTGGCGCTCCTGTACTTCGAGATCGTGAGCAGCATCGCGCTGGTGGTCGGCCTCGTGCTGGTGAACGTGCTCAAGCCCGGCGCGGGCATGAACATCGATGCGTCCACGCTCGACACCAAGGCCATCGCGGCCTACACCGGCCCCGGCAAGATGACCGGCACGGTCGACTTCCTGCTCAACGTGATTCCCAGCACGATCGTCGATGCCTTCGCCAAGGGCGAGATCCTGCAGGTGCTGCTGATCGCGGTGCTGTTCGGCTTTGCGCTGCACCGCTTCGGCGGGCGCGGCACGCTGGTGTTCGACGTGATCGAGAAGGGCTCGCACGTGCTGTTCGTGATCGTCAACTACATCATGAAGCTCGCGCCCATCGGCGCCTTCGGTGCGATGGCCTTCACCATCGGCAAGTACGGCCTGGGCAGCCTGCTGTCGCTGGGCAAGCTCATGGGCACCTTCTACCTGACCTGCCTGCTGTTCATCTTCGTGGTGCTGGGGCTCATTGCGCGCTTTCACGGCTTCAGCATCTGGAAGTTCATCAAGTACATCAAGGAAGAGCTGCTGATCGTGCTGGGCACCTCGTCCAGCGAATCGGTGCTGCCGCGCATGATGGAGAAGATGGAGAACCTGGGCGCCCACAAGACCTGCGTGGGGCTGGTGATTCCCACGGGCTACTCGTTCAACCTGGACGGCACCTCGATCTACCTGACGATGGCGGCGGTGTTCATTGCGCAGGCCACCAACACGCCCATGACGCTCACGCAGGAGATCACGCTGCTGGCCGTGCTGCTGCTCACGTCGAAGGGCGCGGCGGGCGTCACGGGCAGCGGCTTCATCGTGCTGGCGGCCACGCTGTCGGCGGTGGGGCATGTGCCGGTGGCGGGGCTGGCGCTCATCCTGGGCATCGACCGCTTCATGTCGGAAGCCCGCGCGCTCACCAACCTGATCGGCAACGGCGTGGCCACCATCGTGGTCGCCAAGTGGACGAATGAACTCGACGAAGAGCGGCTGCAGGCCGGGCTCAACAACGAGAGCTGGGTCGAGTCGCAGGAGCCCGAGGAACTGGTGAACGCGCGCGAATCGAAGATGGCACCGTAGCCGGATCAGGGCGCCGGCCCGCGCGTTTGGGTGCGGTGAGGCGCGTTTCGGTGCGTTTCGGTGCGCGTCAGTGCACCAGGGCCACCGCGAGCAGCGGCTGCGCCCTGGCGTCGAGCTCGCGTTCGTACAGCGGGGCGGCCTTGGCGTAGGTGCCCTGGGCGCGATGGGCCGCGGCCAGGTTCTGCCGGCTGTGCAGCACGGCGTGTGCATCGGGGCGCCGCTGCTTCTCGTGGATCGCCAGGGCGCGTTCGTACAGCGCAATGGCCTGGTCGAAGGCCTCGCGGCGATAGTGCAGGCCGGCCAGCGCGCTCAGCGTGAACGCCACCATCGGGCTGTCGGGTCCGGCGGTCTTTTCCTGGATGGCGAGCGCAGCCGTGTACGACTGCGCGGCCCGGGTCAGCTGCCCCTGCCGCTGGTGGACATGGGCCAGCAGCACGAGGCTGAGGGCCGTGTCGGCGGACTCGGGCCCGCCCGTGCGTTGCGCCGTCTGCAGCACTTGCTGCGCCAGCTCGAGCGTGCCGACGTCGTAGCAGTTGGCGTTGATGCGTTGCACGAGTTCCTGGCGCAGCGCGCGCCATTCGGGGTTGCCGTCCTGCGCGTACAGCGCGCCGAACTGCGAGGCCGCCAGGACGACGCCGGCGGCAAGCCATGCCTTCGCGAATTTCATGGGGCCGAATCTAGTGGCCCGGCCCGAAAAACGAATACCTCGTTCATGGGAGTCCGCGCCCGCGGGGCAGGGCCCCGGGGCGCGGACGGCGCTGGCGCCCCGCCTCAGGCGAGATCGAAGCGGTCCAGGTTCATCACCTTGGTCCAGGCGGCCACGAAGTCGTCGATGAACTTCTGCTGGCTGTCGGAAGCGCCGTAGACCTCGGCGATGGCGCGCAGCTGCGCGTTGGAGCCGAACACCAGGTCGACGCGTGTGCCGGTCCACTTGAGGGTGCCGGTCTTGCGGTCGCGGCCTTCGTATTCCTCCTTGGTGTCCGACACCGCCTTCCACTCCGTGCCCATGTCGAGCAGGTTCACGAAGTAGTCGTTGCTCAGCGTGCCGGGCGTCTTCGTGAAGACGCCGTGGCGCGTCTGGCCGACGTTGGTGTCGAGCACGCGCAGGCCGCCGACCAGCACCGTCATCTCGGGCACCGTGAGCGTGAGCAGCTGGGCCTTGTCGATCAGCAGTGCTTCGCCGGGCACGCTGTAGCGGCCCTTCAGGTAGTTGCGGAAGCCGTCGGCCGCGGGCTCCAGCGGCTCGAACGAGGGCACGTCGGTCTGTTCCTGCGAGGCGTCGGCGCGGCCCGGCGAGAAGGGCACTTTCACTTCACGGCCGCCATTGCGCGCGGCCTGTTCCACGCCCGCACCGCCGGCCAGCACGATCAGGTCGGCCAGCGAGATCTTCTTGCCGCCGGTCTGCGCTGCATTGAACTCGCTCTGGATGCCTTCGAGCACCTTCAGCACCTGGGCCAGCTGCGCAGGCTGGTTGACGGCCCAGTCCTTCTGCGGTGCCAGCCGCACGCGGGCGCCGTTGGCACCGCCGCGCATGTCGGAGCCGCGGAAGGTGGAGGCAGAGGCCCACGCCGTCGACACCAGCTGCGCGGGCGTGAGGCCCGAGGCCAGCACCTTCTTCGTCAGCGCCGCGACGTCGTTGGCGTCGACCAGCGGGTGGTCGACGGCCGGGATCGGGTCTTGCCAGATGAGCTCCTCGGCCGGCACCTCGGGCCCGAGGTAGCGGGCGCGCGGGCCCATGTCGCGGTGCGTGAGCTTGAACCAGGCGCGCGCGAAGGCGTCGGCGAGCTGGTCGGGGTTGGCCAGGAAGCGGCGCGAGATCTTTTCGTAGGCCGGGTCCAGGCGCAGCGACAGGTCGGTCGTGAGCATGGTCGGCGCGTGGCGCTTGGAGGCGTCGTGCGCGTCGGGGATGGTGCCGGCACCGGCGCCGCCCTTGGCCACCCACTGGTGCGCGCCGGCGGGGCTCTTGGTCAGCTCCCATTCGTAGCCGAAGAGGTTCTCGAAGAAGTTGTTGCTCCACTTCGTGGGCGTGGTGGTCCACGTCACTTCGAGGCCGCTGGTGATGGTGTCGCCGCCCTTGCCGGTGCCGAAGCTGTTCTTCCAGCCGAAGCCCTGGTCTTCGAGGCCGGCGGCTTCGGGTTCCTTGCCGACGTTCGAGGCCGGCCCCGCGCCGTGCGTCTTGCCGAAGGTGTGGCCGCCGGCGATGAGCGCCACGGTTTCCTCGTCGTTCATGGCCATGCGGGCGAAGGTGTCGCGGATGTCATGCGCCGCGGCGATCGGGTCGGGGTTGCCGTCCGGGCCCTCGGGGTTCACGTAGATCAGGCCCATCTGCACGGCGCCCAGCGGGTTCTCGAGGTTGCGCGTGTGCGGCACCTTGCTGTCGTCGTCCTTCACGAGCACGCCGCGGTCTTTCTCGACGCCGGGCGAGCCCTGTGCGTAGCGCACGTCACCGCCCAGCCAGGTCTTCTCGCGGCCCCAGTACACGTCCTGGTCGGGCTCCCACACGTCGGGGCGGCCGCCGCCGAAGCCGAAGGTCTTGAAGCCCATGGTCTCGAGCGCGACGTTGCCGGTGAGGATCAGCAGGTCGGCCCAGGAAATCTTCTGGCCGTACTTCTGCTTGATCGGCCACAGCAGGCGGCGCGCCTTGTCCAGGCTCACGTTGTCGGGCCAGCTGTTGAGCGGCGCAAAGCGCTGCTGCCCGCGGCCGGCACCGCCGCGGCCGTCGCCGATGCGGTAGGTGCCGGCGCTGTGCCAGGCCATGCGGATGAAGAGCGGGCCGTAGTGGCCGAAGTCGGCGGGCCACCAGTCCTGCGAGTCGGTCATCAGTGCGGCGAGGTCTTTCTTCACCGCGGCGAGGTCCAGGCTCTGGAAGGCCTTGGCGTAGTCGAAACCGGCGCCCAGGGGATCGGATTTGGAGGAGTGCTGGTGCAGCAGGTCCAGGCGCAGCTGCTCGGGCCACCAGTCGCGGTTCGTGGTGCCGGCGCCGGTGGCCTGGCTGAACGGGCACTTCGCTTCGGTTTTCTCGTTGCTCATGGGGAGGCTCCTGTTGTTGGGGGGACGGGGGGACCGCTCAAATTCTGGATGAGAAAGGTGTCGATGCGAATAGAAGTGCTTTATGCCTACGATAGTTCGCGTCGCTTCCGTAGGGGTGTAGACGCAGGCCCGTAGAAGCCTGCGGGCTTCAAAGGTTGGGGGCCGTTCCTGCAAAATGGACCGATGCCCCACAGCGTCTCCCTCATCAATACGATTGCCGCCGGCCTGGGGTTGGCGCTGGTGTTCGGCTTTCTCGCGGCGCGGCTGCGATTACCGGCGCTGGTGGGGTACCTCCTGGCGGGCGTGATCATCGGCCCGTTCACGCCCGGCTTCGTGGCCGACGCGGGCATTGCCGCGCAGCTGGCCGAGATCGGTGTGATGCTGCTGATGTTCGGCGTGGGCCTGCATTTTTCGCTGGCCGACCTGCTCGCGGTGCGCAAGATCGCGCTGCCCGGCGCCATCGCGCAGATCGCGGTCGCCACGCTGCTCGGCGGCGGGCTGGCCATGTGGTGGGGCTGGAGCTGGGGCACGGCGCTGGTGTTCGGGCTGGCGCTGTCGGTGGCGAGCACGGTGGTGCTGCTGCGCGCGCTCGAGAGCCTGGGCATCCTCGATTCCTTCACCGGCCGCATCGCGGTGGGCTGGCTGGTGGTCGAAGACCTCGCGATGGTGCTGGTGCTCGTGCTGCTGCCGCCGCTGGCGGGCGCGCTGGGCAGCACCAAGGTCGACACCAGCGGCGACCCCGTCTGGCAGACGCTGGGCCTCACGCTGCTGCAGGTCGGCGGCTTCGTCGTGCTGATGCTGGTGGTGGGGCGGCGCGTGTTCCCGTGGATTCTGTGGCAGGTCACGCGCACCGGTTCGCGCGAGCTGTTCACGCTGTGCGTGGTGGCGGCGGCCGTGAGCATCGCCTTTGCCTCGGCGGCGCTGTTCGGCGTGTCGTTCGCGCTGGGCGCCTTCTTCGCCGGCATGGTGATGCGCGAGTCGCAGTTCAGCCACCGCGCGGCGCAGGAGTCGCTGCCGCTGCGCGATGCCTTTGCCGTGCTGTTCTTCGTGTCGGTCGGCATGCTGTTCGACCCCTCGGTGCTGGTGGAGCGCCCGCTGCAGGTGCTGGCCGTGGTGCTGGTGATCGTGCTGGGCAAGTCGCTCGCGGCCTGCGCGCTGGTGCTGGTGTTCCGCTACCCGCTGGCCACCGCGCTCACCGTGAGCGCGAGCCTGGCGCAGATCGGCGAGTTCTCGTTCATCCTGGCCGGGCTGGGCGTGTCGCTCGGCCTGCTGCCGGTGGAAGGGCAGAGCCTGGTGCTGGCGGGCGCGCTGATCTCCATCGCCACCAACCCGCTGTGGTTCAGCCTCATCGCGCCGCTGCAGAAATGGCTGCACGCGCATTCGAAGTTCGCACGCGAACTCGACGCGCGCAGCGACCCGCTGGCCGAACTGCCCATGACCACCGAGGCCAAGTACCTGTCGCGCCAGGTGGTGCTGGTCGGCTACGGCCGGGTGGGCCGGCGCATCGCCGCCGAGCTCGAGACGAACGACATCCCCTACGTGGTGGCCGAGCAGAACCGCGAGCTGGTCGAGAAGCTGCGCGAGGCCGGCATTCCCGCCGTGTGGGGCGACGCGGCCGACCCGGCGGTGCTGATCCAGGCGCACGTGGCGCGCGCCCGCGTGCTCGTGGTGGCCACGCCCGACGCCATGAACGTGCGCCAGATGATCGAAACCGCGCGCACGCTGAACCCCACCATCCAGACCGTGGTGCGCAGCCACAACGAGCAGGAAGCCCGCCTGCTGGCCGCCGAAACCGACGCGAAGGTGTTCCTGGGCGAACAGGAACTCGCCCAGGCCATGGCCCGCGATGTGGTGCAGCGCGCCGCCGCGATGGCGGTGCCAGCTTGACGATTCAAAGGTCCTCGATCACCAGCGTGCGATAGCGCTCGGCGATCGAGTAGGGCACGGTACGCACCAGTTCCATCACGCGCTCGGCGATGGCGCCGTCCTTGGTGCGGATCAGCAGGCCCGTGTGGCCTTCGTGGGCCAGCTGGATGAAGGCGCGCACCGTGTCGCCGTCGGTGCCGGCGGAGGGCAGGGGGCTGTGCGAGGCATGCACGGTCGGCGCGATTTCCGCCAGGACGGTTTCGGCCGGTATCAGGTAGACCTCGTCGCCGCTCACGATGCCTTTCGCGATCAGCCCGTGGCCGATGCGGCTGGCATCTTCGACGCTCGGAAACATCACCAGGGAGTAACCGGTCGGGTAGAACGCGCCACCGAAGGCGGCGCGCATGTTGGGTTCAAGCGTGAAATGTTTCATGCTGACTCCTTGTTCTGATGCAACTCCCCACCCCTAACATTAGGCCGCGCGGCGTCCATGCACTGTAGGAGAAGCCCTAGTACTGACAACCGCGCCGGCCCCTTGCCCGTACAAAGGCGAGTTCATTCCCTGTTTCATTTCTCTGATCGTCATGCCTTCGCCGAGAGACATCGCACTCACCGTCCACGAACTGGAAGAAGGGGAGTTCTATTGGGTGCTGATGGAGGCCGTCGACGGCTCGCCCGGCGACTCCACCCATGTGTACGTGCCGCTCGAAGCCGCCCACGAGCCCTACGCCACGTATTCGAATGCACTGGTGGCCGGCGTGGCGGTGCTGCGGCGGCTGTTCGGGCCCGACGGCAAGCCCGTCTGACGGGGCCCGCGGGGGCGCCGCCGCAGGGCGCTCCCTATAATCCCGGCGGTTGGAAACATTGGTTCACACCGGTGTCGTCCAACACCCCACGGTTCGAAGGTGCCCTGCACGACCAGTCACAGGATTGGCGGCGGGGTTAAACGGGAAGCAGGTGCGAGGCGTCGTTTTTTCGAACGACCCTTCCATTCCTGCGCTGCCCCCGCAACGGTCAGCGGACATCGACACCCTCAGGCCCCGGCGATCTTTCGCCCGGGCAGCCACTGCGCTTCGGCGTGGGAAGGCGAGGGCTTCGGCGCCGAGGTGCATGCATTGCACCCCGACGCACTCCGCGAGCCCGGATACCGGCCTTCGCAACCGCCTTCGGATGCTGCGGGAGTGCGTGTCCGGGCCTGCCGCTTTTCCCTCGCGCGAAACGGCACCGCCCCTCGTCTCTTCTCCCTCGGCGTCCGCGATCGGTCAGGAGCCTGCGGGGACGCGGGCCGGAGGAGAAGTCGGATGAATCGCATTGCATCGCCGCCGCGCGATCGCTCGGGCCCGCCCCTGCAACGGGCGCGCCTTTCGGGTCTTTCAGGTCTTTCACTGGGGCTCGGCCTCGCTTGCGGGCCAGTTCTCGCCCAGTCGGGCGACACGGCCGGTCGCCCCAGCCTCACCCCCGTGCAGGTCGAAGCCAGCCGCCACACGCCGCTGGCCCTGGACGAGCCCACGCAGACCGGCAGCCGTCTGGGCCTCACGCCGCTCGAAACGCCGGCCAGCATCGAGGTGCTCACCGGCGACACGATCCGCGCGCGCGGCGACGTGTCGGTGGTCGAGGCCGCGAGCCGCGCCACCGGCATCACGGGCTCGCCCGCGCCGGGCAACGGCGGCTCGTCGCTGTCGGCGCGCGGCTTCAACGGCCACGGCTCGGTGATGCAGCTGTACGACGGCACGCGCCTGTACGTGGGCGCGGGCACCGTCACCTTCCCGTTCGACACCTGGTCGACCGACCGCATCGAGGTGCTGCGCGGCGCCGCTTCGGTGATGTTCGGCGAAGGCGCCATCGGCGGCGCAATCAACGTGGTGCCCAAGAAGCCCACGCGCGGCCCGATTCGCAACGAGGCGCTCGTGAGCGTCGGCTCCGACGCCACGCGCCAGGTCGCCTTCGGCAGCGGCGGGGCGATCAACGACATGCTCTCGTACCGCTTCGACATCAGCCACCGGAAAACCGACGGCTTCATGCGGCGCGGCGAGGCCGAGAGCCTGGCTGTGGGCGGCGCGGTGCGGCTGGACGTGTCGCCGCGGCTGCAGTTCACGCTCTCGCACGACGAGGGCCGCCAGACGCCGCAGCGCTATTTCGGCGTGCCGCTCATCAACGGCCGCCTGAGCAGCCTGAACCGCGAACAGAACTACAACCTCGACGACGCCGAGGTCAAGTACCGCGACCGCTGGACCCGCCTCGATGCGCAGTGGACGCCCAACGACGCCGTCACCGTGCGCAACCAGCTCTATCGCCTGGACAGCAAGCGCCACTGGCGCGACAGCGAAACCTACACCTACAGCGCCACCACGAACCGCGTGACGCGCGGCGACTACCTGGAGATCGGCCACGACCAGGAACAGATCGGCAACCGCACCGACGCCACCTTCAAGCACGCGCTGTTCGGCCTGAAGAACCAGGTGCTGGTGGGCTTCGATGTGAACCGCATCGACTTCCTGAACTCGAGCGACACGCCCTACGGCGGGCGCTCGGTGGTCGATGCCTTCGTGTTCAACCCCGGCTACTACGCTTCGCCCACGCCCTACCTGCCGCGCTACAAGACCAAGACCAGCACCTACGCCTTCTTCGCCGAAGACAAGCTGGCCTTCAACGAACACTGGTCGGTGGTCGGCAGCCTGCGCTGGGACCACGCGAAGATCGTGCGCACCGACCCGCAGAACCGCGCCCCGCGCCTGGACAAGACCTTCGAGTACGCCACCGGCCGCCTCGGCGTGGTCTACGCGCCCGACGCCGCGCAGTCGTTCTATGCGCAGGTGGCGCGCGCGGCCGATCCGCTCACGGGGCTCATCAGCACCTCGGCCACGCAGGTGCCGTTCGAGCTCAGCGTCGGCAAGCAGGTCGAGGTCGGCTACAAGCGCCAGCTGGCCGAGGGCCGCGGCGCCTGGAGCGTGGCCGCCTACCGCATCGAGAAGACCAAGCTGCTGTCGCGCGACGCGAACGATCCGACCGTCGTGCAGCAGATCGGCAAGCAGTCGTCCGAAGGCATCGAGGCCACGCTCGACCTGGCGCTCACTTCCACGCTGCGTCTCGAAGCCAACGCCGCGCGGCTGCGCGCGCGCTACGACGACTTCAACGAGGCGGTCGGCAAGTCGCTGGTCTCGCGTGCGGGCAACACACCGGCCGGCGTGCCCGAGGTGGCGGCCAACCTGTGGCTGCACTGGCGCTTCCTGCCGCAGTGGGAGGCCGAGCTGGGCGTGCGCCACGTCGGCGCGCGGCAGGTCGATGCGGCTAACACGCGGCGGATCGGCTCCTACACCGTGGCCGATGCGGGCGTGAGCTGGCAGGCGAACCCGTCGCTCAAGCTCGCGCTGCGTGCCTACAACCTGGCCGACCGCAGGTACCCGGTCTCGTTCTCGAACGGCGGTAACCAGTGGCTGCTGGGCCGTCCGCGCTCGTTCGAGCTGTCGGCGTTCGTGACTTTCTGAGCATGGCCGCATGAGCACCGCATGGCAACGCACATGGCCCCCGCTGCGGCGGGCGCTGTACTGGACGCACCGATGGCTGGGCATCGGCGGCTGCCTGCTGTTCGTCATGTGGTTTGTCTCGGGTGTGGTCATGATGTACGTGGGGTACCCGAACCTCACGGACGAAGAGCGGCTCGCGGGGCTCGCCCCGGTGCGCTTCGAACAGGCGGTGGTCACGCCGTCTGCCGCGCTCGAGGCGCTGCCGCCCGCGGTGCGCACGCAGCCGCCCCGGCGCATGGCGCTGGAGATGCAGGCCGGCACCGACGCGCAGCCCGTGTGGCGCATCGTCGATGCGCGCGGCGGGCGGCATGCCGTGTCCGCGCGCGACGCCCGTGTGCTCGGATCGGTCGATGCGGCGCAGGCCGAGGCCATCGCCCGCGACTTCTCCGCACAGCCTGGCGCACGCTGGGCCGAGACGTTGGAGCGCGACCAGTGGACCGTGCCGCAGGGCCTGAACCCGCTGCGCCCGCTGCACCGCATCGAAGTCGGCGACGCGGCGGGCACCGAGCTGTACGTGTCCTCGCGCACCGGCGAGGTGGTGCGCGACACCACGCGCGCCGAGCGCTTCTGGAACTGGCTGGGCGCCGTGCCGCACTGGATCTACTTCACGCCGCTGCGCGCCGACCCGCCGCTGTGGCACGACGTGGTCGTGTGGCTGTCGGCCGCCTGCATCGTCTCGGCCGTGACGGGCATCGTCATCGGCATCCTGCGCATCCGGCTGCGGCGGCGCTTTCGCAGCGGCGCTGTCACGCCGTACACCGGATGGATGGCCTGGCATCACATCGCGGGGCTCATCGGCGGCTTCTTCGTGCTGACCTGGATCGTGAGCGGCTGGCTGTCGATGAATCCCAATGGCTGGTTCCAGCGCGCACCCGCCGATGCGGCCGCGATGGCGCGCTACACGGGCACCGGCGCCTCGCCGTTCCCCTGGCCGCCGGCCGTGGCGCCGGCAGGCGAGGGCGCCGGCGCACCGCGTGAGGCGCTGCTGATGGGGTTCGATGGCAAGCCGCTGCTGCAACTGCGCGATGCGCAGGCCCGCGTGCGTGTGATCGATGCCGCCACCGGTGCCCCGGCCGTTATCGCCCGCGAGGACATCGTGCGCGCCGCCGCCCGCCTGCGCCCCGGCGCAACGATCACGCAGGCCACGCTGCAGACGCAGGAAGACTTCCACTGGTACGGCCACCACCGCACGCGCGTGCTGCCCGTGTGGCGGCTCGAGTTCGACGACGCCGCGCGCAGCTGGCTCTACATCGACCCGACGAGCGGCCAGGTGGCCGGCAGCAACGACCGCAACGCGCGGCTGCGCCGCTGGCTCTTCAACGCCGCGCACAGCCTCGACTTTCCCTGGCTCATCCAGTACCGGCCCGTCTGGGACCTGGTGGTGTGGTTCCTGTCGGTCATCGGCGTCGTCGCTTCGGCGAGCGGCGTGGTGATCGGCTGGCGACGGCTGCGGCGCAAGCCACAGCCTTCGCCTGTTCAGCGGGGGCTGCAAGGCTCCCGGGTTTCATGACGGGGACTTGCGCAAGCCAGTCCATCCCCCAACAATCAACTTTCGCACTTCGGTGCATTTCAGGAGGTGCGCGATGCACATCGAACCCGGACTCGTCGACGGATCCAAGATCTTCCTCAGCTATGCCACGGGGGCGGCTGCACTGGCTTACACAGGCAAGGTCGCCTTCGACACCTTGCTGAAGGACGGCCCCGTGGGCCTGTTGCTGCGCTCCGCCTTCACGATCATGCTCGTGTTCTGCTTCTTCGAGGTGTTCCCGCACCATCCCGTGGGCGTGTCCGAGGTGCACCTGATTCTGGGCACCACGCTGATGCTGCTCTTCGGGCTTGCGCCCGCGGCCATCGGTCTGGCGGGCGGGTTGCTCATCCAGAGCCTGTTCTTCGCACCGCCCGACCTGCCGCAGTACGGCATGAACGTCACGACCTTGCTCGTGCCGCTGTTCGCGACCGCCGCGCTGGCACGCCGCATCATTCCCGCGAACATGGCCTATGTGGACATCAGCTACCAGCAGGCCTTCAAGCTGTCGGTGGCCTACCAGGGCGGCATCGTGGTGTGGGTGGGCTTCTGGGCCCTCTACGGCCGTGGCACGGGCCTGGAGAACCTCAGCCAGATCGCCAGCTTCGGCGCGGCCTACATGACGGTCGTGCTGGTCGAGCCGCTGGTCGACCTGGGCGTGCTGGCCGCGGCCAAGGCCTGGCGCCGCCTGCAGGGCACGGCCCTGGTCGAGCGCCGCCTGTACAGCGCCGTCTGATTCGCGCCGGCAGCCCCTCCTGAAGAGGGCGTGCCGTTCGCCGGCGCGTGCGCCACGCACGCGCCGCGCGCCCGATTCCCCGTGCGCCATCGCGCCTGAAAGCATTCACTCCATGACACAAAGCAACGCCAAGATCCCCGTCACCATCGTCACGGGCTTCCTCGGCAGCGGCAAGACCACGCTGCTGCGCCACATCCTCGGCAATGCCGAGGGCCGCCGCATCGCGGTGGTGGTCAACGAGTTCGGCGAACTCGGCATCGACGGCGACATCCTGCGCGGTTGCGGCATCGGCTGCGACGATGAAGGCAACGAGCGTGAAGGTGCGCTGTACGAACTCGCCAACGGCTGTGTCTGCTGCACCGTGCAGGAAGAGTTCCTGCCCGTGATGCTGCAGCTGGCCGAGCGGCGCGACCAGATCGACGCCGTGCTCATCGAGACCTCGGGCCTGGCGCTGCCCAAGCCGCTGGTGCAGGCCTTCCAGTGGCCCGACATCGCGAACATCTTCACCGTCGATTCGGTGGTCACCGTGGTCGACGGCCCCGCCGCCGCGGCGGGCCAGTTCGCCGCGAACCCCGCGCAGGTCGACGTGCAGCGCCGCGCCGACCCCAACCTGGACCACGAATCGCCGCTGCACGAGCTGTTCGAAGACCAGCTCTCGGCCGCCGACCTCGTGGTGCTCAACAAGACCGACCTCATGGACGCCGCCGCGCGCGCGCAGGTCGAGGCGTTGGTGCGCGAAGAACTGCCGCCCGAGGTGAAGATCGTCGGCGCCACCGAAGGCAAGTTGCCGCTCGCGCTGCTGCTGGGCCAGGGCCGCGCCGCCGAAAGCACCATCCACCTGCGCGAGAGCCACCACGACCACGAGGAAGACCACGACCACGACGAGTTCGATTCGCTCGTGATCGAGCTGCCGCCCGTGGACCGCGACGGTCTCATCGCCGTGCTGGCCGCACTGGTCGAGCAGCACACCATCTACCGCGTGAAGGGCTTCGTCGCCGTGCCGCACAAGCCGATGCGCCTGCTGGTGCAGGGCGTGGGCCGTCGCTTCGACCACCACTTCGACCGCCGCTGGCGCGACGGCGAGGCGCAGCGCACGCGGCTCGTGTTCATCGGCGAAGACCTGGACGAAGGCGCGCTGCGCAAGGCACTGGAAGGCGTGGCGGCCGTTCCCGCCTGACCGCATGCACCTGCTGAGCACCCAGCCCGGCCGCTTCGTCGAGGACGACCCGAGCGTCGTCACCCGGCTCGACCAGACGCCGGGCGACATCGTGGTGCTCAGCTCGGCCGACACCACGCTCGCGCTGCTCGCCGCCGCGCGCACGGCGCTGGCGGCCACCGACCCCGGCTACCCCTCGCTGCGGCTGGCCAACCTCATGCACCTGCGCCAGCCCGCGTCGCTCGACCTGTACGTCGACGAGGTGCTGCGGCATGCGCGCGTGGTGGTGGTCGATCACCTGGGGGCCGAATCGGCCTGGGCCTACGGACTGCAGCAGCTCGAGAAGCTCGCGAAGCGCCAGGGCCAGCAGCTCGCGATGTTCTCGGGCGACCTGCAGGAAGACGAGGACCTGCTCGCGCGCGGCACCGCGGCGCGCGGCGTGAGCCGGCAGCTGTGGCAGTACCTGCGCTCGGGCGGCGCGGGCAACGCGGCGCAGTTCCTGCGCGCGGTGGCCTTCCACGGCCTGGGCCATGGCGAGGCGCCCTTGCCGCCGCGCAGCCTGCCGCAGGTGGCGCTGCATGTGCCGGGCGGCATGGACGCGACGCACACGGTCGCGGGCATCGACGACCTGCGCGCCGGCTGGCATGCGAATGCCCCCGTGGTCGCGCTGGTGTTCTATCGCTCGCACCTGCTGTCGGGCAACACCGAGGCCTTCGATGCGCTGGCCGCCGCGCTGCATGCGCAAGGACTGAACCCGCTGCCTGTGGCGCTCGATTCGCTGAAAGACCCGCTGTGCCTGTCCGCACTGCGCGCGCTGTGCACCGAGCACGACGTGCAGCTGGTGCTCAACACCACCGCCTTCGCCGCGCTGGGGCAGGGCGTTTCGGATGAAAGCGGTGAGCCTCTGGCACTCGCGGGCGACGCCCCCGTGCTGCAGGTGATCGTGAGCGGCGGCAACCGCGAAGACTGGCTGGCCGACAGCCAGGGCCTGCGCCCACGCGACATCGCGATGCAGATCGCGCTGCCCGAGATGGACGGGCGCATCGTCACGCGCGCCGTGAGCTTCAAGGGCCTGTCGCACCGCTGCGAGTTCACGCAGACCGAGGTGGTCGGCTACCGGCCCGAGCCCGATCGCATCGCCTTCGTGGCCGAACTGGCGCGTCGCTGGTGCCGGCTGCGCAGCCTGCGCGCCGACGAGAAGCGCGTCGCCCTCATCCTCGCGAACTATCCCGGCAGCGAAGGCCGCATCGGCAGCGGCGTGGGGCTGGACACGCCGGCCTCGGTGATGGCCATCCTGCGCACGATGCAGGCCGAGGGCTACACGCTCGACACGCTGCCCGCGGACGGCGACGCGCTGATGCGCACGCTGCAGGAGGGCATCGCCAACGATCCCGCGCAATGGGCCGCGCGGCCCGCGTGGCAGAGCTACGCGCTCGCCGACTACCGCGCACGCCTCGCGGCGCTGCCCGAGGGCATGGCCGCCGCCATCGACGCGCAATGGGGCCCGCCCGAGCACGACCCGATGCTGCGCCAGGGCCGCTTCATGATCGCCGGGCTGCGGCTGGGCCGTGTGTTCGTCGGCATCCAGCCCGCGCGCGCCCTCGGCCCGCTCGGCCTGGCCGATTACGCGAGCTACCACGACGCCGAGCTGGTGCCGCCACACAGCTACCTCGCGTTCTATTTCTGGCTGCGCGATGTGTTCGCCATCGACGCGGTCGTCCACGTCGGCAAGCACGGCAACCTCGAATGGCTGCCGGGCAAGAGCCTAGCGCTCGCGGCCACCTGCTGGCCCGACGCGATCCTCGGGCCGCTGCCCAACGTGTACCCCTTCATCGTCAACGACCCCGGCGAGGGCGCGCAGGCCAAGCGCCGCACGCAGGCCGTGATCGTCGACCACCTGATGCCGCCGCTCACGCGCGCCGAGAACCACGGCCCGCTGCAGGACCTGGAGCGGCAGGTCGACGAGTACTACGACGCGCTGCTGGTCGATGCGCGCCGCGCCAAGGTGCTGCGCGCGCAGATCCTCGCGACCGTGCGCGCCCAGCACCTGGTCGAAGAACTGGGCCTGCCGGGCGCGGAAGACGATGCCGTGCTGGCACGCGTCGATGCGTACCTGTGCGAGCTGAAAGAAACCCAGATCCGCGACGGCCTGCATGTGTTCGGCGATTCGCCGCGCGCGCGGTTGCGGCGCGACACGCTGCTCGCGCTCGCGCGCTACCCGGCCGGCGACGGGGCGGGCGAGAACGCCGGGCTGCTCGGCGCGCTCGCGGCCGACCTGCTGCCCGGCGACGCCTTCGACCCGCTCGACATCGATGCGGCAAAGCCCTGGCAGGGCGCGCGGCCCGCGCTGCTGGCGGCCGTGAGCGACGAGGCCTGGCGCCACCAGGGCGACACGCGCGAGCGGCTGGAGCTGCTGGCCCAGCAGCTGCTCGAAGCGGACGCTTGTCCGCCCGATTTGCCGCACACCGCCGCCGTGATGGGCCGCATCGCGCACCGTCTCGCACCCGCGCTCGATGCATGTGGCGGGGAAGAATTGCGCCAGCTGTCGCGCGCACTGCAAGGCCGCTTCGTGCCGCCGGGTCCGAGCGGCTCGCCTTCGCGCGGCCGGCCCGACGTGCTGCCGACCGGGCGCAACTTCTACGCGGTCGACACGCGTGCCATCCCCACGCCCACGGCCTGGATGCTCGGTCTCAAGTCCGCCGCGCAATTGGTCGAACGCCACCTGCAGGAACACGGCGACTACCCGGTGGCGCTGGGCCTGTCGGTCTGGGGCACGGCCACCATGCGCACCGGCGGCGACGACCTGGCGCAGGCCTTCGCGCTCATCGGCGTGCGGCCCAAGTGGGCGCCCGGCAGCCAGCGCGTGGTCGATTTCGAAGTGCTGCCCACAGTCGGCATTGGGCGTCCACGCATCGATGTCACGCTGCGCATCTCGGGCTTCTTCCGCGATGCCTTTCCCAACGCCGTGCAGATGTTCGACGCCGCCGTGCAGGCCGTGGCCGCGCAGGAAGACGAAGACGCCGAGCGCAACCCGATCCGCGCCCGCATCCTGCGCGAGGCCGCCGCGCTCGAAGCGCAGGGCGTGGCGCCCGGCGAGGCACGCACGCAGGCCGGCTGGCGCGTGTTCGGTTCCGCGCCCGGCAGCTACGGCTCGGGGCTGCAGCCGCTGTTCGACCATGGCGACTGGCAGACCGACGACGACCTGTCGAAGGCCTACGTCGGCGGCAGCGCCCATGCCTACGGCCAGGGCAGCGACGGCGTGCCCGCCAGCGATGCGCTGGTGCGGCGGCTGCGCGCCATGAACGTCGTGCTGCAGAACCAGGACAGCCGCGAGCACGACCTGCTCGACTCCAACGACTACTACCAGTTCCAGGGCGGCATGGCCGCCGCTGTGCGCCATCTCAGCGGGCAGCAGCCGGCGATGTACCACGGCGACCACGGCAACCCGCAGGCCCCGCACGTGCGCACGCTGAAGGAAGAAATCAGCCGCGTGATCCGTTCGCGCGTGGTCAACCCCAAGTGGATCGACGGCGTGAAGCGCCACGGCTACAAGGGCGCCTTCGAGATGGCCGCCACGGTCGACTACCTCTTCGGTTTCGACGCCACCGCGCGCGTGGTGGGCGACCACCAGTACGCGATGGTGGCCGACGCCTACGTGCTCGACGAGGCCACCCGCGACTTCGTGAACGCGCACAATCCGCGCGCGCTGCAGGACATGCTCAACCGCCTGCTCGAAGCCATGCAGCGCGGCCTCTGGCAGTCGCCCGGCGACTACAAGGACCAATTGGAAAACCTGCTGCTCGACCACGAGCAGCAGATGGAAGGAAGCCCCCAATGACCACAGCCGCCCCGATGCCGGTGCCGTTCCCCTTTGCCGCGATCGCCGGCCAGCCGCAACTGCGCCAGGCGCTGCTGCTGGCCGCGGTCGATCCCGCGCTGGGCGGCGTGCTCATCGAAGGCCCGCGCGGCACCGCCAAGACCACGGCCGCGCGCGCGCTCGCCGAGCTGCTGCCCGGCGCGCCCTTCGTCACGCTGCCGCTGGGCGCGAGCCTCGAAAGCCTCGTGGGCACGCTCGACCTGGGGCAGGCGCTGGCCGGCCACGAACTGAAATTTGCGCCCGGCCTGCTGGCGCGCGCGCATGGCGGCGTGCTGTACGTCGACGAGATCAACCTGCTGCCCGACGCGCTCATCGACTCGCTGCTCGACGCGGCGGCCAGTGGCGTCAACGTGGTGGAGCGCGACGGCATCTCGCACCGGCATGCCGCGCGCTTCGTGCTCGTGGGCACCATGAACCCGGAAGAGGGCACGCTGCGCCCGCAGCTGCTTGATCGCTTCGGCCTGTGTGTGCGGTTGCGCAACCTGCAGGACGCGGCCGAGCGCCAGGCCATCGTGCGTGCACGGCTGGCCTTCGACGCGGACCCGCAAGGCTTTCGCGCGGCGCATGCGAAGGAGGAGGCCGAACTCGCGGCGGCGCTGGTGCGTGCGCGCGCGCGCGTGGCAGACGCGGCGACCTTGCCTTACGGCGACGCGGTGCACGAAGCCGTCGGCGCGCTGTGCATCGCGGCCGGCGTGGACGGCCTGCGCGCCGACCTCGTGATGCTGCGCTCGGCGCGCGCGCTCGCGGCGTGGGAGGGCGCGGCATCGATCATCGACGACCATGTGCAGCGCGTGGCCGAGGCGGTGCTGCTGCACCGGCGCCATCCAGCGGTCGAAGCAGTCGTGACGCCCCCAATGACGTCACCCGCACCTCACCGCAAGCCGGGCGATGCGCCCGCACGCGATGCCGGCGACGGCGACTGGGGCGCGATGCCGCCCGAGCCCGTCGGCATCGAGCGCGTGAAGCCGCTGCGCCCGCTGATCTCCGCGTCCCAGGCCGCCCCAAAAAAAGCCTGAGCCTCCGGGACGCCGCACCCGCTGGCGCACGCCAGGGTGACCGGAGGCAGGGCACGCAACGGGACGCCTGGCACGGTGCCGCCGCGCCCGGCACGGCGTTCGACTGGCCGCGCACGCTCGTCGCCCGCGGCGCGGACCGCCTGCAGGCCGCGCACCTGCGCCATCGCCCGCAGGAAGCGCGCAGCGGCGCGTTGCACTGCTTCCTGCTCGACTGCTCGGCTTCGATGCGCCACGACGGCCAGCTCGCGCGCGCCAAGGGCCAGCTGCTCGCGCTGATGCAGGAGGCCTACCAGCGGCGCGACCATGTGGCGCTGCTGTGCTTTGCCGGCGACGTGGTCGAGCTGCGCCTGCCACCGCGCCGCGCCAGCGCCTGGAACGACGACTGGGTTGCACCCATCGCGGCCGGTGGGGGCACACCGCTGGCACTCGGCGTGCTGCGCGCGCAGCAGTTGCTGGCGAAGCACGAGACTCGCCAACGCTGGCTCTGGCTGCTGACGGACGGCCGCAGCAACGAAAGCCCCGCGCGCCCCGCCGCGGCGGACGTCGCCTGCGTGATGGACTTCGAGCGCGCCCGCACGCCGCTGCACCGGGCTAGGCAACTGGCGGCGCAATGGGACGCCCGCTACGTGAGCGCCTGAATCACAGGATTGAGGGGCGTGCCTCGGCGCTCGTGGATCGACTTGGGGCGAGAAGGGGCATCCGCGGCACGGCATGCCAGTGCAGGTGGCGCCTTCGATACTGCGGCGCTCCCAACGAAACCCAGGAAACCCCATGTCCGTCACTCCCCGCCGCGTGGTGCGCGAAGGCGCGTTCAAGCACATCATTGCCGACGGCGTGCAGGTCGGCGACACGATCTATCTCTCGGGCCAGGTGAGCGTGGACGGCGAGGGCCGCACCCTCGGCGCCGGCGACATTGCGGCGCAGGTGCGGCAGGCCTACGCCAACGTGCGCGGCGTGCTCGCGTCCTTCGGCGCCTCGATGGCCGACGTGGTGGACGAAACCCTGTTCGTGACCGACATCGACGGCTTCCTCGGCCAGGCCGACGCGCTGTTCGCCTTGCGCGCCGAGATGTTCGGCGGCGAGCCGCAGATCTCGCAGACGCTGGTGCAGGTGGCGCGGCTGGGCAGCCCGGATTGGCTGATCGAGATCAAGTGCATCGCCAGAACAGCTGCAGCCTGAAGGGCTGAAGGCCTGTTCCGCCAGGCAGTTCGGGTACCGTATGGCATGCGTCCGAAACCCCGTCTCCTGGCCCTTGCGTTGACCCTGGCCATGCCTGCCGCCTTTGCCCAAACCGAGGCGTCCGTGCAGCCCTTGAGTGCCGAAGAGTGCAAGGCGCAGGAAGCCGTGCTGGAGCGGGACATGGCCCTGGCCCGTTCGCGCGGCCAGATGCTGCGCCGGCGTGAGCTGGCCGACACCCTGAGCGCGCTGCAGCAGCGCTGCCAGGCGCTGGCGCCGATGAGCCGCGAAGCGCGCATCGAGAAACTGGAACGCGAGATCCGCACGCTGCGCACCGAGCTCGAACGCGCGGAGGCGCAACTGCGCAGCGTGAAGAGCGAGTCGCCCTGAGCCTTGGCGGCTCGCAGCTACCTCACCAGGGCAGGTCGCTGAGTTGCCTGCGCGGGTCCGACGCAGCCGGCGCCACGTCGGCCGCCGTGGCCGGCCCGTCTTTCTCCGCCACGGCCTCCACCGGCGCCAACATCGTCCCGCGGCAGTTCGGCGAGCCGCAATGGCAGGGGTACTTCGATGGCGGCGAGCCGTCGTCAGCCGTGAGCGAGTAGTCGATGAAGAGCTCGTCGCCGGCCTCCACCGCTTCCATCGTCTGGAAGCGCAGCACCATCTCGCCCGCCTCGTCGTACTCCTCGACCGCCTCGCAGTTCGGCTCGCACGAATGGTTCAGGTGGCGCGTGGCGTTGCCGCCCTTGGCGCCGTCGATGGTCTCACCGGTCGTCAGCGTGAACAGGTAGGTGAGCTGGTCGTCCCAGAGCTTGGAGGCGACTTCCTGCCTGGTGTAGCGGCGGCCTTCGTACAGGCCCAGGAAGGCTTCGGCCGGCAGGTCGCGCGTGGCGAAGGCGCCCAGGCCATGCACGCCGCTGGGGCCCACGCGGATGAAAGGGGTGGACGAGGTTCGCTTGGGGGACTTCATGAACGGACGGGGCGCGAGGAATCGGAAGAAAAGGTGGGCTGGGGCTGGAGTGTGGCGGTCATCTCGATCTGGCGTATGACAAGGGTGGCGCCGCGTGCGGTCAGGGCGCGGTGCAGCGGGCTGCCCTCGGGCTCGTCGACCAGCCGCCAGCGTGCGCCCGGGCGTGCCTGCGCGAGCGCATCGAGCAGCGCATGGGCCGAGGCCTCGTCGGGTGCGGCGGCGTCGAGCAAGGTGTTCAGCGGCAGGGTCGCTGGCAGGAGGATGGCGTAGCCGCTCGTTGCCGTGCCGAGGGCCACGGCGCCGTCGTGCACCAGCGCACCTTGCACGGTCGGCCACTCGCGGCGCCAGGTGGGGCGCGAGACGGCGGTGCAGGCTGCATGCAGGGCGGCGAGCGCATCGGTATCGGGCGCTGTCGAAGCTGCATCGGCACGAGGCTCGAAGCTGCCTTCGAGCACCTCGAGCGCGCGGGTTTCGACGAAGCCCGCCTGCCGGTACAGCTGCCGCGCCGGGTTCTGCTCGATCACTTCGAGCTGCACCTGCGCGATGCCGGCCGCCGACAGGTCGCGCAGCTGCGCGTCGATGAGTTGCTTGGCCAGCCCGCGGCGGCGCTGCGCGCTCGCGATGCCGAAGCCCGCGAGGTAGGCGCGCGGCCCGCGCCGGCCGACGAGCGAGAGGCCGCAGGCCTCGCCGTCGGCGACGCTCACGCGCGAGAGGCCAAGGTCGGCCTGGGCGCGCCGCACGTGCCGCTCGAACATCGCGCGGTCGAACGCGATCGGCACGAAGTAGTCTTCGTACGAGCGGTTCCACAGGGCGGTGAGTTCGTCGGTGCCGAAGTTCGCGGCGGGAACGATGTCGAAGTTCATGGCGTGCCGAAGATCAGTTGCGCGGCGCATCCAGCGACGCAAGGCAATTCACGATGGCATCGGCCGCCTCGTCGAGCCGGGGGCCGGGCCGCATCATCAGGTCGAAGCGCGCCGAGGCAAAGCTGCAGACGCGCCCGCGCTGGATGGCCGACATGGCCGACCAGCCGGGGCGCCCCGCCATGGCCGAGATTTCGCCGAGGGCCGAGACCATCAGCACGTCGGGGTTGGCGCGCACCACGAACTCGGGGTTCATCCTAGGGAAGGGGCCGAGCGAGCCGGGCACCGCGTTGGCCAGGCCCAGGCGCGCCAGGGTTTCGCCGATGAAGGAGCTTTCGCTTGCCGCCGCGACGCCGCCGTGCACCTCGAAGTACACGCGCCGCCCCTGCCAGTTCAGCGGCACGCGGGCGCGCGCCGCGTTCAGCCGGGCATCGAGGCTGCGCCAGAAAGCCTCGCCCGCGCCCGGCTTGCCGGTGGCGCGGGCCACGGTTTCCATCACGCGGCGCATGTCGGCATGGGTCTTGGCGTCGAGCGCCAGCACCTTGATGCCCAGGCGCTCCAGCGCCTCGGCAGCGCGGCTGCGCGGGCGCAGCAGCACGAGGTCGGGCTTGAGCGCGACGATGCGCTCGATGTTCGCGTCGTCCATGCCGCCCACCTGCGGCAGGCCCTTCACCGCCGCCGGCCAGTTGGCGTGGCGGTCGATGCCCACGAGCCGGTCGCAGGCGTCGAGCGCGCAGACCGTCTCGGTGAGCGAGGGCATCAGCGACACGATGCGTTTGGCCGGCGCCTGCAGCTCGAGCACGCGGCCGCGGTCGTCTTCCAGCCGGATGGCGCCGGCGTGTGCGGCCGGGCCGATTCCCAGTGCCACGAAGGCCGCGGCCCGGGCGATGTGGCGGAAGGCGGTTGAAAAGGGTGGGCGCTGGGGCAGGGCGTTGAAGGTCATCGGGGCGGGCGGAGTCAGCCCGCTATTGTCGCGGCGCTTGCATCCGCAGCTGGCGCGCCGCTTCTTCCGCCCGTGCGTCGTCCACTTCGCGCAGCACGTTGCTGAGATCGACCGGGCCGGTCTCGCGCACGAAGGTGCCCGTGAGCTCGGTCTCGGGCCGCAGCAGGCCGCGCTCGTAGAGCTGCCAGATCTCGTCGCCGTAGTGCGTCTTCAGCAGCGCGGGCGCGTACTGCCCGAAGAAGTTGCGCAGGTTCTCCACGTCGCGCAGCAGCATGCGCTTGGCGTGGTTGTTGCCGGCGGCATCCACCGCCTGCGGCAGGTCGATGATGACCGGGCCGTCTTCGGCCAGCAGCACGTTGAACTCCGACAGGTCGCCGTGCACGATGCCTGCGCAGAGCATGCGCATCACTTCCTTGAGCAGGCTCGCGTGGTGCAGCAGCGCGTCTTCGGGCGAGAAGGCCACGTCGTTCAGGCGCGGGGCGGCGTCGCCGTTGGCGTCGGTCACCAGGTCCATGAGCAGCACGCCTTCGAGGAAGTTGTGCGGCGTGGGCACGCGCACGCCGGCCGCGGCCAGGCGGTAGAGCGCATCGACCTCGGCGCTCTGCCAGATGGCCTCGGTCACCTGGCGGCCGAATTTCGTGCCCTTGGCCATGGCGCGCGCTTCGCGCGTGTTCTTGACGCGGCGGTTCTCGGTGTAGTCGACGGCCTGGCGGAAGCTGCGCTTGTCGGCTTCCTTGTAGATCTTGGCGCAGCGCGTTTCGTCGCCGCAGCGCACGACGTAGACCATGGCTTCCTTGCCGCTCATGAGCTGGCGCACGACGCTGTCGATCAGGCCCTCGTCGACGAGGGATTGCAGTCTGGGGGGTGTCTTCATGCGCGCGCCTCCGGCACAGCCAGGGGGCGGGTCGAGAGGAAGGCCCTCAGGCTTTCCGTGCCGATCTGGTAGGCGCCATCATGCCTGTGCGGGGCAAAGCCCAGCTGGCGGTTGATGGCGAGCATGGGCGCATTGGCCTCCGCGTTCTGCGTGACGGCGATCACCACCTCGGGATGCCGCTCGCGCACCAGCTGCAGCATGATCGCCTTCACGCCCTTGGCCAGTCCCTTGCCGCGCCAGGCGCGGGCCACGCCCGTGAGGCGCTGGAACATGCGGTCGGGGTACAGCTGGTTCCAGCTGGCGTCGCACACGGCGGCCACCTCGTCATTGGCATCGCGCAGCAGCACGAGAAAGTGCTCGCCGCCGCGCCGGTCGATTTCGGCGTACCAGGCGTGGAAGCCTTCGAGCTCGAAGCGCAGGGGCGCGCGCTCCAGCGCGCTGGTGGGCGCGTCTTCGAGCAGCGCGGACAGCGGCGCCATCAGCGTGGCCAGCCGATCGAAGGGCACGCGGCCTGCGTGGATCTCCAGGCGCAGCCCGTGCGTGGGCGCGAGGGCGTCGGCGCGCCAGCGTGCGAGCGCCGCCCAGTCGAGGCCGGCGAAGGCCATGTGGTTCTCGATGCTGCGGTGCTTCTCGGTCGCGCCGATGGCCGCGAGGAACGCCCGGCCTTCCGGCAAGTGGGTCTTGAAGGTCGCAGTGGAAGGGCCACGCGCCTCCATCAGCGCCAGAAGCCGGTGCAGCAAGGTGCTGGCCACGCCCTGGCGCTGGTGCGATCGCAGCACGCCGCCCCACACGTCGATGAAAGGCGCGAAGGTCGCGTAGTCGGGCGAGCCTTCGCGGCGCACGCCCATGTTGAGGCTGCCGACGATGCGCCCCTGTGCGTCCCGCGCGAAGGCGCGGTGCACCACATGCAGCGGCGTGTGCTGGCGCACGTCCTGCTGGGTGTGGGCGTCGTCGGGCTGCGGCTCGCCCGGAAAGTCTTCGTCGTGGCGCTGGCGCCAGTAGGCCAGGGCCTGCGCCCATTCTTCAGCGGACGCCCGCTGCGGATCGAAAAGGGAAGTCACGAACTGCCGCGCATCGGCGGCACGGGTTTCAAGCATGGTGAGCCTTGATTCGAAAAGGGAACGGACCGCGCGCGGCACTCGTGTGCCGGCGTGGCGTTGTCTGAATCGGACGGCGTGTCGCGGCAGGACACCGCGAGGGTCGAACGGGCTGGCTGGTGGTGCCTTCAGCGGCACCTGGAGCGTGGAAAGCGCTTCAGCAGCAGTTCGGATGCGACCCGACGAACCGTACGTGGGAGGGAGAGTGAATAGCAGTGTCTTCCATCGCGCACCTCCAGTCCGGTTTGTTGATCGAGGCGTCGAATGTAGCGAGGTTCGCGCGGTCTGTGAAGTGCAAGGCGCCTGCGGCAGAATCCAAAAACCAACAGGGAGATGCCATGAATCCGAAGAAGATCTTCGACGCGGCGGGCGAAGCCGATGTCGACACGGTGCGCGCCTGCATCGCGGCCGGGGCCGACCTGGCCGCCGTGAACAAGCAGGGCTTCACCGCGTTGCAATGTGCCGCGGCGGGTACGAACGAAGCCGAGCTCGAACCGATCCTCGCCGTGCTGCAACTGCTGCTCGAGGCCGGCAGCCCGCTCGAATACACCGGCACCGACGGCCGCACCGCGCTGTACCTCGCGGCCGAGTTCTCGCCGACCACAGAGCCGGTGCAACTGCTCATCGACGCGGGCGCCAACCCCGACGTGCGCGACAGCCACGGCAACCACATCACGGAGAACGCGATGGAGGAAGAGGTTGCGCAGCTGCTCTCGCGCATCACCGGCCACGCGCTGCCCGAACCGCCGCCGCCCGAGCCCGACCCGGTGAAGATGAGCGCCGCGCAATGGCGCGCCGCCGAAGCACGCATCGCCGACGTGTTCGCCGCGCTGACGCAGGCGGGCCTGGTCGCGCTGCAGGACGCGGGCGACACGCAGTCCGACGGCTTCTCCGATTGCTCCGAAGCGTTCCGCGAACGCGGCGGCAAGAAGGCCGGCGTGCACGGCTTCTGCTTCTACACGCGGCAGGACCAGAACCGCGCCAAGCGCACCAGCCAGCTCTCGCTCGCGTTCTGGGGCGCGCCCGAGGGCGGCGATGCGGACATGCAGCGCGTCGGCGAACTGGTGGTCGGCCAGTTTCGCGGCGCGGGCTTCGAGGTGCGCTGGAACGGCGCGTCGTCGATGCGGCCTGAAGTCGATCTGCGCGCCTGAGCCTCAGCCCAACGCCGCGCGCAGCCGGGTCGCGAGCTGTCGCGCCTGGGTGGGCGAGGCGACGTTGGTGAAGCCCATCAGCAGCCCCTGGCTTTCAACGGCCGTGGTGCCCCGGGCTGTCAGTGGCTGGCAGTTCAGGCCGGCCGCCTGCGCGCGACGGGCCAGCACCACGTCGCTGTCGCGGTGCCCTTCGAAGCGCGCGATCAGGTGCATGCCGCCGGCCTGCAGGTCGATGCGCACGCCGTCGCCGAAGGCTTTGTGCAAGGCCTCGACCAGCAGGGTGCGGCGGCGCGCGTAGAGCAGGCGCATCTTCTTCAGGTGGCGCGAGAAATGGCCGTCGCGCATGAAGTCGGCCACCGTGGCCTGCGTGATCTGCGGGCAGCCGTTGGACGCGGTGCGCGACGCGTCCTCGAAGCGTGCGCGCAGCGATTCCGGCACCACCAGGTAGCCCAGCGCGAGGCCCGGGTAGAGCACTTTCGAGAAGCTGCCCGCGTACAGCACGCGGTCGTGCCCGTCGAGGCTCTTGAGCGCGGGCAGCGGCGCACCGGCGTAGCGGTACTCGCCGTCGTAGTCGTCCTCGACGATCCAGGCCTTCGCACGCGAGGCCCAGTCGAGCAGCTGCAGCCGGCGCGCCAGCGACATCGACACGCCCAGCGGCGCCTGGTGCGAGGGCGTGACGACCGCCATGCGCGCCTTCGGCGAGCGGCGCACGCCGCGCGCGACCATCAGGCCCTCGTCGTCCACCGGCACGGGCACCACGCGGTGGCCGGCGCTGTGCAGCACGTCGCGCGTGGGGGCGTAGCCAGGGTCTTCGATCCACACGCGGTCGTCCCTGGCGAGCAGCGTGCGCGCCACCAGCGCCAGCGACGCGCGGTAGCCGCCGGTGACGAAGACCTGCGCCGGCTGGCAGGCCACGCCACGCGACACCCGCAGGTAGGCCGCGATGGCCTCGCGCAGCGGCGCATGGCCCGCGGGGTCGCCGTAGAACAGGTCGGCCGCGCCCATGGCGCGCGCACGGCGGGCCATCAGCCGTGCCCAGAGCTTGCGCGGAAAGGCATCGAGTGCCGGGATGCCGAGCTGCAGCGGCGGTGGGGCGGCGGGGCCCGCCAGTGCAGGCGTATCCGCGACGGGGCGCGAACCGGCGCGCACCGGCCGCTGCATCGGCAGCGACGGCGACACCACCGTGCCCGCCTGTCCCTGCGCGCAGAAATAGCCTTCGCCCGCGAGCTGGCTGTAGGCCGCTTCCACCGTGCCGCGCGCCACGCCCAGCTCGCTGGCCAGGCTGCGCGCCGACGCCACGCGGTCGCCGGGGCGCAGCACGCCGTGTTCGATGGCCGTGCGAAAGCGCTCGTAGACCTGGCGATGCAGCGGGGTCGCCGTGGAGCGGTCGATGCCGGGGAGGGCGTTGTCTGGCGGTTCGGTCATGGCCCAGTCATTTTGACGATTCTTGGTTCTTTCGTCTGGTGCATCACGATCCTAAGCTCGAGCCTTCGAACAGCCAGCAGGAAAGAAGGACACGCAATGGGCGAGAAGGTATTCGTGGCGGGCGCGACCGGGGCCGTGGGCTCGGTGCTGATCCCGCTGCTGGTCGAGGCCGGCCACACGGTGCATGGCGGCACCCGCCGGGCCGAGCGTGCGGCGGCGCTGGAGGCACGCGGTGCCACGCCGGTCGTCGTCGATGTGTTCGACGCGCAGGCCTTGCGCGACGCGCTGGTGCGCATCGCGCCCACGGTCGTCATCCACCAGCTCACCGATCTGCCCCGGGACCTGGACCCGGCGCTGATGGCCGAGGCGGTGGTACGCAATGCGCGCGTGCGCATCGAGGGCACGCGGCACCTCGTGGCGGCGACGCTGGCGGCCGGTGCGAAGCAGCTGATTGCGCAAAGCATCGCCTGGGCCTACGCGCCCGGGCCGACGCCGCACGCCGAGGACGAGCCGCTCGACCTCGGGGCCGAAGGCGGTCGCCGCATCAGCATCGACGGCGTGGCGGCGCTGGAGCGCAGCGTGCTGGGTGCCGTCGGTCTCACGGGCACCGTGCTGCGCTATGGGCAGCTGCATGGGCCGGGCACTTCGAACGCGGCACCGAAGGGCGTGAGCCCGGTGCATGTCGAGGCCGCGGCCTGGGCGGCGTTGCTCGCGATGCGGCATGCGCGCGGCGGCATCTTCAACATCGCGGAGGACAGCGCCGAGGTCAGCAGCGAGAAGGCAAGGCGCGAACTGGGGTGGCATGCGGCATTCCGGCTGTCACAGGAGGTCGCGTCATGAAGGCCGCACGCTGGCATCGCGCGCCCTCCATCGGCGCGGGCCTCGCGGGGCTGTCGCTGGTGCTCGCCGCCGGCTGGGCGCTGATGCCGCGCGCCGGCCAGCAGGAGGCCGTGCAGTGGTTCGCCGACGTGTGCAGTTCGGTGGCGCGGCCGATGTTCGCGTCTGCGCCCGTGCCCGCAGGCTCGGAGGCCACGGCGCGGCCCGCGACGCAGGTCAAGGTGCTGTCGTGCGAGGCGCTGCCGCATGTGCCCGGCAAGTCGGTGACGACAGTGCTGGTCGACTTTCCGCCGCTGGCCTATTCGCCCGCGCACCGGCACCCGGGCTCGGTGACCGCGATCATTGTCGAGGGCACCATCCGCTCGCAGCTGGGCGGCGGTCCCGTGGGCACTTTCAAGAGCGGCGAGACCTTCTTCGAGCCGCCGAACACGCTGCACATGTTCGCGGAGAACCCCGACCCGGTGAAGCCCGCGAAGCTGATGGCAGTGTTCGTCACCGATACCAACTGCGGACCGTTGTTGCTGCCGCCCTGAAGCTTCTGGTGCTGTGCGCACAGCTTCGAGAGAGCGTCAAACGCACGCGCCTTCGGCCCCGGATCGCGCAAGGCCACCGGGGCCGCACGGACTGCGCGCGTTTAGAGTCCGGCGATGACCCTGACCTATGCATACCTCGCTGTCGCGATCGTCGTCGAAGTGCTCGCGACCAGCTTCCTCAAGGCCTCGGACAGCTTCACCCAGCTCTGGCCCAGCGTGGCCACGGTGGTGGGCTACGCCGTGTCGTTCTACTTTCTCTCGCTCGCGCTGCGCGTGCTGCCTACTGGCATCGCCTACGCGATCTGGTCGGGCGTGGGCATCGTGCTGATCTCGGTCGTGAGCTGGCTCTGGTTCGGCCAGACGCTCGATGCGCCGGCCATCGTCGGGCTCGGGCTGATCATCGCGGGCGTGGTGGTGGTCAACGTGTTCTCGAAGTCGGTGGGGCACTGAGGCATGGGCACGATCGAACAGCTGCTGCCCCGCTTGCCCGCCGGCACGACGTGGACGCCGGCCAGCGAGGGCGAGTCGGGCGATGCGGTGTTCCGCCGCAGCGATGGCGCGGCCTTCGCGAAGGTGTCGCTCGGTGCGGGCGCCGCGCAGCTCGACGAAGAGCGTCGTCGCACCGAATGGCTCGCGCCGTACAACATCGGCTCCGCGCGCGTGCTCGACTGGCGCGTGACACCCGAAGGCGCCTGCCTGGTCACGGCCGCGATGCCGGGCGTGCCGGCCAGCGACCTGCCGGCGGCCGACCTGCTGCGTGCCTGGCCGTCGATGGCGCGGCGCCTGCGCGCGCTGCACGAGATTCCGGCGGGCGAGTGCCCGTTTGCGCGCCCGCTGTCAGCCATGTTCGACCGCGCCGCCGATGTCGTCGCGCGCGGCGCGGTGAACCCGGAGTTCCTCGACCCGGACCAGCAGGATGTTCCCCCACCATTGCTGCTGGCACGGCTGCACGCCGACCTGCCGCACCGGCTGGCACAGGAAGCGCAAGACCTCGTGGTGTGCCACGGCGATGCCTGCCTGCCGAACTTCCTTGTCGATCCGCAGACGCTGCAATGCACGGGCCTCATCGACGTGGGGCGGCTGGGCACGGCGGACCGGTATGTCGACCTGTCGCTGCTGCTGGGCAATGCGCGCGAGAGCTGGCGTGATGCGGCCGACGCGCGCGCCGCGCATGCCTTGCTGTTCGCGCAGTTGGGCATCGACGCGCCCGACGACGGCCGGCTCGAGTTCTATCTTCGGCTCGACCCGCTGACCTGGGGCTGATGGCCGCGCCGGCGCGCCGCATTGTTTCCTTTTCGGGAACGCCGTGGTTCTTTTTGCTGCGGGTTTTTACCTAGATCACGCCGCACAATTCATCTCACGGACCGGCCCCCAAAAGCCGGTCCGGATGAACAGGCCCCGAGCGAGTTGGCCGCCCTTCAAGAAGAGGGACGGTGACCCACCCCAGACCGGTTCAAACCCTCCAAGCAAACACTTGTACTACTGAACTGAATTGAAGAAGGAAACCGCCATGAACGCCTCGAAGATCCTCTCCGCCGTTGCTGTTGCCCTGATGGCCGTCGCCGGGGCCGCCCACGCTGAAACCTACGAAGGCGTGCATCGCCTGACCTCGGCCGCCAACCGCGCCGACGTCGCCGCACAAGCTGTCGTGGCCGCGCACAGCGCCGACCCCTATGCCACCGGCGCCGAGGCAGGCCCCGCCCAGGTGTTCGTGTCGACCGTGAGCCGCGACGCCGTGCGCGCCCAGGCCGTGGTGGCCGCTCGCAGCGAGAACCCCTACAGCGAAGCCGTGACCTCCCGCGTGGCCCCGGTGCTGGCCAGCGGCCTGGACCGTGCCAGCGTGCGCGCCGAAGCCCGTGCCGCCGCACGCGGCGAAGCACTGCCGCTGTAATCGATCGGTCTGACAGGCAGGCACGCGCACTCGGCCCCACGGGGCGGGTGTCGGCGGGCCAGGGAAAGAAAAACCGGCCTTGCGAAAGCAAGGGCCGGTTTTTTCACGAACGGGGTGGGGCGGTCGTCAGAAGCAGCGTTCTTCGATCGTGCCCACGCGGTCCGGATAGAAGGCCACGTAGTCCTTGATCGGCGCGACCGATTCATAGGGTGACTCGTAGGTCCACACGGCATTCACCGAGCGCTCGCCGCCGGCTGGAATGCTGTAGTAGGCGCACTCGCCCTTGTACGGGCAGTAGGTCGCATGCGTGGTGCGCTCCAGCAGCGACATGCGCACGTCCTTGCGCGGAAGGTAATGCACCGTGCCGAAATGCGACTCTCGCAAGGTCAGCGCCTCGCGCGAGCTGGCAATGACATGGCCTCCCACCGACACCACCACGCGCAACGGATTCGGCGTGATGGTGATCGCATGGTCGGGGCCCGGAATCTTGACGGTGCGTTCTGGCGTGGCGAACATGGACAAGCTCCTTCGGACGAATCGGCGGATGCGCATCTTGCTGCGTTGTCGCGACGATTTGAAGTCTCCCGCGAATCCACCTGTTCCCGGCGTGGTCAAAGGCGGCCGGGCTCGAAAACCAAAGTTTCAGATTCGCTGTTTTTGCGGTGTACCCCGAAGCCCGCGCGGCCCGGCGCGATGTGTTCGCGCAGCGTGAGCGCCGGAATTTCGTAGTCGCCGCCGTTCTGCGGGCGGAACGCGATCGGGTCGGTGGTCCACAGCGTGTCGAGCCGCTCGCCTAGCTCGCCGGTGATGCGCGCATAGGCTGCAGCGTCGACCTTGCCCGTGCGGTGCACCACGAAGGGCGGCAGCACATCGAAGCCGGGGTAGTAGAGGATGCCGTGGTGGATGGGAAACAGCAGGTCGTCCATCGGCCCGTTGATGCCGCGCGGGGCGTAGTGCGAGGCCCAGCCGCCGGTGGTCACCACCAGCATCGCGCGCTTGCCGGCCAGCGTGCCTTCGCCGAAGCGGTCGCCCCAGTGTGTATCGGAATGTTCGCCAACGCCGTAGGCAAAGCCGTAGGCGTAGATGCGCTCGATCCAGCCCTTGAGGACGGCGGGCATCGAGTACCACCACAGCGGGAATTGCAGGATCACCGCGTCGGCCCACAGCAGCTTCTCCTGCTCGGCGGCGATGTCGGCGGTCTGCGTGCCGCCCTCGAAGGCGCGCAGCGAATCGAGCACGGGGTCGAAGGGCGCGGCGGTGTCGCGCGCGGGAAAGTCGTCGGCGTCGAGCGCGGGCTTCCAGCGCATCGCGTACAGGTCGGACACGCGCACGGTATGGCCGGCGCTCGTGAGGCGTTCGACCATGAAGCGATGGAGCGAGCCGTTCAGCGAGGCGGCTTCGGGATGGGCAAGGACCAGCAGGATGTTCACGGTGTCAAAGGGTTCGAGTGAAGATGCCCTCAGGTTAGGGAGCGCCGCGCTATATTGGAAATGAATAGTTTGAATGCCAGGTATCGCCATGAACAATTTCAGCCGCATCGACCTCAACCTGCTGGTCACGCTCGACACCTTGCTGGCCGAGCGCAACGTGACCCGCGCGGCCGAGCGCCTGAACCTTTCGCAGCCCTCGGTGAGCGTGCAGCTGGCGAAGCTGCGCGAGCTCTTCGGCGACCCGCTGCTCGTGCCCGCGCAGCGCGGCATGCGGCCCACCGCGCGTGCCGACGAACTGCGCGAGCCGTTGCGCGAAGCGCTCGCCTCGCTGGGCCGCGCGGTGGCGCCCAGCCAGCCCTTCGACCCGGCCAAGGCGACCACCACCTGGCGCGTGGCCGCGGCCGACTACGCCGAGTCGGCCATCCTGCTGCCCGCGCTGGCCGGCCTGCGCGCGGCCGCGCCGAACACGCGGCTGGCCGTGGTCGAGGCCGTGCCGACGCGCATGGCGCGCCAGCTCGAGCAGGCGGAGATCGACCTGTTCTTCCACACCAGCGTGGGCGCGCCGCCCGGCCTGCACCGGCGCGTGCTGTTCCACGAGCGCTACGTGCTGGCCGGACGGGCAGGGCACCCGCGCCTGAAGCGCCGCCCCACGCTGGCGCAGTTCTGCGCGCTGGAGCATGTGGTGGTGTCGCTCAGTGGCGGCGGCTTTGCCGGCCCCACCGACGAGGCGCTGGCGGCGCAGGGCCTCACGCGGCGCGTGGCGCTGTCGGTGCCGCACTTTCTTTTCATGATGTCCGTGCTGGCCAGCACCGACATGGTGGCCATGCTGCCCGAGCGCCTGGCGCGCGGCGCGCCGGGGCTGCGCGTGGTGGAGGCGCCGCTGGAGGTGCCGGGCTACGAGATGGCGATGCTGTGGCACGAGCGGCGGCATCGCGACCCGGGGCATCGGTGGCTGCGCGAGCAGATCGCCCGCAGCTTGTAGCGCCGGCTGGCGAGCCAGTCGCCCCCTTTGCCGGCATCGGCTTTTCGCCATGACGACGGGGAACTTGCCGCCGCGGGCGTACAGTCGAAGCGTGGGCCTGTCGGGGCTCTCTCTGCACGAATGGAGGTCGAAGATGGCCCAGCACGCAATTACCGCGGTTCACTTCAAGGACGGAAAGGTGGACCTCGTCGCCATTCACCCGGTCGTGGAGAAGGAGTTTGGTTCGACGGAGTTTTCCCTTGGCACGGCACAGCGCGTCAGCGTCGGCGAATGCGTCAAGCTCCTTGCGGCCGGCGAGGAGGTGTGCCTGGCCCGGCGCACTGAAAACCACGGCTGGGAAGTCATTTGCGACGCCCGGCTCTTGCCGGGCGGGACCGCTTTCGCCGGCGTCGACATCCTGGACCGTCCCACCGATGCCTTGCTGCAGCTTCCTGCGTGGGACTAGGTCACCGGGCGCCCGCGCTGGATGCAGCTGTGAAGGGCCGTCAACAAGTCGCCGACGATCGGTTCAGCCGGAGACGCTCTTTGTGTGACGGAAGAAGTTCTCGGGGTCGTACCTGCGCTTGAGCGCCGCGAGTTTGTCCAGGTTGGCCCGGCCGTATGCGGCTTCGATGCGGTCCTGACCCTCTTCCGCCGTCAGGAAGTTGATGTAGGCCCCGCCTGTCGAGCAGGCGCGCGTCGCTTCGAAGCAGTCCCGCGCCCACTGGATGTGGATGTCGTCGTCGCCCGGCTGCTCCCAGGAGCCCGCGATGTTCAGCACATAGGCCGCGTCCCGGTTGCCCGCCGGCGAATGCCCGGCAGGCAGCTCGCCCAGTGCACCCTGTATCTGGAACAGGAGGATGGCCGAATGGGGCGACTGAATCCGGCCCGCGTGCGCCACGGCGAGGTCGATGGTCTGCTGATCGATGCCTGGCAGGTAGTGCGACTTCCAGTAGTAGCGCCGTCCCTTGGGCTGCGTGGCGTCGAGCAGGCTCTGCATCTGCGTGTAGGGCCTGCGCGTCACGATGTCGGCCACCGGCCGGCCAAGCGCGCGCAGCGGTGCGATCAATGCCTCTCCCTCTTCGACCTTGCCGGTGTAGCAGACGAAGATGGCCACGATCGGCTTGCCGTGCACCTCCTTCGGGAGCCAGGGCGCCGGCGGCGCGATCCGCAGAACGGCCACGCTGGTCAGTTCGCGCGGGGCCTCTGCGCTGAACGCACGGTAGGCGTCGAGAACCTGCCGGGCGTCGTCGCCGCTCCATGCGATCGCACCGCCCAGGATTTCGGGGCCGACGGGAAAGAGCCGGTACTCGAAGGAGGTGACGATGCCGAAGTTGCCGCTGCCACCACGCAGCGCCCAGAACAGGTCCTCGTTCTCCTCCGCAGACGCACGCAGGACCTCGCCGCCGGCCGTCACGACCTCCATCGAGACCACGTTGTCGCAGGTCCAGCCGTGGCGACGCGTGAGGTAGCCGAATCCGCCGCCGACGGTGAGGCCTGCAATCCCGGTGGCAGACACAAAACCGAGCACGGCGGCGAGCCCGTGCAGCTGTGTCTCGCGGTCGACGTCGCCCAGCGTGCAGCCCGCCTGCGCGCGGGCCGTGCGGCGCGCGGGATCGACCCAGACACCTCGGAGCAGCGACATGTCGATCATGAGGCCGCCCTCGCAGACCGCAAGCCCTGCGATGTTGTGGCCGCCGCCGCGCACGGAACTCAGAAGCCCATGCTGGCGCGCGAACCGGACGGCCTGCACGACATCGACCGTGCCGGTGCAGCGCACCACCAGGCCAGGGCGGCGATCGATCATCGCGTTCCAGACCTTGCGCGACTCCTCGTAGGCCGGGTCGTCCGCGGTCAGCACCTGGCCTTTGAACGTGGCCTTGAACGACTGCAGGATCTCCGGCGAAAGGTCCACGGTCCCGCCGTCCATGCGTGTGAGTTGGATCGTCATGAGTCGTCTCCGAAATGAGTGAGGAAGTCGGGGGCAGCTTGCGCGTGACCAGGCGAGCGAACAAGTCCAGAATCTGAAGCGTTGCCGCTCTGGAGACGAGGCGATGGAAAACACCTACGGTCAGTTCTGCACCGTCGCCAGGGGGGCCGAGGTGTTGTGCGAGCGATGGACGCCGCTGGTCGTGCGCGAGTTGCTGTGCGGCAGCAAGCGCTTCAATGACCTGCATCGCGGCGTCCCGCGAATGTCCACCAGCTTGCTGGCGCAGCGGCTTCATCGCCTCGAGGAATTCGGTGTCGTGCGCCGCAACACCGTCGGCAAGGTGTGGGAATACAGCCTCACAGAGGCCGGCGAGGAACTTCGACCCATCGTCATGGCGCTGGGCCATTGGGGGGCGCAGTGGATCGGCAGCCGCCTGCGCGACGACGAACTGGATGCGGGCCTGCTCATGTGGGACATGCGCCGGTTCGCGTGCATCCAGGAGTTCCCGCCCCGGCCTGTGATCATCCACTTCCAGCTGCGCGACGCACGGACGCGCGAGCGCACGTGGTGGCTCGTGGTGGAGGACGGCGTGGCCGATCTGTGCCGCGACGACCCGGGGCGCGAGCTGACGCTCGTGGTGGATGCCTCCGTGCGCGCCTTGACCGAAGTGTGGACGGGCGACCGCACGCCTGAGCAGGCGCTTCAGTCGCGCGAGATCCGTGTCGATGGGGCGAGGTGCGACGCGCAAGACCTGTGGCGGTGGCTGGGCACCAGCGTGTTCGCCTCGACGCGTCGCGCCGCGGGACGGAAGTTGCCGGACGGCCAATCTCTGGCGCCGTAGCTGCTCACGGCGAGCCAGCTACGCCGGCGCAAGGTCCTCGTGGATGCAAAGGAAGTTGCCTTCCGTGTCCTGGAACCACGCCGCCTTTTCCGAGCCGAGCACGCAGACATGGTCGACCGTCTTCAGGTCGGGAAAGTCGTAGTCCTCGAACACCACGCCGGCGCGCTTCAGCTTGTCGATGCTGGCGGCGATGTCCGGCACCTGAAAGCTGATCGCCGTGTGATCGGCCTTGGTGCCCTCGGGCTTGGGGAACAGCGCCAGCGTGCTGCCGCCCACCGTGTAGACGAACTTGCCGTCGGGCCGCAAGCCACCCGCCTTCAAGCCCAGGCAGCCCTCGTAGAAGGCACGCGCGCGGTCCATGTCCTTCACGGGAAGCATGGTCGTGACAGACGAGTCGGACAGCATGGTGGGTCCTTTCGCACAGTTCGGCGCAGCGGGTGCCGCTTGGCGGCATGGCCTTGGCTGGCCGGGTGGTGGTCAGCTTACGCTTGAGGCGGGCGCGATGCCAGTGCGGTGGGTAACCTGTTTGGTGATGCGAGGCCCTTCGCGAACTCGCCTCAGGTGTTCAGGAAGCAGCGCGTCGTCGCCATCATCCGCACGTTCTTCGTCGAGTTGACGGAGGGCGTGTGCAAGAGGCGCAGGTCCATCAGGAAGACATCGCCGGCGCGCCCTGACATCTCGACGAGGCCGATGCCCAGTGGGTGAAGGCTTTGCGACAGGTCGCCGGTCGTCTTCAGAAGCTGTCGCAGTTCGGAGGCCGCAACCCGCCCCGGCGTGCCGACGCGATGCGATCCGGCCAATGCCAGCGTCGCGCCGCCGCCGGGTGCCACGTCGTCGATCAGGAAGAAGGCCTGGATTCCCGGCAGCGGATCTTGCGGTCGGGTCGAGACGTCGACATGCCAGTTCAAACCAGTGAGGGTCGAGGCGCCTTGAAGGGGCGGGGACAGCAGCAGCTGCGTGTCCTGGATGGCGGTTGGAGCGCGCCCGCCCAGGCGGGTGACGCAGTCGATCAGCGTCGGCGTCACCAGCGCTTCGTGCACGCCGGGCACCTTGACGAGCGCCGACAGCTTGCCGATCTGCTGGAAGACGGGGAGTTTGTGCAGCGCGCCGGGCAGGCTCCTTCCGCCGGACAAGGCTTTCAGGCGCTTGATCTCACCGAGCAGCTTCTGCCGCAGGCCCGCGATCTGCTTGTGCGGATGGAAGCCTTCCAACCGCACATAGCCTTTGTCGGTGAAGAAGTCGGTGTGAGAGGGCGTCATGGCTTGAAGCGGCCGCGCAGTCCGCTAATGAACGTCGCGCGGCGTGGAAGCAAGAATACAAGAGCGGCTGCACAGGGCGAGCATGGCTAACATCGGCCGAAAGCAGATCAAGGAGGACGCAGGATGACCGTGGTTGCAGAGACTTTGCGGATGGCGACGCTGCAGCGGCTCGGGGCGTCCGCGCCCTTGGTGCAATTGGCGATGGGCGAGTGCCTTCATGAAGTGTTTCGCACGGTCTGCCTAGGGCCAGCGTTCCTGGCGTACCACGGCGCCCGCGCACCCGACGGGCCGCCATGGGTTCCGCTGTGGGATCGCGGCAGCCGGGTGACGGGCCTGCGCGCGCATCCGGGTGGCCTGGAGTTCGTCGAGTTCAGCGTGGAAGACCCTCGCGCGTTCGAGCGGATCGCGTTGACCGAGCAAGGCTTCTGGGTGACCCGCTTCGACGCGCTGTATGAAAACGACGTGCCCGAGAGCGTCCTGCACGAGGCCGCGCGTCGGGTCGGGTTCCGGTACCTGGATCGGCACCTGACCGCGCGGGAAGAGGCCGAGGAGCGACTGAGTACCTTCAGCGATCACCGCCTGTGGCTGCAAGGCCTCGTGGCGGACATCGATCGACAGGCCAGCGAGGCCTGACCGCAGTGTTCCCACGAAACCCATCCCTTCGTTGGTGCATCACCCTCGCATCAGCTTTCATGCTCCACATGCCCGCACACCCCGCTGAGGCCGAACCCGCACGTGACACGACGTCCGCACAAGCGCAGATCGCGTTCTTCGATGCCGTGGAGCGCGGTCGCCTGCGCGAGGTCGAGGCATTTCTTGCGCAGGGCTTCGGTACCAACGATGTGCAGGGCTACGGTTTCAATGTGGGCGACTCCCCGTTGATGAAGGCCGCGCAGCAAGGCAACGCGCAGATGGTGAAGTTTCTGCTGCGTCGCCATGCCGATGTGAACTACCGCAATGCCAACGACGGCGAGACGGCGCTGTTGCGTGCAGCCAAGTTCGCGGGCTCTGGCGGCATCAGCGACACGCACGCCATCGACTTCCGCCAGACCCTGGCGCTGCTGTTGAAAGAGGGCGCGAACCCCGACACGCCCGATCGCAACGGCGGCCTTCCGTTGTTCTTCGCGCCCACGACCTGGGTCATTCAGGCGCTGCTGGCTGCGGGCGCGGACCCCAATGCTGCGACCAGTAACCCACCGCTGATCGAGCACGCACACGACCCTGCGCGCGTGCGGCTGCTGCTGGCCGCTGGCGCGCGGCCGGATGTGCGCGATGCGCAGGGCGCTTCGGCGCTGGCGGTGGCGGCGGAGAAGGGCCGCCTGGAAAGCGTCCGGCAGCTCCTGGCAGCCATGTCGCTGGACGCGGTGCGGGGCGCCGATGCCGATGGGCACAACGCGCTCGATGCAGCGGCCAAGGGTGGCGATGCGGGGATCGTTCGCCTGCTGCTGGCGCAAGGCCTGCCGGCGACCGAGCGCGCCGTGCGTGCAGCGGCGACGCATGGGCATCTGCAGGCCGCCCGCCTGCTGCAACGGGCCATGGACCCGCCGCAGTGGCCGTCCCTCGAAGCAGGGGCGCCGGCCGAGGCGCGGGTCTATCTGCTGATCCTGCAGCAGAAGCCGCAGGAGGCCCTGGCCGCCTACCGCGCCTTCGAGACGGTCGCTTGCGGACGCATGACGCCGTTGGCGTCGGCGGTCGATGCCGGCAACGTGGAGGCCGTGCGTGCCTTGCTGGCCCTGGGCGTCGACGTGAACCACCAGACCCCCGCGCCGCTGCGCAGCGAACTGGTGCCGCAGCCGCAGACCTCGTCGGGGCTGCCTCGCCTTGTCCATGTGCTGCCGCCTCCTTGCAACGACGCTTCGCTCGCGCCGCAGGCGGGTTCACCGCGTTGCTGCAGGCCACGCTGCCTGTCGGCCGGTTGCCGTTCGCACCCGCGCCCGGCACTGGAAGCGCCTTGCCGCCAGCGGGGTTCTGGACGGACAACGCCTTGATGCGCGCCGTGGAGCGGAACAACCTCGAGATCGCGCGGCTGCTGGTGGCGGCCGGTGCCGATCCGGCGCTGCGAAGCCATTACCCGCCGCACGCATCGGCGCAGGCATGGCTGCAGGCGCACCCGCCATCGCATGGCGCGTCGCTGGCCGCATGGAAGAAATTGCTGAAGCTGGGTCGGCCCTGAGATGCAAACCCTGTCGCTCGATATCCGAGGTTGGCTTTGGTAGATTCCGCCACTCCGATCTCCACTGACAGGAGCGCTTCATGGGTACGCAAAAAGAACTGCATCGCGGCCGCCTGATCGACCACATCGGACTGGTCGTTCGCGATCTGGCGGCCAGCAAGGTCTTCTACAGCGCCGTCTTCGAGGCGCTGAAGATCCCGATGGGCGGCTCCGACGCGCGCAACTTCTGGGCCGACGAACTGTTCGTGTCGACGCACGACAGCGACGAAGTGCAGGGCGAACTCACAGGGCGCCACCACATTGCGTTCCAGGCGCAAGACCGGGCCATGGTGGACGCCTTCTACAAGGCTGCGTTGGCGCACGGGGGACGGGACAACGGCCCGCCGGGTGAACGCGCCTACCACCCGGGCTACTACGCGGCGTTCGTGCTGGACCCGGACGGCAACAACATCGAGGCCGTGTTTCATGGCGAGGCCGATCGGAGTGCGGCTTCGGTGCGGATCAGGTTCTGATCCGTTCGAGGTGCTGCGTGAAGGCGAGGGCGGTCGTCAGGCCCAAGGGTACTTTCCCTGCAGCGACGCCAGCTCGTCCTGTTCTGCCTGCGTAAGCAGGGCGCCGAGCCGCAGCTTTCGCTTGAGGCTGCGCAGGCGCTTCAGGTCGTGTCGGAGCCAGAAAACCGTGCCGCCCAGCAGAACCAGGAGGCCGATGCATCCCCATACGAAGTTCTGCTTTTCACTCATTGCGTGACTGGTCCAGCGTTCGCCCTGCACTCGTGCAGTCGCTTCGGGCTGTAGTTCATGACGAGGAGATTTTCCGCGCTTTGGCAACGTGGGAAAAAAGAAGGGGCGACACCCACCTCGCGCCCCTTCCCCACAACTCACAGCTTCGGCGTGTACTTCACAGTGAACAGCACGTTGCGCGGATCGCCATAGTTGTTGTTCCCGTTGGCCTCGCTGTAGGCCGGGATGTAGTAGCGCTTGTCGAAGATATTGTTGATGTTGACGGCCAGCGCCACCTCCGGCGTCAGCTGGTAGGCCAGGCGCGCGCTCCACACGGCGAAGCCGGGCACCTTGTACGTGCGGTCGTAGCCCAGCGTGTGGCTCTGGATGCTGAAGCCGCCGCCCACGCTGAGCCGGCTCCAGTCGCCGGGCAGCTGGTAGTTGGTCCACACGCGCAGCATGTGTTTGGGCGTCCACTGGCTGAAGATCTTGCCCTTGTTGTCCGGGTCTTCGAGGAACTTGGTGGTGTTGTAGGTGTAGCCCGCCGTGAGCTGCAGCCGCGGCACGACCTCGCCGCTGACCTCGGCTTCGAAGCCCTGGCTGCGCACCTTGCCCGACGACTTGGAGCAGTACCAGCCATCGCAGGCAAAGCCGCCGTCGCGGTCGGTCACGGCGCGGTTGGTGTGGTTGTAGCGGAACACGGCCAGCGAGGTGTTCAGGCGGCCGTCCATCAGCTCGCCCTTCAGGCCCACCTCGTAATTGCTGCCGATGATGGGCTTGAGCCCGTCGCCCGAGACGGTGCGCTCGGTCTGCGGCTCGAACACGTCGGTGTAGCTCGCGTAGGCCGACCATTGCTTGTTGAGCGCGAACACGAGGCCGACGTAGGGCGTCACTTCGCCCGACGTGGAGACGGTGCTCGTGAAGCCCGCGGACTGGCTCGAATAGAGGTAGTCGTACCAGCTCAGGCGCGCGCCGACGATGGCCGTGAGCGGTTCGGCCAGCTGGGCCCGCCAGCTGCCGTAGATGCCCTTTTGCCGCACGTCGTAGTGCGTGTGGCTCTTCCCGCCGCCCGCCGCCATGATGGTGTCGTAGTTCTGCGCCGGGCGGTTGTGGTCGATGGCGAAGATGTTGCCGCCGCCGCTGAACCGGCGCGCGTACCGGTCGGTCGACTCGAACTTCGAGTAGTTGGCGCCGATGGTCAGGTCGTGCTGCATCGACAGTGCGTCGAAGCGTCCGCGCAGGTAGACGTCGAAGCCGAGCTTGCGCGAATCGAAGCGGGTGTCCCAGTCGGCGAAGTTCAGCCCGCTGCCGTCGGCTTGCACGTCGCCGTGCATGCGCTGGTGCTGCGCGCTGTTCTTCTCGTTCATGCCGAGCGCGGAGAACTTCAGCTTCCACTTGTCGTTGAAGCGGTGCTCGGCGTCGACATACACCGTGGTCTGCTCGATGTCGCTGTGGTTCCACAGGGCACCCGTGAACACGGAGCGCGGCAGGCCGATGTCGGTGCCGTCCGGGTAACGCGGAAAACCGCGCAGCATCGGACGCCCCTTGGCGTGCGAGTGGCTCACGCCGAAGCCGACGGTGGTGTCGGGCGAGATGTCGTAGTCGATGGCGCCGTAGAGCGAGCGCGTCTTGCGCCACACGTAGTCGGTGAACGAGTGGCTGCGGTCTTCGTCGACCACCACGCGGCCGCGCAGCGTGCCTTCGGCATTGAGCGGGCCGCCGGCGTCGAGTTGCGCGCCGTAGTGGTCCCACGAGCCCGCCTTGCCGGTGAGCGTGAGCGTCTTCTCGGGCTGGCCGCGCTTGCGCACGAGGTTGATCGCGCCGCCCGGGCTGCCCGTGCCTTGCAACAGGCCCGAGGCACCGCGCAGCACCTCCACGCGGTCGAAGAACACCGTGTCTTCGGTGGCCCAGTTGCCCAGCGAGTACATGTTGCGCGGCACGGGCACGCCGTCGTACTGCCAGGCGTCGATCTGGAAGCCGCGCGACGTGAGGACCATGCCCGGCCCCACGCCCTTGACGCCCACCACGCCCGTGACGTTGTTGACCGCGTCGCGCAGGTCGACGAGGCCCTGGTCATCCATGCGCTGGCGCGTGATCACGCTCACCGATTGGGGAATGTCCTTGAGCGCCTGCTCGCCCTTGCCGAGAGTCAGCGCGCGCGCCGTGTACGAGCGCGTGCCTTCGGTGGTGGCGCTGCGTTCGGCCTCGGCCGTGACGGTGACTGGTGCGAGCGTGGTGCTGCCGTCGGCGCCGGTGTCTGCAGGGCCGCCGATGCTCGAGCGGCGCAACGCATACGCGCCGCCCGCGCCACCCGCCGCCTCGAGGCCCGAGCCGGCCAGCAGCCGCGCGAAGCCTTCGCCCACAGCGTGCTGGCCCTGCAGGCCGGGCGAGCGCTTGCCCTGCGCGAGGGCAGGCGGAATCGTGATGCTCACGCCGGCGGAAGCGGCGAAGCTCGACAGCGCCTCGTCGAGCGGCCCGGGTGCGATGTTGTAGGCCTTGCGTGCTTCGGTCTGCACGGCTGTTGCGTTGGGTGCGCCCTGCGTCTGCGCGGCGACCGTCCCGGCGGCGGCGCACGCCATGGCGAACAACGCGCCATGCACGGCGAGCGACAGCGTGCGCAACGAGACGGTGTCGGAATCAAGGGGGGACGGTCGGCGACGGGCCATGGATTTCTCTTTCTCCTGCAAGGGGTGTGAAGTTGCTGTTCCTCAAGGCTTCACACGCGAGGAAAGAAAAGGGGACAGGCCGCGACAGAAAAAATCGCAACGGCCGGAATCGCCGCCGGCACCCGACGCCTCAACCGCCCGGCGCCACCACCGTGACCCAGTAGCGCGTGCGAAAGAGCACGTCCACCGGCAAGGCCTGCGGCAGGCTGTCGAGCACCGGGCCCGTGTCGCGCAACTGGAAGACGCCCGACACGCGCAGGTCGGCCACCGCCGGATCGCAGCGCAGCACGCCGGGCCGGTAGCGGCCCAGCTCGGCGAGGAAGTCGTGCAGTCGCATGTTCCTGGCGCGCAGGACACCGCGCGACCAATCGTCGGCATCGGCATCTGCTGCGGTGATCTCGCCGACGGCCGTCGAAGAGAACATGGCCTGCTCGCCGGCACGCACCACCGCAGCCAGGCTGCGTGCGCTGTCGGGGCGAACCTCGACCGCGCCGTCGAGCACCGTCAGCTGGCTGCGATCGCCTTCGTGCTGCCGGACCACGAAGCGCGTGCCCAGCGCACGCAGGCGCCCCTGCGCGGTCTCGACGATGAAGGGGCGGTAGGAGGCGTCGGAGGAGGGCACGGCATCGGGTGCGGTGTCGATGAGTATTTCGCCTGCATGCAGCCGCACCACGCGCTGCGTCGCGCTGTAGGCCACATCGATGGCCGTCGCGGTGTTGAGCTGCAGGCGCGTGCCGTCGGCCAGGCGCAGTTCGCGGCGTTCGCCGGTGGCGGTGCGGTGGTCGGCCAGCCATTCGCGCGCCGGCGACGCACGCCACGCCAGCCAACCGGCGGGCGCCGCAGTCAGCAGCACGGCGAGTGCCTTGACGGCGGTGCGGCGGTCGCTTCGCACCGCGCGGCCCAGCACCGGCATCGACAGCGCGCCCGGCAGCCTGCCGAACTTGCCGCTGACTTGCTCGGCGCGCTGCCAGGCCGCTTCGTGCGCGGGGTCGGCCGCCCGCCAGCGCGTCCATTGCGTGCGCTCGGCCGCCGTGGCCTCGCCCGACTGCAGCAGGACGAACCATTGCGCCGCCTGCAGGGCGACGGCCTTGTCGACCCCGACCGCCATCGTGCGTTGCACCGTCACGCGACCAGCAGGATGCAGCGGGCCATGGCCTCGGCCATGTAGCGCTTGACGGTGCGCTCGCTCACGCCCAGCTTCGCGGCGATCTCCGCATAGCCCAGCCCTTCGAGCTGCGCCATCAGGAAAGCCTGGCGCACCGGCGGCGCCAGGCCGTCGAGCATCGCGTCGATTTCCTGCAGGGTTTCGAGAATGATCGCCTGCTGCTCGGGCGAGGGCGCGAGCGGCTCGGGCAACGCGCTCAAGGCCTCGAGGTAGGCCTGCTCCAGCGAACGCCGGCGGTACAGGTTGGCCAGCAACCGCTTGGCGACCACCGTCAGGTAGGCGCGCGGCTCCCGCAATTGCCAGTCGCACTGCTTCTCGGGCGTGTGGTCTGGCGCGGTGAGGATGCGCAGGAAGGTGTCTTGTGCGAGGTCTGCCGCATCGAAGGCGTTGCCGAGCTTCCTGCGCAGCCAGCCCTGCAGCCACCCGTGGTGCTCGCTATAGAGGGTGTGGATGTGCGGGTGCAGAGCGGGATCGGCGGCCATGGCGGACGTAGTGCGGTGGCCAAGCCATCCAAATAAGAATTATTCTCATTGTATGACGACTGTGCACCAATGGCTACGTTCGGGGCAGCTGCACCAGTTGAAGCTCGTTGCCGGCGGGGTCGCGCAATGTGGCGAGGATGCCGCCCCAGGACTGCGGCTCGGGGAGGCCGCTGAAGGCGACGCCGAGTGACGAGAGTTCTGTGTACTTCGACTGGATGTTGTCCACGTCGAAAGACAGGCCTGTGAAGCGGCCTACCAGGGCTTGGTCTTCTGCAGGGGCATCTGCGTCGACACTTTCGACCACCAGGCTCATGGGTCCTGCGTCGAACACGCAAAAGCCCTGGCCGCGTCCGTCGGCCTTCAGGGGCAGGCCGAGGATCTCTTCATAGAAGCGGGCGGCGAGGGCGAGGTCCTGGACGAAGATGCGGGCGGTGTGAAGCTGCATGGTGCCTCCTGGGTGAGGATGAGGTGTGTACTGTCGAAGGGCAACAGATCGAGATGACCACTTGCCCTCGGTTGGGCATTGAGGTCAGGCCCAACCCGACGCATTGCGCAAGCGTATGCCACTCGCGTGCAGCGTGCTGTTCCAGACATCACGCAAAGGGAGCAACGAATCGACAACTCGCAACTCGGTGTGGCTGTCGTTCAAGGCCAGGGGAAGATTCGCGATTCTTTCGCAGCCCAGCGGACGCACCACGCTTCGACTGACGAACATGCCTGCGTCCTCAATGCACTCGAACGAGTGGACGGGAAACTCGTAGCGGAAGATCGAGCCAGATCGATGGCGATCCACCCAGGCTCGCTCTATGAAAGCAACGGCCTGTACGCCGCACGGAAGATCGCCCATCCACGCCATTCGATCATCGTGGCTCGATGCCGAGTGCGCCCAGACAACGATGCGCGGGCACTCTCTCGGAAAGAGATACAGCCGCTGGTGATCGGCATCGATGGCCCACACGAGCGGACCGTTGAGCCATTCCTGGCCGGGCCTGCGCAGTGCCGGCTGGCGCACAGAGCGTGGCGTGAACTGGTCGATCAGCCCGTCTTCGCTGAAGTGAAAGAGGCGCATGTCGGGGCGTCGAAGATGACAGTTGCGACGAAAAGGAAACGCGTCGTCAGCCGTTCGCACCGCCGTGGGCCGAAGGCATGCGTTCTCGGCGCCGATGGCGCGTGCTACTTCTTCGCAAGAAACGCTGCAACCAACGCATTCGCATGCCCATGACCCATCTGGTGCTGGGTCTTGAGCTGGCTCACGAGCTCCATGTGCTTCAGCGGGCCCGCCGCCTGAAGAATGTCCATCCAATGCGCGATCGGCTGGCCGTAGGTCTTCTCGATGGAGGGGAAGTACGAGGCGGGTCCTTTTACCTTGGCGGTCTCGGTCATGGGCGGTTCTTTCGCGGGTGAAGAGTGAGGTTCGTGAAAGGGAGCGAGGCCATTCTTACAGCTGCCAGCTCCTGTTGCTGGCATTGGGCTGGATCAGGTCCCACATGTTCCCGCACAGGTCCTTGAAGACAGCCACGACCCCGTGCGGCTGCTCCTCCGGCGGGCGGACGAACTCGACGCCTGCGGCCTTGTACTTTTCGTAGTCTCGCCAGAAGTCGTCCGTGTACAGGAACAGGAACACACGGCCGCCGGCCTGGTCGCCGATGGCGCGTTGCTGTTCTGGCGCCGACGCTTGCGCCAGGAGAAGGCAGGCCCCTTGTCCGCCCTGCGGCTTGACCACGACCCATCGCTTTCCTTGCCCGGGCACGGGGGTGTCTTCGACGGGTTCGAAGCCCAGCGTGCCGACGAAGAATTCGAGCGCCTTGTCGTAGTCGGGGACCACCAAGGAGACGAGGCCGAGTGATTGGTGCATGGGGTGTGGTCGGAGAAATCAGGGGCGGTAAGGTGAGAAGTCGTTCATGCTTGAGACGGAGGCTGAACCGGTGCAAAGCAGATGCTTGCGCAGAAATCAGTGTTAGTCACTGATACGCCTCATCAACTTGTGAAGGCTGCGGGATCTACGAATTTCACGCCAACGAGTTCTCGTTCAAATTCTTGCGACAGTTCATCTTGCACCGCAATCTGGCCAATTTGCGGCAGGTATGCGAGCGACGTAGAGGTCAATGCATCGGGTTTGAGAACGAGCTTCGTCACCTCCCTCATCAAGCCATGCTTAAGTAGTCGCGGATCAAATTCTGAATGAGCCAAATCGATCGCCGCGTCCTCCACCGTCAAGACATTGAGAGCAAAAAACTCACCCATCAGAATCTTCTTGCGATAGGTAATCTCTAGGGGAAGAAACTCGCATTGGCACTGATGCGCTTCCAAGAGGAGCGCAAACCGCCGTGAGACGATCCAAAAGGGGACCGTCATGATGAAGTCGGTCAGCCCCGCAGGGCTTTCCCGATCATCTCGAAGGGTGACCCTCATCCGCCCCCAATTCGGTTCGCAAAGCTGCCCCTCATTGAGTCCAACGTTCAAGTCGTCAAATAGCCTAGTCAGATCCGCTTGATGAGGAACCGCTTCCGGTGCAGGGATGCCGCGCCGAAGATTGATGGTCAGCAGCTTTGTCATGTAGATATTTAGTGTCTGCTTGGCCGTCTTCAGCCGTGCGGGCTTCCCAACGAATCGCTTGAGCTCAACGCGTTGGTGCTATTCATACCCGCGCTTCTGAATGGTTGCCTCTGCAACTGACTTCGGTGTAGCGATCACGGGGGCACTGTCCGCGATACGCTTCTTCTCGCTGCCCGTGAGAGTAGAACCCTTGAGCGACTCGGCCCGAGCGAGCAAAGCAGAGATGCCGGGGTTGTGCAGCAACACCAAGCCTTCTGGATTCGGCCTTGCTGCCAGTTCGGCATGCGACCCGGTGTCTCCGACTTTCAAAATGAGGGCCTGCGACATGGTTAATCCAACATGTGAGATGGTGAGAGCGACTACCACGACGAGGCGAAGCGGAATGTTTTGAGGGTTCATGGTCTCAACGTCTTCTCCTAGCTGAAAGCGGACGACTATGCCACCTCGGTGCCGCTCCTCATAAGGGACTCCAAGAGGAAGAGTGCCTCTTCGGAGTTGAGAGCCCTAGAGCGATGCGCCGTGCTGCGCACGCTGCGACCGGTGGCACGGTGTGTGAGCCTTACGCAGCTTGTTGTGTGAAAGATCATGCAGCTGTTCACTGCGAACTCACGTCTGAAATATGCGGTGGAGATGCCTCCTGGCTCAAGGGAAAAATCTCCCGGTGAGACGGCCCTTATCAGCCGAGCCGATACGCCCTGCGGACAGCCAGCTTGCACCTCATTTCGCAGGCGCTGGCCGGTTTCAGGAGACACCCGATCGCAGATCTTCAAGACGACGCTAGCAAGGTCGCCTGCTGCTGTGGCCTGTTCCTCATCGACGATCTCTATGGATTCCAAGTCGATTCCAACCTGGTGACACGCGCGAAGAACCTCTGCCGTCCAGCGGCCGCTGTGCGTGTTGGCTGAGTGAACCAACAGGTACGTTTCAGGCAATCGAATCCGATAAGGCATGCTGCAATATAGAGCGCTTCTACCCAAATTCTGAAGCTTCGATGAAAGTCCACCGTTGGCCGCAGCCCAGCCTATTCAGGCTGCGGGAGGACAAGATTATTGAGTGCTTCTTGAAGACTCCATTGCCGCCATCCAGGCTGCGCAATCGAACCATCAGAGCGCAGTGGAGAAAGATTGAACCCTTCTTCTACATCCTCGAAGTACATGGCGACGCTGCGGTGCATCGCGACAACAAAGACGCTCTCGAATTCACCGGAGCGCTCGATAGCCGCGAGACGAAATGGAATGCGGTACTGCGCAAAAATCTCCCGCTCCGTCAGCGTGCACTCTGAGAGTTGGAGTTCCACCAAGGCCTCAAGCTCTCTGGCAGAAATCGGTGACCATTCCATGATTTCTCCCGAGCGAACTTGGATGGAAGGACTTTGTCTGAACAGTTGCGCAGAGCCTCGCGACGTAGCCATCAAGGTCCGCTCTTCTTGGCCACTAGCAGTCGTCGATGGGACGAATCTGGCGAGGCCTTTCACGATGCCGCCGCGCACCCCTCAGGCTTGAACACCCGCGTGGTCGATGCCGGAAACTTTGCAAGTTTGGCCGCCGGCCGCGACGGGCGCGGCACCAACTCTCCGCCGCAGTTCGGGCATGTGCCCGCCATGCGTTGGTTCGCGCAATCAATGCAGAACGTGCACTCGAAAGAACAGATGCGGGCATCGGCCGAATCCGGCGGCAAGTCTCGGTCGCAGCATTCACACCCGGGGCGCATTTGGAGCATGGCGAAACCTCAGAGAGCGTTTTGTCAGTTGAGCTTAAACGAAGGCAAGGCGGCCGATGGCGGAATTCAGTTCGTCGAGCCAACGGGCCCGAGTGCAAGGCTCATCGGCTGCACCATCAGATGCGAGTGTTCCCGCAGCGGCTCCAACGCACCATCGGGTCGGAAGCCGCACGCCATGTACAGGCGCATCGCGGGCGTGTCTGCGACAGTGACCCCCAGGCCGACGCGCTTCATCCCTGCACGCGCTGCCCAGGAAACCGCTTCTTCAAGCAAGGCGCGACCGGCCCCGATGCCTCGTGAGGCGGGGTCGACCCACATCTGAAACAGATGAGCGACAGTCGGTTCATCGCCGGACACCTTGCACCAGATCAGGCCGCAGGCGTCGGTGCGGTTGAACGCGAAAAGCACACGGTCTTTCCCCGACGAAGTCGCCGCAGCAATGCGAGCGGACCACATCGCATCGGTTCTCGTGGCCTCTGCCTCGTACGTGCTTCCGAAGGCGTCCGGCGAGTCGAGCAACGCCCGCAGACGCAGGTCTCGATAGGTCTTCCATTCATCGAGTTTGGCCGGTTGCACCGAGATCTCTGCGGTCGGATTCATGGACGATCGTTCATTCAAAAAAATACTAGCGAATGCCGCGACGCATGCGGTTCAAGCGGCTGCTCATGATCCACGCAACCACCGGCCCGATCACCATGCCAGCCAGGCAACTCCACACAACGACATGGCTCTTGAGCTCGAGCAGCCAGGTGAGCATCGGGTACTGCGCGGCCACGGCGTCCGGGAAGCTCCACCAATAGGAAGAACCGCGGCTGGCGCCCGTGCGATGCTTGGTGCCGTCGAGCCAGTACGCGGCCAACGGTGCAAGGCCCAGATAGGCAAACATCGCCGCCCAGGGGCCGAGCACGATGGCGCCCAGGAAGGCGTCGATGAAACGGGAGCGCATCGATTTACCGCTCACGCATGCGCCGCCAGATCAGGTCCGCCGCCTCACTTGCGCTCACCAGCGCCGAGTCGATGACTAGGCGACTCGTATCCCAAGCCTCGTAGTCATGCCCAAGCACAGCCTCCCAGCTCGGCAACGCAAAGCCCGCCATGTCGGCTTCCCGGTGCTCCACCCGCCTGCGATGTTCAACGACGTCAGAGCACACGACCTCAACCTCTACCAGATGCAATGACGTCTCGGCCGCCACGGCCCGCCACGCCTCACGCGTGACCGACAGCGGGTTGACGCAATCAGCGACCACGGACATGCCGAGCGCAAGGTTGGACCGAGCCAGCGCGTAGGCCACGACGTAGCCCGCCGGGCCCACGTCGTCAGTGCGCCCGCTTGCGGTTTTCAGTGCGTGCTCGATGGCGTCGATGCGCAGGTACACCGACGGGGCGCGCGTCACGAGTTCGCGCGCGATGGTGGTCTTGCCTGTGCCGGGCAGTCCGCTCAGGACGATCAGGGTTCGATGTTCCGAAGTCGATCTCATGGAAAGGGATGGCGTCTGTGAAGGGCCGTTCGTCGGCGATCGTACCCACCATTCGTTCATGCGGGCCCGTCGACCTGTCAGATCAGCGGCACCGTCGCTTCCTTCAGCACCCGCAGCACGAAGTGCGACTTGCTGTGGCGAATGCCGGGGATCTTGTAGAGCTTCTCGCGCAGCAGCCGCTCGTAGTCGCGCGTGTCGCGCACGGCGATGCGGATGTAGTAGTCGTAGTCGCCCGACACGAGGTAGGCCTCCTGGATCTCGGGAATGGTGGCGAGGGTGCGGCCGAAGTCGTACAGGGTTTCGTCGGTGTGGCTCTCGAGCGTGACCTGCACGATGACCGAATCGTGGTACCCGAGCTTGGCCGGGTCGACGTCGACGGTGTAGCGCTTGATGACGCCCGAGGCCTCGAGCTTCTTGATGCGCGTCCAGCAACTGGTGGGCGACAGGCCGACCTCGTTGCCGATCTCCTGCAGGGTCTTGCGCGAGTCGAGCAGCAGCACCCGCAGGATCGCCAGATCGGTCTTGTCGAAAGATCCTTCGTTGTCTGTCGATGTTTGGCGATTAGTTTTCATGTTTCGAGCTTAAACAGCCAAAAGAAAGAAGCAAATTCTGCCTCAAGAGCGGAAGAATTGACGGCATGCGACTGCTCGACCTTCCCCCCACATCCTCGCCCTCCCTCTCGCCGGCCATGCCCGAGACCCCACTCCGCGTGCGCAACGGCGCCGAAGCGCTGCTCGACACGCTGGTCGCGTGCGGCGTCGACACGATCTTCGGCTACCCCGGCGGCGCGGCGCTGCCGCTGTACGACGCGCTGCACGGCGAACCCCGGCTGCGCCATGTGCTGGTGCGCCACGAACAGGCGGCGGTGCATGCGGCCGAGGGCTATGCGCGCAGCACGGGCCGCGTCGGCGTGGTGCTGGTCACCTCGGGGCCGGGCGTAGGCAACACGATCACGGGGCTGCTCGACGCGATGAGCGATTCGGTGCCGGTGCTGTGCATCAGCGGGCAGGTGTCGACGGCGGTGATCGGCACGCAGGCTTTCCAGGAAAGCGACGCGCTGGGCATGTCGCGCCCGGTGACCAAGTGGAACCGTCAGGTGCGCGCGGCCGACGACGTGCCCGCGCTGGTGCGCCGCGCGCTCGACATCGCCACCACCGGCCGCCCCGGTCCGGTGCTGCTCGACGTGCCGAAGGACATCCAGCTGATGCGCCTCACGCACGGCGCCGCGCCGGCCCCGCTGCGCGCGCTGCGCACGGGTCGCGCGCCGCTGCCGCCGCGGGCGATGCTGCAGCGCGCCGCCGACCTGATCTCGACCGCGCGCCGGCCGGTGCTCTACGGCGGCGGCGGGCTCATCAACTCGGGGCCGGCGGCCTGCGAGGCGTTCACGCAGCTCGTGCACCGGCTGCACGCGCCGTGCACGCTCACGCTGATGGGGCTGGGCGCGTTCCCCGCGTCCGATCCGAAGTTCGTCGGCATGCTGGGCATGCACGGCATGCTCGAAGCCAACCTCGCGATGCACGAGGCCGACCTGGTGGTGTGCGTGGGCGCGCGCTTCGACGACCGCGTGACGGGCAAGCTCGACGAGTTCTGTCCGCACGCCCGCAAGATCCACATCGACATCGACCCCGGCAGCATCAACAAGGTGGTGCACGTCGACGTGCCGATGGTGGGCGACTGCGGCGCCATCGTCGAAGCGCTGCTGGGGCTGCTGCCCGAAAACTTTGCGCCCGAGCGGCTGGCGCCGTGGTGGGCGCGCATCGAGCGCTGGCGCGCCGAAGACTGCCTGGCCTTCACGCCGTCGACCGAAGAGATCCTGCCGCAGCAGCTGATGTCATCGCTGCAGCGGGCCATCGCGGGCCGCGACGCGATCGTCTCGACCGACGTGGGCCAGCACCAGATGTGGGCCGCGCAGTACCTGCGCTTCGACAGCCCGCGCCACTGGCTCACCTCGGGCGGCGCCGGCACCATGGGCTACGGGCTGCCCGCAGCCATCGGCGCGCAGATCGGTCACCCCGACGCGCTCACGGTGTGCGTGAGCGGCGACGCCTCGGTGCTGATGAACATCCAGGAGCTGTCGACGGCGATGCAGCACGGAACGGCCGTGAAGCTGGTGCTGAGCAACAACGGCTACATGGGCATGGTGCGCCAGTGGCAGGAGCTGAACCACGGCAACCGCCTGAGCCACAGCTGGAACGAGGCGCTGCCCGACTTCGTGGCGCTGGCCAAGGCCTTTGGCTGGGGGGCGCGACGCGTGTCCGATCCGGCGGAGCTGGAAGAGGCGCTGGCCGAATGCCTGGAGAGCAAGGGGCCGTTCTTTCTCGACGTGCAGGTGGCGGCGCAGGAGAACTGCTTTCCGATGATGCCGTCGGGGTGCGGGCACCACCGGGTGATGCTGGCGAAGGACAGGTGGTACGAAGAAAGCTGAGCGCGGGTCCTCGCGCTCGCTCAGTTCAGGAGTGCCCGTCCACCCGCATCTGGAACAGGAAGTAGGGCGGAATGCACGCCCCGCGTCCTTCGGGCTGGCCTTCGGCCTGCGCGCAGATGTAGTCCTCGCGGCAAGGCTGTTGCGCCGAGCAGCTGCGCAGGTTGCCGGGTCGCGTGTGCTTGCTCAGGCAATCGCCGAAGGGTTGCTTCGCTGCCAGGCACTGGTTGAAGTCGCTGAGGATGGCGATGCCGCCGCAGGTGCCGTTCGGGTCTTTCGGATCGCAGCGACCCGAGCACATGCCGCCGGGGAATCCGACCGAGGTTTTCTCGCAGACCGAATCCGCGCCTTCGCAGGTCGTGGTGGCGGTGCGTGGCAGCTTTTGCGCGCGGTCGCGCCATGGGTCGGCCGAGGCGGTGATGCGCGTGGGCTCGCAGCTGGCGCCGACGGTGGCTTTGTCGGGCAAGGCGTTCGCATCGTCCGACGAGGCCAGCGGGCGGAACGGGTCGGGCACGGGCGTCGTCAACGTGGCCTTCACATAGCGTTCGCGCCGCGCCAACTCATCCTGCAGGTGCGGCGAGTGCGGCAGCGCGAGCGCGTTGCCGGTCGTGAAGGTGCGCGAGGCGCCGCGCCGGTCCACGCCCAACAGATGAAAGCCCGCAACCGCGCGGCTCTGGTGACAGCCCGCGCAGCTCAGGTCGTCGAGACGGCGCAGCACGGCCTGCGGTGACTGCAGCGTGCGGCTGCCGGGCACGGGCTGCCAGTCGCCGGGTGCGAACAGCTGTTCGAAAGGGCGGTTCGCCAGGCGCTCGAGGCCGCGCGGCGCAACTGAGACCGACTCGGTCGCCAGGAAGCGATCGGGGATGCGCACGGTGGCGCTGTCGAGCGCGCGCAGCGTGTCGGGCTGCTGCAGCCATTGCAGCAGCGCCTTGCGCAGCGGGGCGTCGGCCTTGAGCTTCGCGACGTCGGGCGTGTTCTCGAGCGGGCCTGCGTCGAAGCGCTGCGTGCCCGCGTTCCAGCGGAAGGCACGCAGCAGGTACTCGGCGTGGCCGCCCAGGTCGGGCCGCACGGCCGAGGGCCAGCGCACGCTCTGCAGGTTGGTCGTCACCTGCGAGATGCGGGCCTGCGCGAGCTGCTGCGGCGCGAGCGGGCCGTCGGCCGATACGAGCCAGCGGCCGAGGGCCTCGTCTTTCATCGACGCCTGTGGTGGCTGCCAACGCCGCGCCGCGCTGGCGCAGCTGCCGTCGGCATCGGGCGCATCGCCGCGCAGCTCGACGGCGACGGTCATCGGCAGGCGCGACTGCATCGCGGCCGAGCGGTAGGCGAGCCGGTACACGAGCCGCGTCTCGCCGCAGGCGCCGGGCTGGAAGGGGCGGCGGTCCATGCGGTTGGCCACGCCGACCAGTTCGAAGAAGGCGTCGGGGCTGGCAAGCCAGCGCGCATCGAAGATCCGGTGCGGGTAGCGCGCAATGCCGACGCCGGCCTGCGGGTCGCGGCGCTGCAGGGCGGCGAGGCTGGTCTTCAGCGGATCGGCGATCGATTGCCAGGCGTGCGAGCGTGCGAGCGCCTGGTTGGTGGCGATGCCGCTGGCCGCAGAGGGCACGTCGAACCAGCGGCCGAAACCGGCGCCGGCTTTCTCGGCGGCCTGCAGCGCGACGGGCGAGGTGACGAGCAGCACCGGGTCGGCCGCGTGGGCGAAGGAGGATGCGAGCGCGAGGCCGGCGGTCAGAAGGTGAAGTAGGCGTGGCACGCGGACGATTGTGCCGCCGCGATTCAGCCCGCCACCGTCAACGCCATCTGCTGTCGCATGAGCCCGGCCACAGCCACGCCCTGCGGATCGCCCAGCCGTTCCAGCGCGGCGATCACGCCCTTGCGATCGTCTTCCGAGCGGTCCTGGTTGAGCTTGAACTTGCCTTCGAGCACGCGCACCGGAATCTCGACCGCCGCGATCATGTCCAGCCGCGGCGCCACGAAGTCGAAGGGCATGGCGTCGAAGTCCCAGTTGCCGCCCAGCGGCGTGTCGTACAGCGCGACGGTGCGGCGCAGCACGGCATGGATGGCCATGCGCTCCTCGATCACGCGGGGTGTGCCGCGCGCGTGGATCGCGGTGTAGTTCCAGGTCGGGAAGGTGCTTTGCTTCACGTACCAGCTGGGCGTGACGAAGGCATGCGGCCCCTGGAAGATGGCGAGCACTTCGGCGCCCGCGCGCAGTTCGTCGAACTGCGGGTTTTTCTTCGACAGGTGCGTGGTGAGCAGGCCGGGACCGTCGTCTTGCGCGTCGAGCAGGAAGGGCAGGTGCGTGGCGCTGGCGCCTGATGGGCCCACGGTGATGAGCGTGCCGAAGCTCCACGCGCGGATGCCGGCGTGCAGCGTCGCAAGGTCGTCCTCGGTGTACGGCTTGGGCGTGTACATGGCGAAGGCTTCAGCGCGCGGCCAGCGCGTGCATCCAGCGGGCGGCGTCGTCGAAGGCGCGGCCCGCCACGTCGGCGATCGACACCGCTTCCAGAAAGCCGTGGATGGTGCCGGGGTAGAGCACATCGGTCACGGCCACGCCGGCCTCGCGCAGGCGCGCGGCCATGAGCACGCTGTCGTCGTGCAGTGGGTCGCACTCGGTGATCGCCAGGCACGCGGGCGGCAGGCCCTCGAGCCGGGCCGTGAGGCTGGCCAGGCGCGGGTCGCGAAAGTCTTCGGGCCGGCGCAGGTACAGGCCGTAGAACCACACCATCATGTGCAACGACAGGCCGTACTCGCCCGCGCCGTAGCGCACCACCGACTCGCGGTACAGCTCGGTGCTGTAGGCGCCGTAGTTCAGCAGCATGCCCAGGGGCAGCGGCTCGCCCGCGTCGCGCAGCACGAGGCAGGCGCCCACCGACAGGTTGGCGCCCGCCGAGTCGCCGCCGATGAAGAGCTGCGCGGGGTCGATGTCGAGCGCGCCCGCGTTCGTCGCGAGCCAGCGCATCACGTCGACGCACTCATCATGCGGCTGCGGAAACTGTGCCTCGGGTGCCCGCGTGTAGTCGATGCCGATGACGGCGATGCCCGCGCGGCCCGCGTACTCGCGCATCACGCGGTCGTGGGTGTCGAGGCTGAACAGCACGAAGCCGCCGCCGTGGATGTAGACCAGCGCGCCCTGCAGCGAGCGCGTCTTGGGGTAGTGCACGCGGATGCGCACGTTGCCGTGGCGCGTGGGCACCTGCTGTTCGACCGTGCGCGCCATCGTCGGGCCGCCTTCGGTCCACGGCGCGCGCACCTTCTCGGCGTTGGCGCGGCCTTCGGCGATCGGGATGGTGTGGCGCTTCGGGTAGCGGCCGCCCTCGGCCGCCATGAGGCGCATGAACTCGACGATCTGCGGATCGAGCGGGGGCGGGGCGGTGGGGTTCAGCCAAGTGGCGGGCAAGGGGTTGGCAGTCACGCAAACACTTTCTCGGGAGGGCGAAGGACGGGTTCGGCCAGCGACGCAAGCGGCCGGGGCGTGGCCGCCAGCAGCGCCTGCGTGTAGGCATGGCTCGGCTGGTCGAACACGGCGTCGCGCGGGCCTTGCTCGACGATGCGGCCGCGCTCCATCACGACGACGCGGTCGGCGATCTGCTCGACAGCCGCGAGGTCGTGGCTGATGAAGAGGCACGCAAAGCCGTGGTGCGCCTGCAGGCTCTGAAACAGGCGCAGCACCTGCGCCTGGATGGTCATGTCGAGCGCGGACACGGGCTCGTCGGCCACCACGAAGGCGGGCCGGCGCACCAGCGCGCGCGCAATCGCCACGCGCTGGCGCTGGCCGCCCGAGAGCTCGTGCGGGTAGCGCGCGCCCAGGCCGTCCAGGCCGACTTCGTCGAGCGTTTCGTGCACGCGCTTCACGCGCGCGGCGGCATCGAGCGCGGGCAGGTGGCGCAGCGGCTCGGCCACGATCTCCTGCACGCGCATGCGCGGGTCGAGCGACGAGAACGGGTCCTGGAACACCAGCTGGCAGGCGAGCCGGAAGCGGTGCAGCGCGGCGCGGTCGGCGCTGCGCACGTCGTCGCCGCGAAACAGGATCTGCCCTGCGTGCGACGGCGCGAGCCGCAGAATGGCGCGGCCCAGCGTGGTCTTGCCCGAGCCGCTGCCGCCCACCAGCGCGACCATCTCGCCGGGGTGGATGTCCAGGTCGAGCCGGTCGATGATCTGCACCGGCGCATGGCGCTTGAAGAAGCCCGCGCGCGCGCCGGGGTAGCTCACGCACAGGCCGCGCACCTGCACCAGCGGCTGCTGCGCCGTGGCCGGGGCCGGCTTCGCAGCCTGGCGGCGCGGCAGGGCGTCGACCAGCTTGCGGGTGTAGGGCTGCTTCGGGTCGACGAGGATGGCGGGCACGTCGCCCGTCTCCACGAGCTTGCCTTTTTCCAGCACGATGGCGCGCTGCGCATAGCGCCCGACCAGCCCGAGGTTGTGCGTGATGAGCAGCACGGCCGTGCCCTGGTCCTTCGCGAGGCCGACCATGAGGTCGAGCACTTCGCGCTGGCTCAGCGTGTCGAGCGCGGTGGTCGGCTCGTCGGCGATCAGCAGGCGGGGCTTGAGCAGCATCACGCTGGCCAGCATGATGCGCTGGCGCATGCCGCCCGAGAACTCGTGCGGGTAGGCGTGCAGGCAGCGCTCGGGGTCGGCGATCTGCACGCGCCGCAGCATGTCGAGGCAGCGCGCGCGAATCTCGGTGGCTGACAGCTTCGTGTGCATGCGCAGGCCCTCGGCCATCTGCTCGCCGATGCGGTGCACCGGGTTGAGCGAGACCATCGGCTCCTGGAACACCATGCCGATGCCGGGCCCGCGGATGGAACGCATGGCCTTCACGTCGCGGGTGCTCAGGTCTTCGCCGTCGAACACGATCTGCCCGCCGCTTTGCGCGATGCCGGGCGGCAGCAGCTGCAGGATGGCGCGCGCGGCCATGGTCTTGCCGCTGCCCGATTCGCCCACCACGGCAAGGAACTCGCCGGGGCGCACGTCGAACGAGAGGTCGTGCACCAGCGTCTGGGCGCCGCCGTGCAGGTCGATCTTCAGGTGCCGCACGGAAAGCACGGGCGATGCGGAAGTAGAGGGATGGGTCATGACTTCTCCGTGCGCGGGTCGAGCCGGTCGCGCAGCGATTCGCCCAGGAGGTTGATGCCCAGCAGCGTGAGCGCGATGCACAGGCCCGGCACCAGGCACAGCCACACGGCCGAGGCCATGTAGGGGCGTGCGCTGGAGAGCATGTTGCCCCAGGTGGGCGCGGGCGGCGGCACGCCCAGGCCGAGAAAGCTCAGGGCGCTTTCCGACAGCAGCACCCAGCCGAACATGCTGGTGGCCAGCACGGCGACGGGCGCCACGCAGTTGGGCAGGATGTGGCGCCACATGGTGTAGATCTCGCCGTTGCCGATCATGCGCGAGGCCTCGACGTACTCGCGCTCGCGCAGCGACAGCACGGTGCCGCGCACCACGCGCACCACCGAGGGCGCGTAGGCCATGCTCAGCGCGAGCACGATGCCCCACTGGTTGGCGCCCACGATCACCATCACGCCCAGCGCCAGCAGCAGGCCCGGAAAGGCCAGCAGCGTGTCGTTGAAGGCCATGAGCACGCGGTCGGTCCAGCCGCGCACGAAGCCGGCAAGCACGCCCACCACGAGGCCGACGGCGGTGGCCAGCGCCACCGTGAGCAGCGCGATGAGGCCGCTGGTGGAGGCCGCGCGCATGGCGCGGCTGGCCACGTCGCGCCCGAACTCGTCGGTGCCCAGCCAGTGCGCGGCCGAGGGCGGCTGCAGCTTGCCGCGCAGGTCGATGCCCAGCGGGTTGTAGGGCGTCCACAGCGCGGCCACCAGCGCCAGGACCAGCAGCACGCCGATGAGCACGCCGCCCACGAGGGTATGGGTCTTGAGCTTTTTCACTGCACCGACACCCGGGGATCGAAGAGGGGATAGCACATGTCCACGATCAGGTTGATGACCACGTAGATGCAGGCCGTGAACAGCAGGCAGCCCTGCAGCACCGGGTAGTCGCGCGCGAAGATCGAATCGATCATCAGGCGGCCCAGGCCGGGCAGGGTGAACACCGTTTCGAGCACCGCGATGCCGCTCAGCAGATGGCCCAGGATGAGGCCGATCATGGTGAGCGTGGGGTTGAAGGCGTTGGGCAGCACATGGCGGCGCAGCACCTGCGACTCGGGCACGCCCTTGGCGCGCGCGTGCGTCACGTATTCGAGCCGCAGCACCTCGATGGTGCTGGCGCGCGACATGCGCGTGAGCACGCCGGTCTCGACCAGCACCAGCGTGACGATCGGCAAGATGACGTACAGCAGGCCCTGCGAGAAGTCTTCCGACATGGGCACGTAGCCCACCACCGGCAGCCAGTGCAGGTACTGGCCGAAGAACATCAACAGCAGCAGGCCGAGCCAGAAGCTCGGCACCGACAGCATCAGCGTGGCCGCGCCGATGATGGCGAGGTCGGTCGGCCGGTCCTTGCGCCAGGCGGCGACGAGGCCGGCGGGCACGGCGATCAGCGAGGCCAGCGCCACGGCGGTGAGCACGATCACGGCGCTCACGTGAAAGCGCTCCCAGATCAGCGGCAGCACGGCCAGGCCGTTGGTGGTCGACACGCCCAGGTCGCCGGTGAGCGCGTGGCGCAGCCACACGACGTACTGGGTGACCAGGGGCTGGTCCAGCCCCATCTGCTGGCGGGCGAGTTCGAGCTGCGCGGGGTCGGCGCCTTCGCCGAGCATGAGCTGCACCGGGTCGCCCGGAATCAGCCGCATGAGCGTGAAGACGGCAATCGACACCAGCAGCAGCGTCGGGACCGTCATGGCGATCCGGCGCAAGAGGTAGGCAAGCATGGCGGCGGCGCCCCGTCAGCCGCGCGCGTCGAGCCGGACGTTCCAGAACCGCGGCTTGGCCGGCGCCCAGCCCTTGAAGCCGGCCACGCTCTTGCGCATGGCGGTGGCGTCGCTGGCGTTGAAGAGCACGACCATCGGCACGTCCTGCAGCATCTGCTTGTGCAGCTCGTCGAACAGCACCTGGCGGCGCACCTTGTCGCGCGAGACCATGCTCTCGGTGAGCCGGGTCTGCGCGGCGGCGTTGTCCCACACCTTGCGCGGCTGCGTGGCCTTGTCGCCCGACACCATCTCGTAGTTGAGCGAGGGGTCGATGCGCGCCGAGTAGATGAAGGCCATGCTCTGGTACTGGCCCTTGGTGTAGCGGTCGAGCTGTGTGGCCCAGTCGAGCACTTCGAGTTCGATGTTGATGCCGGCCTCGGAGGCCATGGCCTGCACCAGCACGGCGGCCGAGTACAGCGCCTCGTAGCGCTTGTTGGCGACGAGCTTGATCGGCTGGCCGCGGTAGCCGGCCTCGGCCAGCAGCTTCTTGGCACCGGCGATGTCGCGCTTGTAGCCGCCGGCCTGCACGGGGCTGTAGAACGGGCTGGACGAGGGCACGACCGAGTTGTTGACGGCCGACAGGCCCTCGGTGACCGACTTGGCGATCTCGGGCGTGTCCAGCGCCAGTGCCAGCGCGCGGCGGATGCGCACGTCCTTCAGCAGCGGGTCGGTGGTCTGCAGGAGCAGGGCCACCATGGTCATCACCGGCGTGGTGTCGACGCGCACGTCGCTGCGCCCGCGCATCTCGACCACGTCGGCGGGGCTGGGGCTGATGAAGGCGTCGATGCCGCCGCTGTACAGCGCCGCCTTGGCCGCGGCCGAGTCGGGAATGACGACGAAGCGCAGGTTCTCGATCTCGGCCTTCTTGCCGCCCGTGAGGCCGTCGCGCGCTTCGGGGCGCGAGCTGTAGCCGTCGAAGCGCGTGAGCTCGATGTACTGGCCGCGCTTCCACTCCTTGATCTTGTAGGGGCCGGTGCCCACGGGCTCCTTCCACTGGCCGTCAGCGCCCAGCGAGCTGCGGTGCAGGATGGCGGCGCCGCCGCAGTCGGGGCGCGCCATCATGGTGAGAAACAGCGCGCTCGGGCGCTCGATCTTGAACACCACCGTCTTCGGCGTGGGCGCTTCCACCGCGAGCACCTTGGTCATGCCCTTGCCGTCGAACTCGGGCAGGCAGCGCCAGCCGCTGGTGGGCTTGAGGTAGCGCTGCCAGCTCCACACCACGTCGTCGGCCGTGAGCAGCGCGCCGTTCTGGAACTTCACGCCGTCGCGCAGCGTGAAGGTGTAGGTCAGGCCGTCGGCCGAGGTGTCGACCTTGCTCGCGAGCATCGGGCCGACCGAGGTGTCTTCGCGCAGCGCGACCAGGCCTTCGACCACGTGGATGAGCACGTTGTCGGTGTTGTCGTCGCGGTTGCCGCCGGGGTCGGTGGAGCGGATGTCGGAGTTGATCTGGATCCGCATCGTCTGGCCGGCCGGGGCCTGGGCGAAGGCCGCGCTGGCGGCCAGGCCGAGGCCGAGGACCAGCGCGGCGGCGGTGCGCGCAGCGGGAGGGAGGGA